>CANQLG010000038.1 GCA_947624645.1 Candidatus Gastranaerophilales bacterium
GTAGCGCAGGGGACTCATAATCCCTTGGTCGTAGGTTCGAATCCTACCGGGCCCAGTTTTTATTGAAATTTTTATGTAGTTTGTAGTTAATTGAGTGGTTTGCTTTTTTTTGAAAAAATTGGGTTGTAATTATTTTCCCACCTGAATTTTGGCTGTTTATTTGAAGTGAAAGCGTAGTTGTTTTACAAAGTGAATTATTGAGCCAAAGGCGAAATCAATCAGTCTGTATGCGTTGCTGATTATTTCGAAAAAAGTAACACAAGGTTCAGAAATTTTTAATTTATACAAAACAGCCACAATATCGGAATGGGTTTTAGAACGTGAAGGAATGAAAGCATACAACGATAAAGTTGAACCGTATATTGAAAGAGATATTTCAAGAATTGAAGTCGGGGATATTTTAATTGCATACGGACACGTTTTTAGTTTTCAGTAATAAATCCATTTACAGGTAAACCAACAAGAGCCACTTTGGTTGGTTTTCCGGATTGGAAAATCAACCGCACTTTTGTTATATAAATAAAAGAAAAGGGAAATTAACAAAATTTTGATTTAAAAATCTATATACATTGTAATAATATTTCTTATTTCTTCATTATCTATTGAGTCAACACCAAAGTTCTTTAATTGGTTAAGAATTTCATCAGCTTTTTTAAATCCTTCTTTTAATTCATCGGTGCCTGCCGAAAGCCATAAATTTTTTCTGTATGAATTTATTTTTATTTTTTCATGTTGAGTTAATTCTTCATCATTAGTATCTTTTTCAAGCAGTTTACATAAATAACCGTCTTGTGAAGCCAATTGTGATGCTATCTGTTTTGTATTTGGACAAAAATACCATACAAGTTTCATTCTTAGAGAAGCATATTTTTCTCTTAAATCTTTGTTATTTATTCTTTGTAATTCTTTTTCTTGTCTTTCTTGTTCAACTTGTTCCTTTTTTAATTGTTGCTCGAATTCTTTCTCAAATAAAAATTGACGGTTTTTTTCAACATTTAAGTCAATATATATATGGTCTAAATCCATATTAAATATAACTTCTTTAATTATGTCGACATTTCCGTCTTTAATATTTTTCATAAGATTTTTTTGAGTAATGCCGGCTGCTTTTGCAAATTCACTTAAAGAAAGAGTAGTTTTATTCCTATCTCTTAATTCTAATAATATTTTTATATTTGCCGAGTCGCACAAATCTATATATGCTTGAGTTTTTGGCCCATTTTTTGTTTCAACTTGTTTTGTGTAACCTTGTAATTTATTGTTTTTAACAAGTTTTATTAGCCCGTTAGCGGAGAAAAAGCCTAATCTTTTTAATCGTGTTGCAGAAATATATCTTTCTTTCGGTGAAATATTATCTGAGCTATAATATTCATCCAATGGAACATGGTGTGTTCTGTTTAATCTTGTTACTTGCTCTTCCAGTGCTTTTATTGTATCGTCATTTAACTCAATCAAAGACAGTGTTTGATTATTGTTTTGAAATACTATTTGGGGAAAATATACATTATTCATATAACTATCAGGTAACTTATATTCTTTTTGTAACTGATGATATGTTTTTAATCTGCCTTTTTTTGACATAAGTATTGGGCGGTTTGTTTAGATGTTTCATCTGTTATATCAATTAAGGTAAATGACTTTCCTCTTTGTTTAAATAATTCCCGATTTATGCTGCTGCTTTTCTGGGCCGGGTCAACTATTATTCTTGGAATTCTATTTCTGTCTGAAAGGTATAATGGTTTTATTAATCCCAGTTTTTCTAAGAAAGAAATAATATGTTGTAAATCACTATCAACTACATCCGAAACATCAAGACACCCTCCTAAATCTATTAATTCTTGATAGATTTTTTCACTGTCTTGGTATGGTTTATAAAAAGGAGCAATTTGAGGATTTTCTATAAGGTATTTTCTGTACGTTATAAGTTCTTCCTTTTGTTCTTTAATTACTTCGTCATAGTCCGAAATAATGCGTTTGACTTCATAAATTCTATTTGTATATGTTTTTATTATGTCTTCACAAGAATTAATATTTTTTGTCTTAAAAAGAGTTGAGCTTACATTATCAATCAATGAAAAATGAGAATTGGAATCTTTATCACTACAAGATGGAGTTAGAATTTGTGTACAACTTTGTTTAAATCTGGCTAATTCGGCATTTTTTCTATCATTAAAATCATTATCAAGACTATCTGTTATTTTGTTTACTAAAGCTGTCAAAACTTTTTTAGATGTATCTTGTGAGTTTTTTGAAATTTGATAATCAGGTCTGTATTTTTTTATAATCCTGATAATATTTTCACTATAATTAGGATCCATAAATGCTTTGTATGTTATAGAATCGTGAAGTTCTTGTCTTTTGGCTTTGTATTCTTCTTCTTCCACTTCAAACGGTTTCAGAGATTCAATTAAATCGCTTAATTGTTGATAATAGGGTTTATCCGGATTCATAATATCTTCGCAAAAGTCTTTTTCTTATTCGCAAGCTATTTTCTCAGCTTCATAATATGATTTTTTTTCCTGATATACTTTTATTTGCGCATCTGTTTTTGCTTTTTGTTCTTGATATTGAGCTTCAGCATCGGGGGTTAACATTTGAAATTCAAGACAGTCTTGTTTGCTACCGTCTTTAAAATTTATCGGATTTGTGCTGAATTGATTTACAATTTGTGGTATTTGATTAGACTTTGAAAAATTTATATTCATATTATTATTCCGTTTATTAGAAAACGTAACCTATAAAAAAATTGTTAAAATTATTACAAATTATAAAGATTTATTGTAAGGACGATTGAGCTGCTTACCCCCTAAATGAGAATTAGGTAATCAAAATCTCTCATATGGACGGTTATTAGGATAGAAAAGTCCGCTAATTTTCAAATAAATTTCTTGATATTGCTGAATTTGCCCTGTGTGTGCGAATTTCAGCGACGGACAAAATAGTAAATTTTTATAAAATGAGGTAATTTAAAATAATTGTTGCTTGAAAATCGAAAGTAAAATTGAAAAACATTACCCGCCGTGCAGTTAGGCTTATACTTAATCAAAATAAGTATGAATACAAAGTTGAAAATATCTGCGGAGGTAAAACATATAAGATTAAGTTATCAATACTTGAATAAGAATTTTAGCTCAATTATTTTCAGGAATATTATGATAATTATAAAACTTGTGTCCTATCATAGTTGCTTAACCCAAAATCTATGATTATAGGATAAACTTTTTAAGTCCTGAATTAAATGATATAATTGATAAAAAATATCAAAACAATTTACAAACATTTGGAAAATCTGAACTATATAAATTCATAGAAGCTTATGAATATAGAATATTAAATGAATTACCATTCGGGTTATCCGGTATGATAAAAAGATATTTATGTCGGAAATGCTATTAATAATGGTATAAAAGGAGTTTTTGTATATGTTTACATTTTCTAAACAATGAATTTATTAGTTAATACTAATGACGTGTATTAAGTTATGATAAAAAATACAAAAGCAAAAAATGTAATTATTTAAAAAGGAATTTGTGATGAAATTAGTTTATTTATGGATTAAGAATTATAAAAATATTGATGAGCTGGGAGTACTTCTGTCGACTGATTTTAATGAAAAAAATAAAACAGAATATAATTCCGAAAAAAAAAGATTAACTATTAAATTATCAACAGCAAATAATTATAATTTATTTGAAGATAACTTCAACATAAAAACAGTGATAGGAGCAAATGGTTCAGGGAAAAGCAATCTATGTAATGCTTTAATTTCTATTCTTAGAAAAAATTATAAAAAAGAAGTTGATGATTATTTTGATAATACTTTACCTTACAATTATTATTTGCTTTTTTATGAAAATGGAAAATACAAATATTTATCCGGTTGTAAAAATATAGAATTATATATTGATAATAATAAAATAGATGCAGAAGAAGAAAGTGGTATAAAAAAATGTGCAGTATTTAGACCATTTTTAAATAAAGAAGATGAAGATATATTAACATTTCCTCAAGATATACATATGACTGATATCATATCTAAAAAAATCGATAATTATTTTTATTATGATCGTTTTCGTTTATACGATACAAGTCATTCTTTAAGAAACTTATTTGATAAAAATCTAACAAAATACAACAAAGAAATAAAAATTTTAAGTGATAAGAACAACTATTTGATGTTTGATTTTTACGGATACGAAATCAATATTAAAAATCAGTTTGAATGGCTCACACGTCAAGTTAATATAAATTTTCCGCAAATGTTTAGCAAAGAAGAAGTTTCTTTTAATAGTATATGGGATTTAGTAGATATAATAAGAGATTCTGATAATTATATAATAGAAAAGGCAAAGAGAGGTGGATTCAAAGATATTGATGAGTTTGCACATAAGGTCGTGTCAAACGGATGCTTTATATTTATTCTTTTGAAAATTGCAGAACTTTTTTCTTATAGAATTTATTATAAAAGTCTTATAAATTTAAAAAATTTAAACAAAATATTAATTAATTTAGATGGCGCTGACAAAGAAAAACATATCCAATTCAAAAATTTTTATATTCAAATAAAAAAAGAACTTTTTGTAAACAATACGAATAACGAAATTAAACAACTTTTATTAACTGATAATATCTTAAGTTCTTTTAGTAAATTGTTAGATACTTGTATTTATATGGAAGAAGAATTATCTAAAAACAATAATATCTTTAAAGATATTATTGTAACGGATGATGGTAATGTTTACAGAGCAATTGAGAATTACATGATATATGTTGTGGATCAAAAACTAAATAAAGAGATGGAGCGTTTAAACAACTTAGGTATATTCAAATGTAATTTTTATAATTTTAGAGGACAAAAAACCCCATTTACATTTTTTGATTTAAGTACAGGAGAACAAAGGATGTTAAGGCTTTTTGCTGATATATTATCAACTGCGCCTTGGGATTTAGATATTTTTATTTTTGATGAGATGGACTTAAGTTGGCACCCGGAATGGCAAAGAAAGATGGTTTATTATATAATTGATATTTTTAATAAAATAAATCCAAATAAATACATAAATATAATTTTTACAACTCATTCTCCTTTTATATTATCAGATATGTCAAGTGAAAATGTTATTTTGTTAAATCGTGACAAAACCGGAAAAACAAGAATATACGAAAAGAATATTGATACTTTCTGTGCAAATATCTATGATTTATTTAAAAATGAGTTTTTCTTAAATTCTTGTGATGGTATTTGTACAATTGGAGAATTTGCAAAAAGCAAAATAAAATTAATACAAAATGATATAAGAATATTACAGGATATGTGGTGGGTGCCTTTATCCGACAAATTTTTAAATCCACCTAAAAACTTAATTGATGAAATTAATAATAAATTTAAGAATACAGAGGATTTAATAAATAAAATAAGTGAACCAATTTTACGCAAATCATTACTAAGAGAATTATACAATATTCCGAATCCCAGAACAGAAAAGGATATAATCAATATTATTGTTGAAAATTTTGAATTAAAAAGAAAATTAAAAAATTCAGGAGACGATAAATAATGAAACAAATATTCGTTGAACAGCAAATTTTAGATGAGATAAAAAAAGAACATTGGAAGTATTGTCTGAGTAAAATCAATAAGAAAAAATTAAGATTAAGTTATGATGACTGTAAAAAATTATTTATAGAAAATCCATTTAATGAAGATTTTACCGTTAAAAGTGAATATAAAAAGTTTAAGAAAAAACAATTTGATTTCAGGCAAAAATATAAACACTTCAGAACTCCAATCTCAAAAAAGCAAACTTGGTATGCCGCAAAATTAATAGAAAAACTTAATATTAAAGTTTGCCCTTATTGTGGTCAACAATATTTTTCTACAATTACAAAAGAAAATGGAAGTGTTATTGCCGAAGCTTCTTTAGATCATTTCGCTGCAGAGAATGAATATTATTATTTAGCATTAAATTTATATAATTTAATACCGATATGCAGATCCTGTAACTGTACTTATAAATTAGCAGATAATAAAATAATTGTTAATCCGTATTTTGAACAATTAGAAGACTATATTGAATTTAGCTTGGATAATCGTTCATTAATTAAATATTTTTCTGATAATGAAAATTTAAAAGTAAATATTATAAATAAAAATCATAATCAAAGAACACAAAATCATATAGATATTCTAAATTTGGAAAATAGATATAATTATTATCAAAATATGATAAAAACTCTAATCTACAAAAAAGAAGTTATAACTCAAAATTATTTAGATGATATAACAGAAGAAATAAATGGGGAAAAGATTAGTTTAAAAGATTTAATACTTAAACAGGATTTATTTGATAAAAATGAACCGTTTATGAAATTTAAACTGGATATATGGAAACAGCTATAATTAAGGAATAAAATGATTATTAATTATGATGAAAATACAACACTATACCCATTAAGGGCGTTTGATTTAAGAATTATATTATTAAAATTTATTCTATAACTTTTAAATTTGATTTTATGTGAAAAATATTTTTTTCCGCATCGTAAGCTACATCAGTTACTGTTATTTCTTTATTAATGTTGTTAATCAAAAATTCACATTGTCTGTTGCCTATTGTAATATTATCTAATTCTTCAATATATCTTCCTTCAATACCTTTCGGAAGGGTAATAGTATTAATAATTTTAGCCTGTGGATTTGGATTTGAAGAAGAACTTAACCATTCGTATGGAAATTCGTTAGAAAATGTTGTTGATTTAAATCGGTCATCTGAAACTTTAGCTCCTTTTATAAGTTCTAAAATTTTGCTTTGCATATTTTTATCTAAGTATGGCATCATTAACATAGCATCAGCTAAAGATAAATTTTCTTTATTTTTAATATATTCGTAAATTGTTAATTTGCCTTTTAAATTAGCAGATGTATAACTTTTTTCAAACCCTGAGAAAGTTGCCTTCCTGGTTTCTAATTGGTGAATAAAATTTGTCAGCTTAATTTTTGTGGTCAGAGTTTTGTCTTCAATAGGAATTTCGTTAAACATGCCTGTTTCTCGTTCAGCTCTTTGTACAATCATTATTCCTTCCGTTTTATTCTCGGCTAGACATTTATTTAACTTTTGTACTTTTTCCGGATTTTTTATGAAACTGTCACTATTTGAAATATAGTCCCGAATTAGAGAATCGATATAGCCTTTTTCTATTTCTTTTAATCCGGCCGGAGTCATATTTTGTAAACAAAAATAGCTCTTTGATAATTTCTTTTTAATATATTTTTCTAATAAATATGGATTATCTTTTATATATTGATAAGCATCAGGGTTAAAATAATGTAAATCGACCATACATTTTACGGCCTTTGGTAAGTTATAATTATTTTCTGTTTGATTGTTTATTTCTTCTATTTCTTGGCATAATATTTCAATAGATTTTAATTCTTCAATATTTGAATTATCTAAAACATTAAATCTTTCGTTTGTAAATACATTTTTATATATGTCTTTTTCTGACTCTTTTTGATACATAGAAAGATAATGTGAATTATTTATATAAGCTTTTTTTATAGGGTCAATATTGTGAATTACTTCAGAATTATTAGATTTTATTTCGAAACTATCATTTTTTGCAGCCTTATTTAACAAAGCATTAATACTAGGTTTTTGATTGCAACAATATCTATAAGAATTATTTTTAATTTTACTTACTAACATATAATTAATAAGTAATTGCTACTAAAAAAAATTACAAGAATATCGGGGTTATTAAATTTTGTAAACATTATTGTATTCTATTTTTCCAAGTTTCAGTTCATAAACTGGTATGAATACTGTGTTTTGACTTCATTTGTTCAATCAAATCACTTTTGCCTCGGTCAGGTGAATTTATAATTGTGTCATAACAAGCTTGATTAATAGAAAAAGAATATAACAATGAGCAGTTATAAAAATTTAGGTGAAGTAAAAATTTAGCTTTTCCTTGCGCAGACTGTTTAAGTTTGCTTAATGCTACAAGATACTTTTATAATAATACGTCCGTTGCTTTTAAATATATTAAAATACTAATATCTGGTTATCATCGGGCACTATAACATTTTCCAATTTCAAATTTTTAATATCATCTCTTGTAACGGTTAAGTGACTAACCGTATCCATGTGGCTTGCAATGATTTTTGAATTTTTGCAATATGAAGAAATTTCTTTCATATCATCTATATTCATAATTATTCTTTCACCGTTTAAGACAGTTGCCCCGCAGGCATTTGTAACAATAACATCTGGATTGTATTTATCAAGTGCTTCTTTTACTTCACTGCACCAAATAGTATCACCTGCGACGTACAGAGTTTTTTCAATTTGAGATTTAAATACTATACCCATAGAATCATATGGCATTCCTGCTTGTTCGCATATGGGTTTTATAATTTCTCTTTTTCCATGCTGACAATTGGTTTTATATAATTTTATCCCTTCAAAATCAGTTCCGTTTGTATTTATCACTCTTACATCTTTAAATTCCAAGTTTTCGATTAATTCTTTATCAATTTCAGTCTGAACAAAGAAAGGAATATCCTTATTAATTGCATTTGCGGCAAATTCATCCCAATGGTCGGGGTGGTAATGAGTTAGAATAATTGCATCAACATCGACGATTTTTTCAATACTTATCGGGAGTTCAACTCTTGGCTGCCTTATATTGGAATTAATTCCTGCTTCAAAACCTGGCATATAGTCTTTGGGCATAAGCCACGGGTCAATTAAAAATTTTTTATTATTGAATGTAATAATTATTGTTGCGTTTCTGATTTGATGAATTTTCATTATATATTACCTCACAATTTAATCAAACTTATTTTTACTAAGTATAACAGAAAATTTTTTGAATATATTATCTTAGTATTGACGAAGTTTGGATAACGATAAAACTCAACTGAAAAAAATATAAAATAATAAATATAAATAATTATTTCTTTTAAAGAATAAAATATTGATGTAAAATTATATTGGAAGAGTTATTATGAATTGGATAAATTTACTGTTTAAAAAATTTCAAAAAAGAAAATTTGTATGTCCGGGAGGATTTTCACAGGTATATTTATATCCTGACGGCAGAGTATATTTATGTCCTGATTGCTTTGTTGATCCGAATGAAGCTATGATTGGGAACTTAAATGAAAATTCTTTTGAAAAAATATATAATTCAAAAAAAGCAATAAAACTAAGAAAAAATTTCCTTAAGGGTAAATATATATCATGTTCTCCGGTAGCATGTTTTAAAGCATCAAATTATAATTATAGATTAATACCTACCAAGGGTTTAGAATATAAAAAAGTTCAAAAACAATTCCCCAAAATGGTTTGTATCGGTTCTGATTGTGAATGTAATGTCAATTGTATTATGTGCAGACCAACTCTTTCCAGATTGAGTGATCAAGAATTAGCCGCACAAAATGAAAAAATAGAAAAACTGTATATTCCAATATTAAAAGATGCCGAAGCTTTAACTTTAAGCACGACGGCAGATCCGTTTGCTAGCAGACATACTCGATTATTGATGAAAACAGCTGCTGAAAAATATCCAAATTTAAAGTTCAATCTTTTAACAAACGGAATATTATGTGATAAATACAACTGTGATGAAATAGGTATTACTGATAGGCTTATAAATATAATGGTTTCTATTCATGCATCAAATGAAGATACATATAATAAAATTGTCAAAAACGGTAATTTTAAGAAAGTAGTAGAAAATATTCAGTGGTTAAGCAGTTTAAAAAAAGAAAATAAAATTAAGAATCTGTTTTTAGCTTTTGTAATTTCATCAAAAAATTACGAAGATATGCAAAATTTTGTTGAATTTGCAAAAAAATATAACTCAGTTGCTTTATTTTGGCCTTGTAGAGATTGGGGCGGTAATTTAAAAAATAATGAAGAATCTCTAGAAATATTTAGACCTGATCATCCAAAATTTAATCATTTCAAATCAATATTGCAATCAATGGAACTTGAGACTGAGTATTCACACTTTAATCCAGCGATAGCATATATAAGAGATAAAATGCAGTAAGTTTGATATAAGATTATTCATATGGGCTAAGCATTTCATTCATACTGCCGGTTCTATATCCTTGTAAATCTAAAGATATATATGTGAAGCCTAATTTTTTGAATTCTTTGATTATTTTTTGTCTTATATTTTGTTTGATTATTTTTTGAAAGTCTGTTTCATTTAGCTCAATTCTTGCCATAAGATTATGAATCCTAACTCTTACTTGTTTAAAACCCAAATCCAATAATAATTGTTCGGCTTTATCAACCATTTGTAATTTTTCTTTAGTAATTTCTTCACCATAAACAAATCTTGACGCAAGACAGGCAAAAGACGGTTTATTGCTTGTAGGTAAATTCAATTCTTCAGATAAAATTCTTATTTCCTGTTTTGTTAATTTTGCATATCTTAACGGACTTTTAATCCCGAGTTCTTGAATTGCAAGCATCCCCGGGCGATAATCCCCTTCATCATCTTTATTTGTACCTTCCAGTATATTTTCTATATTATTTTCTTTTGCAATTTTTTTTATTTTGGTAAAAAGTTCTTTTTTACATAAATAACAACGATTTAGGGGGTTTTTACTAAAACCTTCAATATCCAGTTCTTCGGACATAACAATATAATGTCTGATATTATTTTCTTTACAAAAAACGATTGCCTCATCCAGCTCTCTTTTGGGGAAAGAACATGATGATGCGGTTATAGCTATAACATTATTATTTAATACTTCTTGTGCAGTTTTTAACAAAAAGGTCGAATCAGTGCCTGATGAATAGGCTATTGCTGCACTTTTAAATTTTGAAATATATGTTTTTAAATTATTATATTTTTCGTTTAATTCATTACTTATCATTTTTATAATCCTTTTGTTATGTTAAAATTTTACTACAAGTATGGGTAAAAAATGAATCAAAAAATATTTCGTATAATATTTATTAATTTTATTATTTTTTTTATTATATTTTTTACGGCAGATGATTTAATATACAGATATGATGCTTCTCGCAGAGACTGGACTAATCCAAAAAAATATATTATAAACAATCCTTATGTTCATTTGCTGGATGTAGATAAATACGGAAGAAATACTCCCATAGATTTTGACTTTAATAATAAATTGCCGGTTGTAGTATTTGGGTGTTCTTATGCGTACGGGCAAAATTTAAATGACAATCAAACATTTACTTATAAACTTTCAAAAATATTAAAAAGACCTGTAATTAATCGAGCTGTAATGGCAGGCAGTTTTCAGCATATGTATTATCAATCGACAAAACATTCTTTTTATAAGCGTGTTCCTGATTCGGATGAAGTTATATATATTATGATTCAAGACCATACAAGAAGAATGCTGGTTTATACTTTTTATGTTAATTTAAATACTTTTTTATTACATTATTCAATCAAAAATAATAAACTTGTTATGGATAACTATAAAAATTATTTATATAATTTTTTAAAATCCTTGTACTTGTGCAAACTTATTAATCATAAGTGGGTAGAATATTATATAAAAAATGATAAAAATGCTGATAAAATTACCGATTTAGAAGTAATTTATTTTATAAAAACAAGAGAAAATTTGGAAAAACACTGGAAGCATAAAATTAATTTTTCGGTTGTAATATACGGATATATTAATAATGAAGCACTTTTTAAAGAAAAATTGGCTAAAAACGGATTTAATGTTATAGATATAAAAGATTTTAAAGACGGAATAGAAAATCAGGAAAGAATGGTGCTTAATGATAAGCACCCTAATGAAACCGCTTGGGATTATTTTACTCCGTTAATAGCAGAAAAACTTAAACTTAATGTTAATCAATAGAAATTATATCATAATCTCTATTGCCTAAATTATGCTCAAAAGCGGCTTCAACGGTATGAATACCGTGTCTTGAATTCATTCTTTCAATTAAAGCTGCCTTACCCTCATCTTTTGCATTAATAACGGCATCATAACAAGCTTGATCAAGTGCAACAGGATCAATTGATGCAAAAATACCCAAATCATCCATTTCGGGTTCAGCCGGATGACTGTCGCAATCACAGTCAACTGATAACCTGTTTGCTATATTAATATAAACCATATTTTCTTTTCCCATATAGGAAATTACGGATTCACAAGCATCAGCCATTGATTCCAGAAAATCATCTTGTTTGGGCAGATTGTCAAATAATTTTGAGGCATCACGAGTAACTCCTGCCGTGTGTATATTAGTTTTACCTGCTGTTGAAGCAATACCAATACTTATATTTTTAAGTGCTCCGCCAAACCCTGCCATTAAATGTCCTTTAAAATGAGATAATACTAATATTGACTTATAATTTTTCAAATGTTCGCCCACAAGATTCTCTTTCAAATGGAATCCGTTTTTTACGGGAATTGAAATTTCGTTATTTTCATCCATAATATCACATGGAGCAATTGCCTTAAATCCGTGATCTTGCATTACTTGCCAGTGTAATTTAGGGTCCATTCTTTTTCCCTCATATGCTGTGCAGCATTCAACAATAGTACCTTGAACCTTGTTTACTAAATTTTTTATTAATTCTGGCTTAAGAAAATTATGTCCGCCGGGTTCTCCCGTTGATAATTTTACGGCTACTTTGTCTTTGAGTACTACACCAAGCTTTTCATATATGTTTATAAGGCTCTCAGGTGTAATTTCTTTTGTAAAATATACTTTTGATTTGGTCATTTTTCTATCTCCGTTTATAACATAATACTCCATTAGACCTGCTCTAAGTCAAGTATTAAAATAAAATAATTAATACTGAGCCTAAAAGCATTGTAACAGTCCCTATAAGTTTACGTGTAATATTTTTTTCATTAAAAAATTTATAGCCGAATATAACGGTTATTATTGAAGATAATTGAAATAATGCCAGTGCATAGCCGACGTTCATATTTGAAAATACATAGTTTGTTGAATATTGCATTAAACCTAAACAGATGCCTATGATAATAATATAAATGCCAAAATTTTGGGCTTTTGGTAGTATTTGTTTTTTTGTAATAATTGCAAATATAAATGACCATAAAAAGCCGCAAATACACCAATATATCATACAGGCTTCAACACTTGTAAGCAAAATGATTTTTTTTAAAATAGCAGCTTCTATCCCTGTTAAAATCAATGCTGAAAATCTAAGCTGAATGTCTTTTCGTTTAAAAATATTAAATGAGAATCCCTCTTTTGTTGTTTCAAAAATATATCTGCTGCCCCAAATTATTAGTACTATACCTATAATACCCGTAAAGGAGGGGTATTCTTTTAATAAAAATATTGCACTTATAAGTCCTATTATACTTTTATATGAATTAATAGGCCCTAAAACTGATAATTCGCCTATATTTACGGCTTTAATTGTACAACTTGTACCAAGTATACATAATAATCCTGCAAGTATTATTAATCCTGTTAATTTATAATCGTAATCTATATTTAATATGTATTTTGGAATAAATGATATTGTTATAAGACTTAAAAATAAATAAGAGTACATATTTATGACATAAGAAGAAATCTTGTCCGATAATTTTTTTTGAAATACGTTAGCTATCGGATTTGACACTATTCTTATTATAAGGAAAACAGTTGTTAATATATTAAGCATTATTTTTTGTTATGCTCCAAAATAAAATCCACCTGATTACAATGCTGTACAGTCAAATTATAATCCGATGCCAATTTATTAAAATAAAGAATTAAATCATAATAATTTTTTGGAACATCTATATTCTTGCTCAATTTATATTTTTCATAGTCAATATCAAGCCTAACATTTTTGATATTAAGTTCATATGCCATTTTGATAAATTTTTCGATTTCTGTATTATTATCATTAATATTGTCAACAATAATATATTTTAAAAGTATATTTTCTTTTGATGAATTACAAGCCTCGGAGTATAGTTTTAAGTTATTGTAAAGAGCATCAAAAGCATCAACCTGTTTGATTTTTTTATATGTATCTTTATCACCGCAATCGGGTGAAACTATAATCATACATTTATTTTTACTTAAGGCATCTTCAATAGATTTACAGTATTTAATGCCTGAAGTAAGTATTTCAATTTTAGAATCCAAGTAATCGGAAAGAGTATATAACAGATCTTCAAATTCGGGATAAATGGTTATTTCACCGCCTGACATATATACAGAAGCATTTTTATCAAGAAGATTATTTTCAATTAAAGATTTAACCAAAGGAAGCACTTTATAATTATAGCCTCGTTTCCTCCAGCCATAGCAGCAATAAATACATTTAGCATTACATGACATATTGTTATGGAAATATAATCTGTTAACAATATTATCAAACTCGGGAACGGGCTCTTTTGAAATATATGAATTTAGTTCACTGCATCTTTTACAGCAGCCAGGGATAGTTCTTTTATGAAAAAAAGAATTTATACGTTTAATGTATTTTTTTCTGATTTCATAAACATGGTTCCAATCAACTTCTCCGCCTTTATATTGATGATAAAAACATGGTCCTATTGCGTTTGTGCAGCATGCTTTTATACAATCATGGAAAAAATGCAGGGAATGTTTCATAAAAGGACAATTTAAGTATTCATTTTTTCTTAGAAAATTTTCAAACATCCCATATGCCTTATATTATTTTTGTAATAGGATTTCTTCCGTTTGAGGACTATCCACAATCTCAAGCCCTGATTGCTTTGCATATTCATTAAAATATTTAATTAAAGAATAATAATTTTGCGGTACTTTCTTATTATCGTTTAATGCATATTTTACATTATCAACGTCAATCCTAACTTTTTTTATTCCAATGTTTTTACTTAAATTGATAAATTCAGAAATTTCTTCTTCATTATCATTTATTTCATCAACTATAATGTATTTTAATGTTATATTTTGTCTTGCGCTATCTGCCGCATTTATATATTCGCACAGATTATTAACAACCCTATTAAAGCAATCAACCTGTTTAATAGCCTTATATGTTTGTGCTTTGCCCGAATCAAGCGAAACAAGCATGATACATCTGTCCATTTTAAAAGCTTGTTTAATTGTTTCTGAATATTTGATTGCGCTTGTTAAAATTTCAATTTTTGATTTTAAATATGACAATAGTAATGATAATAATTCTTCAAACTCGGGAGAAATAGTAATTTCCCCGCCTGACATATATGCAACCGCATGCTCACTGAGTATATTTTTTGCTATAAGGTCTTTTATAATTGGCAATACTTTATATCTATAATTTCTTTGCGTAACTTCATTAAAAACACAATATATACATTTAGCATTACAAGACATATTGTTTTGGATGTATAATCTATAAATTTTATTGTCAAAATTTTCTATTTTTTTATTTGACAGATTATTTTTAATCTCAAAACAATTTTTGCATTCGTCAGGAATGAAATTATTTCCTGAATTATTAATCTTTTTAATTAATTTTTTTCTTTTGTTATATACGTAATCCCAATCAATTTCCTGCCCCGTATATTCCGGATAAAAATTGATACCGGGGGCATTAGCGCAGCAAGATCTTATGTCATAATAAAAGAAATGAAGAGTTTCCCTCAGATGCGGACAATTTAAATATTGGCAGTTTTTTCTGAACAAATTAAACATATTAAACCAGAACCTTAATTTTTTGTCTATCGGAAATATAGTCAAGGTGTTCTTTTCTTATAACTTCCCCGGGAAGTAAAATGGGTACTCCAGGCGGATAATCCGCAATTAATTCCATAGAAACTCTTGAAAGTGCATATTTCAAATCGACTTCTTTATATTCTCGACCCCAAACCATTGCCGGCGTATATTTTATCCTGGGTTCAACAGGTTCATAATGTTTAGGGGGTTTATCCTCAGATATTTTAATATTATTTGCACATATATCAATCATTGCTTTTTCTAGTTTTTTCAACTTTAATTTAGTTGTGCCAAGCCCTGTTAGAAATAAAACTGATTTTTCGTTAGCCATTTCATCTTCAATTCCGTATTTTTCATACAGAATATCGGATAATTCATAACCTGACATATTTGTGACTTTCACAAGAATTTTAGTAATATCATTATTGTAAGAATACACTTCTAAATTAGGAATAGCTTTAAGCGACCTAATCAGTCTGTTAATGTTTTTAACTAATTCATATAGGTAAAGTTTCCCTTTCTCAGAATTTAAATAATCAATTGTAGCTTCAATATTAACAAGTAAAGGATAAGATGGAGAAGTCGTATTTATGAGGTTAAGGGCTTGTTGAATAGCCTTAGTCCCCAATGGAGAGTTTTTGCCTATATGTAACAATGCGGAAGGATTGAGCGCTCCGGCTGTTTTATGAAGTGATTGAATGACTATATCAGCACCCTGAAATAAAGCAGGAGTACCTAACGCTTTATGGAAATTCCACAATGCTCCATGGGCTTCATCTACAATAAGTATTACATTATATTTTTTGCAAATATTAGAGATTTGATAAATATCAGACATAACGCCCTCGTAAGTAGGATTTGTCATAATAAAAGCTTTGATATCTCTGTTTTTTGCAAGCATTTCTTCAAGATAATCAATATTAATGCCTTCAAAAATTCCCCAATCTCTGTTATATTGAGGCATAAGCCATATCGGTACGGCACCTGAGAATACAAGTCCGTTATATACGGATTTATGGCAGTTTCTTGATATTAAAACTTTATCACCTCTTTTTAAAATTGCAAACATAGAAGCAACAATTCCTGAAGATGCCCCGTTTATTAAAAAGAAAGTTGCTTTTGCGTCATATATTTCTGCTGCTTTATCTTGTGCCGATTTTATTATTCCGATAGGAGATGCAAGATTGTCAAAACCTTCTATTTCGGAATAATCACAAGTAAAAAATTTATGACCTAACAGTTTAAGTGATAAAGGCGCAACAAAATCCCCTTGTCCGTGTGAGGGTGTAGTAAAAAGTGTCCTGTTTAGTTTTTTAAATTTTTCAATAAAATTTATTATCGACATACCCTTTTTATTATAAAATGAAATAATATTAGTAACAAATATATTAAAATATTTAAAGAATATATGGACTTTACACAAGCACAAAAACGCTCTCAGGAACTGAGAAGTATAATAAAAGAAAATAATGAAGCGTATTATGTATTTGATGCGCCTAAAATTACCGACTTTGAGTATGATGAGCTATATCGAGAATTAAAACGAATAGAAGAAGAATTTCCTTTGTTGATAACTCCCGATAGTCCTACTCAAAAAGTAGGTGATAAAACAATTGAAGGTTTTAATGAAATAAAACATAAATACAGGTTGTATAGTTTGGATAATTCAAATAATTATGACGATTTAAGAAAGTGGTATGAAAGAGTCCAAAAAGAAAATTCAGACAATCAAAATATAGAAATGGTTGTGGAACTTAAAATAGACGGATTGTCGTGTGCATTATCTTATGAAAACGGGATATTAAAACTTGGAGCAACTCGAGGTAACGGTATAATCGGTGAAAATATTACGGAAAATATTCAAGTAATAGACTCAATTCCCAAAAAATTATCAAAGCCGATAAATCTTGAGGTTAGAGGTGAAGTTTACATGCCTGTTTCATCTTTTGAGAAATTAAATGAGGAAAATATAGAAAACGGAATAAAAGAATTTGCGAATCCGAGAAATGCGGCTGCAGGTTCATTAAGACAATTAGATGCTGCTATAACGGCAAAGAGAGATTTGCATTTTTTTGCATACACTGCAATATCTGAAGATAGAGAATTATTTAAAACCCATAAACAGGCATTGGATTTGTTAAGTGAATTAGGGTTTGAGGTCAATCCCAACCATAAACTTGTAAAGAATATAGATGAAGCAATACAAGAGTGTGCATATTGGGAAAATGAAAGATTTAATTTAGATTATGCAACAGACGGAATGGTAATAAAAATAAATGATATTTCGTTTCAAAATGAACTAGGTTATACTTCAAGAGCCCCAAAATGGGCAACGGCATTTAAATTTCCGCCTGAAGAAGTATGGACAAAACTGGTTGGAATTGAACTTGGGGTAGGAAAAACAGGAGCCGTAACACCCGTTGCACTTTTAGAACCTGTTCAATTGGCAGGTACAACGGTAAAACGAGCAAGTTTGCATAATTTTGACGAAATACAAAGATTATCTTTAAATATTGGCAATGAAGTATTAATAAAAAAAGCTGCGGAAATTATTCCGAAAGTAATAAGAAAAAGAGAAAACGAAGATTTTGGCGTATATGAAACTCCCAAATATTGTCCCTCTTGCGGTGCGGAGCTTATAAAACCCGAGGGTGAAGTAGTCTTATATTGCCCGAATAATTTAAACTGCCCGGCTCAACTAAAAGGAAAAATAGAATATTGGGCGTCTAAAGAAGCTATGGATATAGATGGAATAGGTGAATCTATTGTCGAAAAATTATGGGATAAAAATTTAATCAGAGATTTTGCGGATTTATATGCACTTACAATAAATGATTTTATGCAGCTGGATTTGGTAAAAGAAAAATCGGCCGATAACCTTTATAAGGCAATACAGCAATCAAAAAATCCGACAATGACTAAATTTTTAACGGCATTAAGCATAAAACATATAGGTAAAGAAACAGCTGATATAATTGCAAATGAGTTCCCGTCTTTGGAAAATATAAAGAATGCCGAATTTGAACGATTGGTTCAAATTCCCGGTATCGGAGAAAAGGCAGCAAAAAGTTTACTTGGTTATTTTAAAGATGAAAGTAATAGAACTATATTGGCAAAACTTGAACAATATGGGGTCAACCCTAAAGGCAGTGCCGTCGAAAAGGTTTCAGATATTTTTGAGGGTAAAACATTTGTAATTACAGGTACTTTGTCTCAACCGAGGAATGTTTTTGAAGAAAAAATCAAACAGCTGGGAGGAAAAACTTCTTCTTCCGTCAGCAAAAAAACATCTTATGTAATAGCGGGAGAAAATCCGGGTTCAAAATTTGACAAAGCCAGTGCGTTGGGTGTTATAATACTTAATGAAAGGGATTTTATTTTATTATCCGAAGGAAAAAATAATGAATAAAAATTATAAAGTAATTACAATAAACGGAATACGTGGTATTTTTGCCGCTATATTTATAGTATTAGGCTTGATAGCCGGATTTGTGATTTCTCCCGGCTGGCTTTGTATGAAACTTTGGAATCATTGTTTACAAAATATAGCTGCCACAATGAATATATATCAGGGGATTATGCTGTGGGCAATTATTGCGCTGTCATTGTATGCATTAAATAACCGCCGTTCTTTAATCGGATTTGGGGCATATCAGGGATTAAGTCCTGAACAGATAAAAGAAATTATGATGAGAGCAAAACGTGCCGAAGCTAAATTTATGTCGGATACGGATTCGGAAAAAATTAAACCCGAATCTAAAATAAATGAAATTAATACTGAAAATGTTGAACAAAATTCGGAAAAAGAAGAGGTTGGTACACATTAATGAACAGATTATTTTTTACGATTTCACTTATATTATCTCTGATGTTTGTTAACGGATTAACACTGGCAAATATGCAGGATATAAAAAAAGAGGCAGGCTTTATTTCTCTAAATAAATCAATAACAAAAGAAGTATCGCCAAATATAGCAAAAATTACATTTGCTGTTGAAAATACGGCGCAAACAGCTCAAAAAGCTTCAACTGACAATAATGAAATTTCAAATAAAATTATAGAAGCTTTAAAAAAAGTTACGCATGCAGACTCTGACATAATAAAAACGACAGGTTTTGCAATTCGTCCCGTTTATTCAAACACAAAAACCGGGCAAAGAGTGATAAAAAACTATACTGCAGTAAATTCGGTAAGTGTTGTGACAAAAGATATAACAAAAGTATCAACTCTGATTGATACTGCAATTTTAAGCGGTGCAAACAGAACCGAAGGACTTTCATATACATACGAAAATGATAAATCTATATGTGATGAGCAATATCCGATATTATTAAATGATTTGAGAAAACAGGCAGATATACTGGCAAAAGCAGCAGGGACATCCGTTGATGGTATTAAACAAATTGGAGTATCTTGTTCAACTGATTCAGTTGTATCAAACGGCAGATTTTTTGCCCCAAAAGCAATGATGACAACAGATAGTGCAATTGAAGAAGCAGCGCCATCTACTCCGGTTGAAGCCGGTAAAATTAAAGTCCGTATATATGTAAATGCTGATTTTTATGTAAAATAAGACAAGTTATATATAAAATTATGCATATGTTACAGTCGACGGATCCCATATTACAGTATAGGGTACATGAGCATTCTGTGTTTTTGTTATAACTCCATCGTACCCAAGTTGTTTAAGATGTTTAATTATAACGTCCATTACTAATTCACTGGAAACTCCGCTATTTAGAATTTTATCAGTTATTATTATTTGAGCCTGCATTATTCTGGATACACCACTTTGTGGTATTTGGGCATATTTTCCGGATCTTTGTAATATAACTTGTAATATTGTACTTCCATCTCCATATCCTAATTGTCCATTTTCCGGATTAATTAATAGTTCACGATTAGCAACAGTATAAATACCTTTGCCACTTTCAAAGTGCACTTGCTTTTGTATATCATAACCATTTTTTAATATGGCGGTTTTTGCATCTGCTGTTGTCCCATGGTATAAAGTTGTTCCTTTATCAAGTTGAACATCTTGTATCTCTGAAAATACATAGTCAAATAAAGAAGTATCCGTTCCGTCCATTTTAGTTTTTCTCATAATTTCCAATATTAAATTATCGTATTCTTCTTGTGAAATATTATGTTTTTTCATTAGTTTTTGCACTAATTCAATGTAAGCTTCTCCGGATCTTTTATCTTGTATTAAGCTTTCCGACAACAAATCACTCTGAAAATCTTGAAATTTTTCAGTTACTCCCATTTCTTGAAGTAATTTTTCATGTTGTTCAGCCCTTGTTTGCTGTTGTTTTGATGAAGAACTTTGAGCCTTTTGTTTCGGTTGTTGAACCTCTGATTTTGGTTGTTGAGCCTCTGATTTTGGTTGTTGAGCCTCTTGTTTTGGTTGTTGAGCCTCTTGCTTCGGTTGTTGAACCTCTTGTTTTGGTTGTTGAGCCTCT
>CANQLG010000039.1 GCA_947624645.1 Candidatus Gastranaerophilales bacterium
GCTCCACGGGGACTTAGCGAATCTCTCGACCCGAACGCCATAAATGCGGGGTGCAGAGCCTGCTGTGAGGCATATATTTGTAAGGCGGATTGTACTTTTATTGTTGATAGTATAATTAAGTATGGCATAGAGCGTTGAACCGTGTCAGGATGGGAACATAGCAGCACTAAAACGTAGCCTGTGGGTGTATTTGATTATAAAGTAGATAATTTTACAAAAAACCTTATATTTATTTGTCGATAGGTAGTGGCACGGCTTATTTTTTCTCGGCTTCTTTCAGTTCTTTTTTTAACACATCTATATTACCCGAAAATGTCATCTCTTGTTTTAGTGTGTATTTTAAATATTTAATATAATTGATTTTGTTATTAAGTTTTTTAAATATTTTAGCCAATAAATAATATAGATCAGCCTCATCAGGATTATCATGCAAACATTGACGTACAACTCGCTCCGCTGCAGCATATTTCTTCTTTTTACATAACAGTTTCACACTTAATTTTAAAGATTTTATATCAGAAGGATTCGTTTTTAATGTTTTTTCCAAATATAATAGCGCTTGATTTTCATCACCTTTTTCAAGATATATTGATGCAAGATTATAATACGCCCAGCTGTAATCGGGATTCTGTTTTATTACTTCATTATAATATTTTATACTTTCATCAATTTTACCGATTTTTGAATATTCATAAGCCAAATAAAACTTGGCAAATACGTCTTGGGAATCTAAATTTAAGGCCTTATTTAAATATACTATTGCTTTTTCATGTTCAAGTCTTTTTGAATAAATTTCTCCGAGATGAAAATATGCATTTTCATCATTACTGTCCTTTTCAATAATTTTCAAAAACAACTTTTCTGCCGGTTCAAATTTTTTAATTTTTATATAGACACTGGCTAAATTAAAGATAATATCAGAATCTTCAGGAGCCAGTTCCAATGCCTTTTCGTAGGCTTTTACGGATTCATCGTTATATTTCAACTTTTCAAGAATTATACCAATATTATAAAAGACTTCAGGATTTTCAGGGTCAGCATCTTTTAAATATAAAAATTTTTTTAATGCTTCCTCATTTTCACCAGTATTAGAATATTCAATTGCTAGTTCTTCAATTAATTGCAAATTATCGGGATTATCTTTTAATTTATGTTGAAGTTCAACAATTTTATCCTGACTCATAACCGTTCCTCTTCAATAGACAATATTTCACTTATTGCAACAGGTATATAATCAATTACATCTGAAGCTAAAACACAATACTCTGTTAAATCATAAGAAGCAAAATCACCTGATAAACCGTGTATAAATACGGAACATAATGCGGAATCAAGAGGAGAAAGTCCTTGTGCCATAAAACCGGCAGCAATACCGGTCAGAACATCTCCGCTGCCTGCTTTAGCTAAGGCACTATTACCGGATGTATTATAATATATTTTATCTCCGTTCGTAACAATCGTATTATGCCCCTTAAGAACAGTCACGCAATCGTATTTTTGAGCTGAAATTCTAGCATATTTTTCTCTGTTATTTAATATTTCATCTAAAGGAACATTCAGTAATCTTGAAAGTTCTTTGGGATGCGGAGTAATAATACAATTTTTAAGCATAATTTCTTCATTTATTTGAGCCAGAATATTAAGTCCGTCAGCGTCTATTACAAATTTTTTATTTTCATTGCGATTAATAAATAATTTAAACAAAAAATCTTTAACTTCACTTGCCACGGATAAACCGCAGCCGACTGAAACCACATCAAAATTATCAATAATATTAATATCATTATCACTTGCAACAGCACCATTTACAGCTTTTAATTCATAAAAAGTAATTTCACTTGCCATTGAAGAAACAGAATCAATAACGGAATTTATTGACGCAAGACAAACATATCCTGCGCCTGATTTCAATGCCGAAACTGATGACAAATATGCAGCGCCCCTATAATTATTACAACCGGCAATATTAAGTATTCTGCCAAAAGTAGATTTATTTGAGTCAGCTTCTCTTTCAGGTAAAAGATTAAATACAAGTTTTTTGTTAATATACTCCATTTTGTCTTATAGCCTCATATAATACTATCGAAACAGAATTAGAAAGATTCAAACTTCTTTGACCGTCTTGCATCGGTATAGTTATAGCACAATCTTTATTTTTTAACAAAATATCTTCAGGCAACCCTCTTGTTTCGGGTCCGAAAACCAAAAAATCACCCTCTTTAAAGTTTACCGAAGTATACAAATTTTTAGATTTTGTTGTCAGATAATAGAATGTTGAATTATGGTATTTTGAAATTAATTCATCCAATGTATCACATTTTATAATTTCAACATTATCCCAATAATCCAAACCTGCACGTTTAAGATATTTATCCGCAAGAGAAAATCCGAGTTTACCTATCAAAAATAAATTTGAACCCGTACAAGCACATAATCTTACTATATTTCCGGTATTTTGCGGAATTTCAGGTTCATATAAAGCAATATTAAACTTCGCCTTTATCTTCATTTAAATATCTTTTACTTTCAATTAAAACAGGAATACCCCTAATTATACACATTCCAACGGTTATATACACAAGTATATTTGCAGCAGTTATTAAATACGGTTGAATATTAGCAAAACGAAGAAATGCATCAACACTCAAACCGTCATAATATTCAAAATTAGGAATATAAGCAATAATAAGTATTAGGAATACTAAAGTTTTTGCGATTCCGTATACAGCCCTTGAAAATCTGGAAGCGGTTAAGAAATGACAAAATTTATTTTTCATCATGGTTGATTCACCAAAAGCAGTATAACCTTTTGATAACGCAATACTTCTAAATCCGTCAGTTAAAATTCCCCGAGCGACAACCACCATAGGCACCCAAGCACCGACCCAACCTATAACGGCAAAAGCAATCCAATAAAGATTTTCTACCACTCTATCACCCAATATATCGAATACTGAGCCAAATTTAGATTGTTCATTTAATGTTCTTGCAACAATGCCGTCTAACCCGTCTAAAACTATTACAAACAAAGTTAAAAATACTGATGCTATTGAATAATCGGGTCTTCCCGAAAATAAAAATTCTAACGCTATGACTGCAAGAATCATTCTCAAAATCGTTAATAAATTAGCCATAATTAACCTCTAATTACCTTTTACTTCTTGACAGGGCAAAACTAACCGAATCTAATGCTTTAACTTTTTCACCCAACATAATTTTTTCTGCTTCTTCCAGTATTTTTACAACATTGAAACCGTTATGTCCGTCGCTTCTTGCCTGTTTACCCTGTTCAATACATGTTAAGAAATGCTGGCACTCAAGTTTTAATGGTTCTATTTCAATATAATCAAGCACTTCTGTTTTAGAAACCTTTGGAGATGTACTGTCAAAAATTTGGAGTTTATTCTCGGCCAAAGTATCATCAAAAATAGCACTGCCTTTTGTACCTCTCACAAGCAAATTAACTCTTTTTTGAGGATGTATCCAACTGTCTGAAATATGAGCAATAATATTATCTTCATATTCAATAGTGACATGAGTTATATCCATAATATCATTGTTATCCGAAGACGCACCAACGGCACTTATCACCCTTATCGGTTCTTTTCCCAATATATAACTTGTCATTGATACATCATGCGGAGCCAAATCCCACATAACGCTTCTGTCATTTTTAAAGTAATTTATATTTAATCTGTCACTTTGAACATATCTTATTTCCCCGAGTACTCCTTCTTGTATCAGCATTTTTAAACGATTTACGGCAGGATGATACATTAATAAATGCCCTACCATTAAGACCATATTATTTTTTGATGCTAAATCGGTCAAAGCTTTTGCTTCAGCTGATACGGTAGAAATAGGTTTTTCTACATATACGTGTTTACCTGCTTCTATTGCTGTTTTTACTATTTTATAATGTGTATGACTTGGTGTAACAACCGCAACAGCTTCTATCTCGGGATTATTAAATACTTCATTCGAATCCGATATTATGTTTACATCAGGATATTGAATTTTTAAATTTTTCCTATTTTCTTCATCCAAATCGCAAACCGTATGCAGCGCATTTAGATTATAAAAATTTCTTACTACATTTTTTCCCCAAATACCGCAGCCAATTACCGCTACTTTATGTGATTTCATTCTATACTCCAAAATATCCTTTTTACATGTTAAATTATTTCTATTTTATTGTAAAAAATAAGCAAAAAAAGGTCAAATTAAATATTTATAAAGAAATTAAACAATTTTTATTCTGTTATCTTTTTTTACATTGAACGGCTGTACTAATTTCTTAATATAATCTATTGTACATTTATCTTTATCAAAATCATATTTTTCAATGATATTTTGAGGTTCTTGTTTTAGCATATCCAGTCCGTCACCGCCACTGAGTAAAAATTCATCATATATTGCGGTATATGTTTTATTCGGATCAGGATTATTAACATCAACAGAATGAATATTTCCCTGTTTATCAATATATTGCATATCAACAAGCTCACCTTGTAAATTCATTGTATAAGTAAGACCTGATACTTGCATTATACCGGGTTTTGAACTCTTTGAAACTAATGATTTTGCACAGAACTTAATAGCATCTACCAAATCTTTTTCATTAATTTTTACTTTTCTCAATTTATTATTAAACGGGAAAATACTTGAAATATCACGTTCGGTAACAGTACCCAATCCGACACTGCCTCTAAAATTAGCGGAATTTACAAGTACAATATCTGCATCCAATTCTTTTTTAACTGCATCTGCAACAAAATCCGCCCAAGGATTTTCTTCTACCAAATTATTTCTCGGTATAGCGTCCACATAAAATAATGTACCTATTTGAGGAGATACTCCCATTATTGAATCCATTGTTTTAGTCATAACCAAATTAGGCGAATATAAGTTAGTATTGGTTACATTATTTTGAACATAAGTTATTTGACCTTTGTCATTAAATTCCAGATTAAGAAGACCAAAGTAATTCCCGTCACGCCCTGCCTGCGTAATAACAACCGGCTCGCCAGAGGGAGAATAGAAAAGATTTTCGCCGTCTTTTACATCTTCTATCAAATCATGTGAATGTCCGCCCAATATAACATCTATTCCCGAAACTTTATTGGCTATTTCACGTTCTGTTTCATTTCCCTCATGTGAGAGCAAAACTATTTTATTAATTCCCTGTTTCTTTAACATATCAACTTCTTGTTGAAGCTCAACAATGGTTTGATCCTTATCATCAATTGTTATCCCCTCTAAAATTTCAGGTTTCTTTAAACGTTTAGAAATATCTGACGGTTGAACCCCGATTACGCCGTATTTTTCACCGCTTTTATCTGTTACAACAGTTGAACGCATAACTCTTTTTGACATTTCAGAATAATTATCAGGGAAATTCATATTCATACCAAGAATTTTTGTATCAGTATTTTTTAGTAAATTAGCACAGATTGAAGCAGTAATATCAAATTCGTGGTTACCGAGAGCTTGTGCATCTATATCTGCTATTTTTAAGAAATTGGCAGCAGCGGTATTTCTTTTTTCATCAGAGCCTATAAAAGTATCACCTGATGAAAATTTAAAGAAATCAGACCCTGTTTCTTCCGCTCTAAACTGCGCACATTGCACCGCACTATATAATCTCTGCATTTTCGGAATTTGACCATGCAAATCGTTAAAATAAAATATCGACGTTTTTACTTTTGAATTGGGATTTTTAAATTCACCTCCGTTTACAGGTTTACTCTGAGGTGTTATTTTTGTGTTTATCAAATTCATAATTACTGTTCCGATTATCTATGCACATGCTTCAAAAATAAACATAATTTTTTTTGTTAATTTAAGAAAAATTATTTGTATTTTTTAACATATCAATAGCTTTTTTCATTTTTTCCGAGGAAAAATCGAGATTTGAGCTTACATGATGCACCGCATAAAAAGTAGGATCAAAAACAGGATGTTTTAATCCGAATATATTTGATACAGAAGTTGAAATCAGCCCTATGAACTTTCCTATCCATAACGGTAAGGTTATGGTTTTAAATTTTTTATTCGGAAAATACTTTTTTATAATTGATTCGTAATACTTATCCATTGTAGTATATTCACAATCTATGACATTTATAGCCTGATTATTAAATTCATTGAAATATGCACATGAAAGTATCGTCTTAGCAACATTATCAACATTAGCCAGCGGCCAGCGATTTTTACCTCTCCATCTGCCGAAATGTACAATAAAAGGCGACGTTTTTAAAAATTCCGCGACCCTATTTTCCAAAGTTTTATCATTACTGCCCCAAACTGCTGCAGGACGAATAATAACATAGTTTTCGCAATTTTCATTTAAATATTTTTCAGACATTATCTTATATTTAGGATAAGGATTTTTGGGATATTCACAAAAAGGTGTATTTTCATCCGCATTATTAAAATCTTTTATTCCGTATACATCAGTGCTTGAAATATATATAAATTTTTCTTTTGCAAGATGTGAAAGGCTTTTTACTGACTCATAATTAATTTTTTTAAATATTTCATCCGAACCTATATCACTTGCCAAACCTGCAATATGAACTACTATATCAAAACTGAATTTTGAATATAATTCATTAATAAAATTATTATCAGCCAGATTGCCGGATATAATCGTAATATTTTTAAGTAATTTTAAATCTTCCGGCACATTTTTATGAACAAGCGCATAAATTTGCCAATTTTCGTCCGTAGAAAAAACCTTAACTGTATTAAATCCTATAAACCCGCCTGCACCTGTAATAAGTACGGATTTTTTATTTGATAACTCCATATTCTTTTCCGAGCTCAGCAATGATTTCAACAGCTTTATCAAGTTGGTCATATGATAAATCTTTCATTGTACAAAGCCTTAATCTGCATTCTTTTCTTCTTACGGCTGGATATGTAACAATGTTAACATACACACCTCTTCGTCTGAGTTTTTCATACATTTCAAACAAAGTTGTTTCATTGTATATCATAACAGGTACAACGGCAGATTGCGAATGACCGATATCAAAGCCCTTTTCGACGAGTTTCTTTTTTAGGTAATCCGTTTTATTCATTAACTCTTCTCTGCCTGCACTATCGGTTTCAAGCAATTTAAATACCTCGTTCAAACCGCCTGCAACAGATGCCGGCAGCGCTGTTGAGAAGAAATAACTTCTTGCATATAATCTTAAGTACTGAACGATTTCTTTTTTAGCCGCACAATATCCGCCCAAACCTCCGGGGCCTTTTGACAACATACCCACATGCAAATCAATTTCATCCATTACATTGTAATGTTCTGCCGCACCTCTGCCAGTTTTTCCGACTATACCAACGCCATGCGCATCATCTACCATTATTGCACAATTATATTTTTTGGCTAATTTCACTATCTCATCTAACGGTGCTATATCTCCATCCATTGAAAATACACCGTCTGTAATAATCAAGCGGCCTGTCTTTTCATCAGGAATTCTTGATAAAATTCGTTCCAAATATTTCATATCACGATGCGGATATATTTTAACTTCAGCACCTGAGAGTATACAACCATCAAATATTGAAGCATGGTTTGCCGCATCATTGATTATGATATCATTACTTCCGCATAATGCAGATACAATACCCACATTTGCTCCATATCCGCTTGGAAAAACTATTGAGTCTTCAGTGCCGTAAAATTTCGCAATTCTGGCTTCAAGTTCTTTATGAATGTCGGTAATTCCCGCATAATTAGATACGGCTCCCATTCCGTAACCGAATTTTTCCAATGCTTCTCTTGCTCCTTGCATAACTTTAGGATGCGTTGAAAGATTTAAATATGAGTTAGAACCAAGCATTATAACATCATGGATTGACCCGTCTTTTTCTCTTATTTTTGAATCAGGTTGGACCTTATTCATTGTAACCATTCCAAGCGCTTCATTACCTGTTTTTATACCGCTTTTTAAAACAGCATCGAGACGTTTTGTTTTATCAAATATAGTTTCATTTTCTAATGTATTTATAAAATTCTCAAATTTAATATCTTTTAAATCAGCTTCGCTTATCTGAATAGGCATGTCTAAACCCCGTATTATCTCAAAACACTTATAAATGATAACACAAAATTAAAAATGATTATATGAATTATTTTGAAAAGACTTATCGTCTACCTTTTCGGTATTATTTTCGTTTTGAATATATACAACGGGATTGCTATCTTTATTTAAAACATGCCCGATAGGAATAAATACTGTTTTATCCAATTTACAAAATATTTCTTTAGGTACACAAAGCACAAGTTCATAATCTTCTGCACCCCATTTAACAAAATGTTTATAATCAAGCTTATTACGACGTGAAAATTCACACAATGATTTACTTACAGGTACATCATTAATATTTATCTTTATACTGCGTCCCGATGCCAATGCAATTTTATACAGTGAATCAACCAAGCCGTCTGAAGCATCCGTTGCGGTTATATCCCTATTAATAATTTTTGCTAAATCAATAGCTTCTTTGACTCTTGCGACAGGATTTAAATGTTTATTAATCAAATCTTCTTCCGAATATAAGAAATTTGATAAAGCATATAAACCCGCACCCGAGCTTCCAAATTCACCCGTAACAACGATATAATCACCTTTTTTAGCATTATTTCTTGATGTTAAATATTTTGATATTTTTTTGCCTATGGCACAAACGGAAATAACAATTTTATCACTGCCCGTGATATCACCACCTATAACTTTTACATTATTTTCACGGCAAATATCATTAATCCCCCTATATAACTCTTCAATAAATTTATTATCGGTATTTTTAGGCAGCGAAAGTGAAATACTGACATACAAAGGTTTTGCAAGAGCAGCAGCTAAATCGCTTAAATTTACACTTATACTTTTTCTTCCCAATAAATATGCATTAGTGGTATATAGTGAAAAATGAACATCCTCAACCAAAGTATCATGCGTTACAAATAATCCTGCCTCATCCAAATATGCGCAATCATCACCCAAATACTCGGGATTATCCAATGAATTATTAATAATTTTTAAAAAATCCAGTTCTTTCATAAAAAGAATTTTAACACTAAAAGTTAAAAAAGTTTAAAAACTCTTTTAAATAACTTTTAAACATGTACAATAATAAAAGATGCCGAATACAAACTTTTATAAACAGCGAGGAAAAATGATAGAGCTTAACTATCAAAGTATAAAGCCGGAAATAATCGGAAACGAAAACGGATTAAATATAGAAAAAGAATTTGAAAATTATAAAGATTCCATTCATAAAATCATAGCCGATTTAAACTCAAATAAAGATAAACCGGGGCATAAACTGCAATGGATGAATCTTGGATACAATGAAGAAACCATTTGGTATGTAAAAGAATATGCAGCAATGGTAGAAAATCGTTTCGAAAACATATTAATACTTGGTTTAGGCGGTTCCGAGCTGGGCGGTAAAGCGGTATGTGAGGCATTATTACCTCCGTATTGGAATTTTTTATCGAAAGAACAAAGAAACAATTATCCGAGAATATTTTTTCTTGACAACATAGACCCTGACCAAATGAATTCAATATTAAAAATGTTGGATTTAAAAAAGACACTAGTTAATGTAATAACAAAATCAGGTTCAACTGCCGAAGTCATGGCTCAATATATGATAATAAAAGACATGATGGAAAAGCAGCTTGGTGAAGATTACAGAAAAAATATTATTGCCACTACCGATAAAAATATTGGTATATTAAAACAGCTGGCTGATCAAGAGGGTTATAAAACATTTTATATACCCGATGACATAGAGGGAAGATTCTCTGTATTTTCTGCAGTAGGACTTTTACCGTTTGCACTTGTCGGAATTGACATTGAAGAAATTACACAAGGCATAAAAGATATGGACCTTGCGCTTAAAAATACCGACATAAACTATAATATTGCTGCACAAAATGCTTTAATTCATTATCTTATGGATACAAAATTAGGCAAAAAGATTTCAGTTATGATGCCTTATTCAAACAGATTAAGATATATAGCTGACTGGTATTGTCAACTATGGGCAGAATCTTTGGGTAAAGAACGTGATAACAATAATAATATCGTTAATACGGGTCAAACTCCCGTTAAGGCCATCGGTGTAACAGACCAGCATTCACAAATACAGCTCTATAATGAGGGTCCGAATGACAAAATTATTACTTTCTTAAGAGTAAAAGAATTTGATACAACACTTGAAATACCAAACATATTTGAATATACCGGCATAAGTTATTTGGGCGGTAAAACAATGAATCAGCTTATTCAGGCAGAAGCCGATTCAACATTAGCTTCCTTAATTGATTATAAAAGACCCAGTGTAACTATATCCATTCCTAAAGTTACACCATACTACCTCGGTCAATTATTGTATATGTTTGAAGTTCAAACTGCAATTACGGGTGCTTTGCATAATATTGATGCATTTAATCAACCGGGGGTTGAACAATCAAAAAATTATACCTATGCTCTTTTGGACAGAGTTGGTTATGAAGATTCAGCTAAAGAATTAAAAGAAAAACTTTTAATCAAATAATATTAACTTTTATACTTTTTTTGCTATATATGTTAGTATTTAGATATGGAAAGAAAAACAAATAAAGTATTGGGGTATAATGTAGATTTACTTTCATTTAATGAAGCAAGTGAGTTTGTAACTCAAAAATTTCAAAATAATGAGGGACTTCATATTGTTACAATCAACCCTGAAATGATAGAATTAGCGCAAAAAAATACGGATTTTTCTGATATTATAAAGAATTCAGAACTTGTAATACCTGATGGTTCAGGTATTGTAATGGCGTTAAAACTTAAAGGTATAATCCAAGACCGCATTCCGGGTATAGATTTTTCAAAAGAATTAATTAGAATATGCCAAACATACAACTACCCGATTGCATTAATAGGTGCAAAAGAAAATGTTATCCAAACGACTGTAAAAAGACTTCAAGGTGAATTTAAACAATTAAATATTGAATATTATCATAACGGATATTTTTCTTCCGAAAAAGAAAAAGAAATTATTAAAGAGCTGATGAATGCAAATCCCAAATTGGTATTAGTAGCTCTTGGCGCACCAAAACAGGAACTATTTATAAAAAAATGCAAAAAATTGATGCCCAAAACTGTTTTTATAGGGGTAGGCGGTTCATTTGACGTATGGGCAGGCGAAGTAGAAAGAGCTCCCGAATTTTTCAGAGTTATGGGTTGGGAATGGATTTTTAGAACATATAAACAACCCGAAAGAATAAAAAGAATCTATAAAACTTTGCCCGCATTTTTAATAAAAGTTATAATAGAAGCAATAACAAAAAAGGGATAATAATGGGGAATATTGATATAAAAGATTTAGACAATGTATCAAAAAAATTAAGACGGGAAGTCTTATGTATGATTCATAATGCAAAATCAGGACACCCAGGAGGCTCGTTATCCTGTATTGATATACTTAACGTATTATTTACAAAATGTTTAAAACATTATCCCGAACTTGATAAAAATCCGAACTATAAAGAAAGAGACAGATTTATATTATCAAAAGGTCATGCCTCAGCTGCATTGTATGCAATAATGGCACATTGCGGATATTTTAAAGAAGATGAATTACTAACATTTAGAAAACTCGGGTCTAATCTTCAGGGACATCCTTGCTGCAATAAATTAAAAGGGATAGAAGTTTCAACAGGCTCATTGGGTCAGGGACTTTCAATCGGATGCGGAATGGCATTAGGCTTAAAACTTGATAATATCAAATCAAAAGTTTATGTATATATGGGTGACGGAGAACTGGAAGAAGGCAGTGTTTGGGAAGCTGCAATGAATGCTGTTCATAATAAACTTGACAATTTAATCGCCATTGTTGACAGAAATAAACTTCAAATAGACGGGTCTACCGAAACAGTTAAATCCGTGGGAGATGTTAAAGCAAAATTTGAAGCTTTCGGCTGGAATGCAACAGAAATTGACGGACACAATTTTATACAAATATATAATGCTATTAATACAGCTAAACAAAGCGATAAACCCTATATTATTATTGCTGATACAATAAAGGGGAAAGGTGTTTCGTTTATGGAAAATAATCCTAACTGGCACGGGAAAGCACCTAATGATGAGGAACTTAAATCGGCTTTAGAGGAACTTAAGTAGAGGATTTTATGACAAGAGAATGTAAATCAGTCAGAAGTGCATACGGAAAAACACTTGTTCAGCTTGGAAAATTAAATAAAAATATAGTTGTTTTGGATGCGGATTTATCTTGTTCAACACAAACTCAGTTGTTTGCAAAAGAATTCCCCGACAGATTTTTTAATGTCGGAATATCTGAACAAGACCTTATGACAACGGCAGCAGGATTGGCTTGCACCGGCAAAATTCCGTTTGTATCTACTTTTGCAATGTTCGCAACAGGAAGAGCATGGGAACAAATAAGAAACACTATATGCTACTCTAAATTAAATGTTAAAATTGCTGCGCCCCATGGTGGTATAACAGTCGGTGAAGACGGGGCTAGCCACCAAGCTTTGGAAGATATCTCACTTATGAGAAGTATTCCGGGCATGATTGTTATTGTTCCTGCCGATGAAAAAGAAACAATTGAAGCGGTAAAATTTGCTGCAGAATATGTAGGTCCCGTTTACATAAGGATTGCAAGAACAAACTTGCCCGATATATTTGATGAAAATTATAAATTTGATTATAAAAAAGCAAAAATTCTAAAACAAGGCACGGATGTAAGCATAATCTCAAACGGAGAAACTTTGGTTGAAACTTTAGATTGTGCTACAATATTATCAGATAAAGGGATAAATGCCGAAGTTATACATGTTCCTGTCGTAAAGCCAATAGACTCGGATACAATTATAACATCGGTAAAGAAAACAAATTTTGCAGTAACTGTCGAAAATCATTCCATTATAGGCGGATTAGGAAGCAGTGTATGTGAAGTTTTATGTGAAAACTATCCTGCAAAAGTTCATAGAATCGGTATTAACGATGAATTCGGACAAAGCGGTAATGCTAAAGAATTACTAGATTATTACGGACTAACGGCAGAAAAACTTGCAAATAAAATTATAGGACTACTTAAATGATACAACTTAGAAATGTTTATAAAAAATATAAAGATATTTATGCGCTTCAAAATATAAATTTAGACATAATGTCCAGTGAATTTGTATTTTTGACGGGTTCTTCGGGTGCAGGAAAATCAACTTTAATGAAGTTGTTATACAGAGAAGAAATTCCGACCTCGGGTACTGTTATGATTGGTAATATCAATATAGCTAAATTACCTAACGACAGAGTACCAAATATAAGAAGATGCATGGGGATTGTTTTTCAGGACTATAAACTTTTACCTAATATAAGTGTATACGATAATATTGCTTTTGTAATAAGAACGTTAGGTATGCGTTCAAAAGAAATACAAGAGAGAGTAATGGGTGCATTAAAAGTCGTAGGTTTATCAAATAAGATGAATGCAAAGCCTTGTGAACTTTCGGGCGGTGAGCAGCAAAGAGTGAGTATTGCAAGAGCAATAGTTAACGGGCCTCCGCTTTTGATTGCAGATGAACCGACGGGCAATCTTGACCCTAAAACATCTTTAGAAATTATGCAGATTTTAGAGCAAATTAATGAAAAAGGTATTACTGTCATTGTTTCCACACACGACAGAGATATTGTAGATTACTTTAGAAAACGTGTAATAACGATGGAGCAAGGACTTATAATAAGAGATGTCCAGGCAGGTACTTATGAATAAGAAAAAAATTATTAAAGATACAGTAAAAAAGCATATCCCGCAAAGGCATTTGTCTTCTGTAAGAATAATGTACAGAATTTTTATGGAAACTATTTACGGAATAAAGAGAACAGGATTAATTAATATAGCAATAATTGCAGCAATGGCGGCTATTTTAACAATTTTTGGTGCTTTGTTCAGAACCAGTTTTTCACTTAGTACTTTTGTCGAAAAACTCGGAGATGCTTTTGAAATATCCGTTTATCTTAAGGATAATACCGACCCTGTATACATAACAGCAAGAGTTAAAGAAATCGAACATGTAAAAAAAGTAACGATTATTACAAAAGAACAAGCTTGGGAAGAAATGAACAAAGATATTGATGTCAGCGGAATGGAAAATCCTCTGCCCGATACACTGCATGTAACGGTTGATGATCCCAAGAATATTTCTTTAGTATGCGACAATGTTAAAAAATTATCCGGTATTGAAAATATGTCTTATGCTCAAGAAATAGCAAGAAAGCTTCAAACCGTCACGACTGTATTTAATACTGTTACAATACTTGTATTAATCGTTGTTGCAATGCTCACTATTATTATAATAAATTGCACAATTCAGCTTGTAATTCAATCAAGGAAAGATGAAATTGAAATAATGCGTTTAATGGGAGTAAGTAATTGGTATATAAAAATTCCTTTAATACTTCAAGGTGCGGCATACGGATTCTTAGGCGCCATAATATCATTATTGCCTTTAAATACCGTACAAAACGGATTATTGAAATTGCATAATTTCTTAAATGTACCACCATCCGATATGGCAATGAATACTGTTGTATTTTGTATATTTATTATGGCAATATTCTTTAGTGCAAGCGGCAGTATGCTATCCATAAAAAAACATTTACAGGTTTAATTCAAACAGAGAAAATATATCTTGAGTGCTGACATCTTTGATATATTCTCCTGCTTTATTATCCGATAAAACTTTTAATAAATTTTTATCAAGGCATATGCCGGAAAGCTTTCGTTGCAACTTTTTTAAATCTTTCTGCGCAAAAAAATCTCCTTGAAATTCAATATATTTGATTATATTTTCTTCTATTAATGCATTTATTATAACTGTTCCGCCTTTAAATCTTTTTCTTTTAATGAAATTAAATTCATGATTATTGCCGTAGTTCCATAATTCTGTATTATATTTTGATTTTTCAAGATGATTAATGATTTTGAGTTCATCTTTTGATAATTCGGCAGGAATAACAGAGTCAAAATTATTAATTATATTCTCGCATAGTATGGGAATTGAAATATTTTTATCAAAAAAGTCTTGAATATTTTTTACTCTGCTTCTTATGGACGGTATAGAGTGTAAATTATCATATTTTGATGCCGAAGTTAAAACGCTTGACATTGTGTCTATATCTGAATTTATTAATAAAGTACCGTGGTACAATATTTTTGAATATTTTAGATATTTTGCGGTACCTGAAATTTTAAATCCGTCAATACATATATCGTTTCTGCCGCTAAAAGAAACATCCAATTCCATATTTTTTAAAACGTTAATTATTGGCATTGCCAATCGCTCAAATGAATAATCCGAATTATAATCGACAATAAAAGTATAATTAAGATTACCTAAATCATGATATACAGCACCGCCGCCCGAATTTCTTCTGACTATATTGATATTATTTTTTAGCGCAAAATCAATATTTACTTCTTCAAATATATTCTGATGACGGCCGATAACAACAGTATCAAAATTTTGCCACAACATAATATAAATATCACCTTTTGGCTTTTTTTTAAGCAAAAATTCTTCAAATGCAAGATTATAAAAAGGATTATTTGATTTTGTGTCAAAACTGAATATCAAGGTTAACTCCTAAGTTAAATTTGAGAGTATTTTTTTTAATTTTAACGTATACTACTTGAATAAAATAGTATATTTATGATAATATTTACATAACTTGTCAGGAGAAGTGGCCGAGTAGGTTTAAGGCGGCACCCTGCTAAGGTGTTGTGTGGAGTAATCTGCACCGTGGGTTCGAATCCCACCTTCTCCGTTTTTTGATTGTTTTAAATAAATCATATTGTAGTTGTTTCTTTACTTCTAATGGGCAGATTGCATAAATATCCATTGTATATTTAAAGTCCGTTTTGGTCGGATGTTTTGTAACATTAACTTGGCATATATGTTAATAACACTAACATATAGCATGTCGGAAATTAATTATCTCAAGCACAAAAACGGTCGAATTGGACTTTTTTGGTTTAAAAAAGTAGCAAAACTTTTTGATATTTCTGAAATTACCAACAAAAACTAAATTTGTAAAGTCCGATTTGAACAAAAAATTAACATTATTATATCTCTATTTTTTCAAACAATTCCAATGCCGATTTTAAATTTTCTTTTATCTCATTAGCTAAAATATCGGGTTCAGGAATATTTTCCAAGTCATCCAAACTTTTGTCTTTAATCCAAGTTATATCAAGATTTGTTTTATCTCGTTTTATAATTTCATCATAAGTATATTTGCGCCATCTGCCGTCAGGAGTTTCCTTTGACCATGTTTCTTGTCTTTTTGCAACATCATTTGCACTATAACACTTTATAAAGTCTTTCAAATGCTCATCGTTTAAAGAATTTGTAACAAGAGTTAAATTAATATTCGTCCTGAAATCATAAACCCATACATCATTTGTCCTGTGTCCGTTTTCGATTGGCGGGAATTTATCAAAGAAAAGTACGTTTGCTTTTACTCCCTGAGCATAAAATATTCCCGTCGGAAGTCTTAGAATTGTATGTAAGTTAAATTGATTTAACAATCTTTTTCGGACTTTTTCGCCTGCTCCGCCTTCAAACAAAACATTATCCGGAACAACAACGGCGGCTCTGCCCGAATTTTTTAAGACTGTCATAATATGTTGTAAAAAGTTTATTTGTTTGTTTGATGTTGTTGCGATAAAGTCTTCACGTTGATAATCTTCTTTCTCAGTAGTTATTGTTCCGTCTTCGCCCATAATTTTTGTTGCGGATTTTTTACCGAATGGCGGATTGGTTAAAACCATATCATAACGAATATCCCCTGCATTCATTAAAGAATCACAATGCTTTATAGGACACTCTGTCCCGCCGATACCGTGCAAATAAAGGTTCATAGCGCAAAGACTGACGACTAAAGAAGTATTATCATTACCAAAAATTCTCTCTTCTTTTAAGGCTCTGATTTGCTTTTTATCGGTTGTTTGTTGCTTCATATAATCATAAGCCGCAAGCAAAAAACCGCCCGTACCGCAAGCAGGATCTAAAATTGTCATATCGGGTGTGGGGCGCATAACTTCAACTATTGCTTTAATTAAAGGTCTTGGGGTAAAATATTGTCCCGCACCGCCTTTTGTTTCGTTTGCGTTCTTTTGTAATAAGCCTTCATATATTGCACCTTTTACGTCAATATCGAGTCCAATCCATGTTTCACCGTCAATTAAAGAAAATAAACGTTTTAGTTTTGCGGGTTCATCAATTTTATTTTGAGCCTTAGTATAAATTGCGCCAATTATACCGCTTTGTTTTGATAACTTAGTTAATGCTTTTGAATACCTTTCTTCAAGTTCTGTTCCGTCTAATTTCATTAAAGTTTTCCATTTATACTCATTCGGGATTAAAGACGGTTGATTAAGGTTATCCGAATATTCCTGATCCATTTTCAAAAAAAGCATATAAGTGATTTGCGCGACATAATCGGTATATGCCACCCCTGCATCTTTTAATATTGTTGCGTAATTCCAAACTTTTGTAACTAAATTATTTTCTATCATTTATTTTTCTTTCTTGTTTTATTCTTTCCAATAATTTTGAGGCGGGTTCGTCGGTGGGGTCTTGAGGTACAAGCCTGCCTTCAAATGCTTTTTTTAAGATTGATTGTTTAAGTTGTTTTGCTTTTTCAAGGTTATCATCAACAATTTTTTCAATCTCATCTGCAATCTTAAATCGTTTTTCGATTTCTTGAACGATTTGTTTTTGTTTTTCTTTTGATACGTCTGGAATTTTTTGAATTTTTAATAAATTAGTATTTAAGTTAGGTTGTGCTGCTCCTTGATTTATATTACGTAATTCCGTAGTTTTGCTTAACCAATAATAATAATGAAAAGATAAGCTTTCTTCATCTAATTTTAAAAATGCAGCAATTCCGTCATTAAAAGTAGTTGTGAATGTACATATTTTAGGTATACCAAGAGTAGCACCACTATTTGAAATAAGTAAAGTATTTTTTTGTACCAATCTTGTTTTCTTTAAACCTGCTTCTTTAATAGTATATGTATAGTCATTTATATATTTTTCATTATTTTTTGTTAAATCTGCAACTTTTAAAAAAGGGATGTTTCCATTATAAAATCGAGTATCCCCAGCAGGACGAGGAGAACCACCCCGAACCACTTCACATAAATCTTCAATTTTTATGTATTTATTATGATTTGTATATGCTGATTTTAAGACGGATTGGCGGTATTGTTTTATTTGCTCTTTAGTTCTTGATAAATATTCAATCCCCTTATCAATATTCTCAAATTCCTTCTCAATCTTCTCCACAATCCTCTTTTGTTCGTTTAAAGATGGAAGAAGAAAAGGAGCTTGAGAAAAGGTATTTTTGTTTAATATAGTAACGGTTGTTGCGGAAGAATTTGTATTCATCCAATGTTTTATCTTGTCTATATAGTAATATACATATTTGGGGCTAATATATTTATTGGGTAAAATTGCGTTAATTTGTTGATTACAACTGCCGTCGCAAGATAGAATAGCCTTTTTACCTAAATTCCCGATACAGGAAATAAGTATTGTGTTTTTAGGTAGAAAAGGAGCATTATTAAAACCTATTTCTGTTAGAGAGTCCTCGCTTGAGGATATAAAAATTTCTTTATCTAAATCTCCCGGTTTTACAAAGGGAATATTTCCTCCAAAATATTCGGGGTGCTTTTTGGAAGGTGTTTTCCCCGTAACAATATCAAATACATCTTTCAATTCACACTCAACCCAGCTTTTAGGAGAATAGCTCATTTTAAACACCATAATTTAATTAATTCAATATATATTATATAAAATAATAAAAAACAAAAAAATGGGAAAAAAATTGATTTTAATATTAGTTTTATTCCCTCTTTATAATAAAGTTTTTCTTTTTCAAAAAATGATGACAATTTATAAAACTCATCAGCTGTATAAATATCTAACGGTATGATTTTGTTAATATCTTCTGATTTTCCAAGAACAGAATGTGAGCATTCAAAATTATATTCATTATAAACTATAACTAGAATTGAAATAATGTCATTTGGTTTAAGCACATCAAAATTAATTTCTATTTTATCTTTTAAAACATTTATGGAAGCATTTATATAATTAGGTGTTATATTATTAATACCTGCACATATAAAATTTGAATCTATGATAATGCCTAATTTTTCAGCATTATAAAAATCATTACCTTTTATTATTTTTTTTCCGATGTTTTTAAAATTATATTGACGCAATTCTATATATATAGGGTCATTATATTTTTTTTCTATTTTATTTTCGTTTATCTGATAACTTGTTTCTAAAATTAATTTATTAATAAATTCTTTATCAATATTTTTTTGATATAGAAGATTGTTGCAAGACAATCTTAATTTATTGTAAGAAAGACCTATTTTGGCTTTTTGATTAAAAAAATTTGTTATTTTTAATATTAATAATATAACTCCTAAAAATGTAGATAAATAGCCTATGTAAGTAAATATTTTTTCAATCATTTCAACTCCTCAATAAATCCCTTTAATCTTTCCCTGTCTTCGTTTTCTTTATCCCCTTTAAAGTATATCTCAATAAAAGTTACTTTCATAGCTTTAGGTTCATATACAAAAATTACTCTTATTCCCGTTTGATTGCCAAAGTTTTTTAACGATTTACAGGCAAATTTTCTGACTTTTAAAGCTTGGTAATTCTCTGAACATAAGCCTTCAATAAGAACAAAAGCATTTGTCGGAACTTTTTTTGAATAGTGAGTTTCTATTACTGCCTTTTTCATTGTTTCAAAATCTTGGGCTAAAGTCCTAAACCTTTTCTCCAACTTCTTAAAATCCTTTTCAAATTCGGGAATTGTATTATATTCAATCATCTTCGTCATTATATTCCCTTACCGAAGTATCGGCATTTCTGTAAAATACTGCTTCATAATCAATTATTTCCCTATCATTGGCTGCAATCCACGG
>CANQLG010000040.1 GCA_947624645.1 Candidatus Gastranaerophilales bacterium
AACGGATTTTCGGTTTTTAAAGTATTGTTCTTTATTTCATCAATAAGCATAGATAATCCGACCACTTTTGCATTGACGGATTTGAATATTTCTTCAAATCTGCCCTCTTTTGCATATTCAGCTTCCGTTTTGCCGTCTAAAAAATCATTATTAAGCAAGGAATTAAACCATAAAACCTGCTTTATTGAAAGTCTTTTTTCTGATAGGTATGCTACATAAGAAGATAAATCAAATAATCTGTCATTTGTGATTTCAGGCATATCAATACCAAAATCTTTGGCTCTTGCTGATATTGCCTTAAATCCAAACCCTTCCATATTCATATTCCAATGGATAAAGCAAGTGCCAGGGTTAGAGATGATTTGTTTGAATTTTTCAAGGCATAATCTTTCAGCGGATTCTAAATCGTTTTCCTCAAGATAATCCATAGGCGAAAATCGTTTTTTATCCTTATTCAACTCGCTATCGTTATAAATTACAATGCATGAAATTTTAGGGGCAGGGCTTGAGCCGTTATAAAACCCGTCACATGCGTAGTGAATAAAATAATAATCCTTATTATTCAAAAAATCTTCCAGCTTGTTATCCATATTCTAATTATACGACATTTTTATGTCAAAAACGGTCATATTGATAAATAATTCCGAACATTATCATTTATGCTAAAATGAAATCATGGTAAATTTTACTGAAACAAACACTATTGAATACAAAAGAGAATATTCAGATACCATTTTGAAAGATTTATAGGTATTATACCTAACTAAATGAAAAAGGTTCGGAGAGGAATTCGGAGAAAAGTTCGGAGAAAAGTTCGGAGAAAAGTTCGGAGAAAAATGAAAAAAGACGTACCAGGGCTGATAAAGACGGTTATTGGGAAATCATTAAATAATACTTATAATTAGCTGTGGATTATGGAATAAATATGACAGAAATTGAAATTTTAAAAGGTGATATTACAAAATTAAAAGTTGATGCTATAGTAAATGCTGCAAATACCTCTTTATTAGGCGGTGGTGGAGTGGATGGAGCTATTCATAGAGCAGCAGGGCGAGAGTTGCTTGAAGAATGCAAAACCTTAAACGGATGTAAAACAGGGCAATCTAAAATTACAAAAGGATATAATCTGCCGTCAAAGTATGTAATTCATACTGTAGGACCAATATGGTACGGTGGGAATAATAAAGAGAGAGAACTTTTAAAATCTTGTTATATTACCTCTTTAAGTTTAGCAAAAGAATATGGGATGAAAACAATAGCTTTTCCAGCTATATCATGCGGAGCCTACGGTTTTCCGCTTGAAGATGCCTGCAAAATTGCAATAACTACAGTTAGAGAGTTTATCTCAAATAATGATTGCCTTGAAAAAATTATTTTTATAGATATAAACGATATAATTGTTGAAATATATAAGAGACAACTATATTGATATTATATTAAAATACTTAATTTAAATGTCTTATTACCTCTTTATTTATTGTATTTTATAAACATGCCAAATTCGGACTAATTTATTCTTTGAAAAATTAAAATTTTATACATTATATTTATTCTTTTTCAGATGATAAAGGTAATTCATCTCTTGGAATTTCATGCCAAAACATATATTTTTCTTTAGTTTCTTCTGCCATTTGCCAAGTTCTGCCTGTTTGCGTATCAAGTAAATATTCATCAGCTCTATAAGTAGGATGCATAATTATTTGGTATCTGCCTGTATCTTTTTGAGAAGATTTACCGAATAAAAATGCCGAGATAATAACTACCATAACTAATAAATAAACAAAAAATTTTTTCATTATTCCTCCTATTTTTCATTTAATATTTTAATAATTTTTTCTTTTTCACTGCTTCCTGTTGTATTAAATCTGCATAATAAAATACCATATTTTTCAAAAATTGAATTTTTTAGTATGTCTCTTTGTGCCTGTTTACTTCCCTCTTGATGATATTTTGAACCATCTACTTCTATAGCAGCATAAGGTGATTTATCTATTGTTTTATAAATTAAAAAATCAACATGAGTCCAACTATTTTTAGCATAATTTTTCTCTTCTTCAGTCATTAAACTATAGTCCTTAATTATCATATTTAATGGCACATGAACTGCAATTCCATGATTGTTGTTATATTTCTTTAAAACATCATTAAGCAAGGCATACATTAGATTTTCACTATCATATTCAGAAATTTTATTGTATTTTTTTAAGAAAATCTTTCTTTGTTCGGCATAATTTTGGTAGAGTAAATCAAATACGGAAAATATTTTACTTTCTTTTATTTCAAGATTATTGTATTTAATATAATTAACAAGTTCATTTATTATAGTATCTTTTTTCTGTTCATTTCCGTTAATAACAACAATTAACTGTTCTATAGCTCTTGATATGGCAACATTTAAACGATTAGGATTATCTGTAAAATCGGTTATATCATTATCTACTGTTGATAAAATAATAACTTTATTTTCCTGTCCTTGAAATTTATCTACTGTATCGGCTTTTATTCCTGTGCCTTTAAATTGATTTTGCAGTGCATTAGTTTGATTTCTGTATGGCGTAACAATACCAAGCGAATCATCTGTTGTACAAAGATTTTCATTAGGTATTATTTCATTTTTTATAACATCAATTTGTCTTTGATTAATGTTATTTCTTGTATGATTGCCTGCAACTGTTTTATATACTATTAAAGGTGTTCTATCGCTTTTTATATCACTTAAAATAATGAGCTCATTATTATAGAATTTTTTATTGCAAAATTCTATAATTTTAGGATGACAACGATAATGCTCCTTTAATAATGTATGCGGTATTTGTTTAAATAATTCGGAAACTGATGATAATAAGCAGTGATTTTTATATCTGTATACTTCAGGCATATCAAAATTATCAAAAACTTCATCGGTTAATTTTGCATTTGCAGAATCTACAACATTCGGTAATTGTTTTAAATCTCCTACAATTACTGCTTTTTTAGCACAGGATAGGGCTAAAACACCTGTACATAAATCAACCTGCGAAGCTTCATCAACAATAATGTAATCATACATAATATTACTTGATAAACAAGTTCTTAGGGAATAAGTTGTGCTTAAAACAACTGGGTAATCTTTTATAAATTCATTTGATTTAGTCTGCAATTCTTCAATTGTATAAGTTTTTCTTTTTTGCTGATTATATTTGTTGGCTAATTTAGCTTTGAATATTTTAGTAGAAAGTTCGGAATATTCTTTCATTTTTGTATTAAAATCAAATAAATTTAGCTCATTTTCAAGTGTTTCAACAGCATTTTTCTTTTCAACAATTATAATCTCGTAAAACTTTTGTTGATATAAAGCAATCAGACATTCTTTTGAGTATTTTTTAAGCAGTTCTTCTATAACAGTTGTTTTAAACTTTTTGATACATAAAAATTCCAAAATTTTCTGTATTATTTTAAAAAGTTTATTTTTCTTCTTATATTCTTCCTCTTCAATTTCTATGAATAAGCTGAGTTCAAGTGCTTTGTCCGAAGATTTTATATTTTCAATCTCTTTTGGGATTTCCGTTATGTTAAATTGTTCAATATATTTTAAGTGATGTGAATATTCTATTTCATATGCTGATAATTCTTGTTTCAATTTGGATAATTCATTCTGTTGAATTAATTTTTCCTGTATAATTCTATATTTTTGTTTTAAAGATTCTTGTATTTCCTTAATTTCATCATCATTAATTTCCCAATCATCCATTTTAGGAATCATTGATTGAGATTTAATAAATTCTTCTTTATTTTCCGTATTTCCTAAGTATGCACAAATAAAATCAACTTCGTATTTTTTTAATTTATCAATAATATTTTTAGTTGCGGAATTGTTACTTGATACAACAGCTACGCTTTCTCCTCTTATAACCGCATTTGCAATGATATTTAAAATTGTTTGTGTCTTGCCTGTTCCCGGAGGTCCTTCTATAACAGATAAGTTATTATTTAAAGCATTATCTACCGCTTGTTTCTGGCTAATGTTAAATCCAAATGGAAATATTGGGAATTCTTTTGCTTTTGTTTTAAATGGCTTTTTTATTTTGAAAAAAGCTCCGACCTCACCATCATTTTCATTTTCTTTTCCTTTAGTTGGTAATTCACCTTTTAAAAAACTGTATAATATAGTTTCAGGGACAACTTTTTTTATAATACCATAATTTTTTAACAGAATATTAAACTTTAACCCTTTTTCTGTTGTATGTTCAAGCCCGATTTTATTTGCAATACTTTTAAAATAATCTAAACGGTAATCAATAAGCAGTTCATTTTTGTCGGGTTCTATTATTTTTACATCACTATAATTGTAAGTGTATGTTTTGTTATTTTTAAATGTTATTCTATAAAACTTTCCGTTTCTGACACACCTTACAACATCATTTGTTCTGTTTTTACCTTTTAAAAAGATTTCTTTACGAATACTGCTCATTATACGCAAATTGTAACATAAAATATTTTCTTATATTTTACAAATTTAATCCATTAAAAGCATTATCAACATTTTCCTGAGTAAGTCCTATATATCTCATAGTTACAGAAACCGAGCTATGGTTAAGTGAGTGCATTACAAGGGTTATATCATTTGTTGTTTGATATAGCCAATATCCGCAGGTTTTTCTTAATACGTGGGTTGAAAAATGAATTTGAGAGTATAATCTTTCAACAACCTCTTTTAACTTCCGATATGCTTGTGATTGATCTATTGCTTTAATGTTTTTTAATTTATCTTTTCTATTACTATAGAACAGATAATCATCGTCTTTTAAATTAAATTCCCTTATATAATTTTCTAATACTGCTTTAAGAATGCTATTAATGGGGAATTGCTTATTTTTACCTGTTTTAGTTTCTTTAGTATGAACATAGCCTGATTTAACATCTGATACTTTTAATTTTAAAATATCCGAAATACGAAGGGCTGTATTTATACCGGTACAAAAAAGAGCATAATATTTTCTTGTTTTCTTATTATTGAGAGCTGTTTTTATCCCTTCAATAATTGCCCTATCTTTAATGGGTTCCGCTGCAACCGCAGTATTAATTTCAGATTTAATGCCCGTATTTTTATCAACTCTAATAAATTTACTTTTTTTCTTTACCATTTCATACCCCAATGTAATTAATTTTTTGTCTCATTATTGCTCCTAAAACTCAAGAATTCAGCCCGTTTTCTTGACTTTTTTACATTGGGACACAAATTAAGATAATTAAAATCCCACCTAAAGCATTATATAGTGGTTCTCTAAGGTAAATTTAAAAAACTCATACTTTTATAAAAAGAATGAGTTTTATAAAAACTGACACTTGAAAAAATCTATTTAAAATTATAAAAAATTTTATAATACTTACATCATTGGAATGATATTAAACTTGAATACTATTTATATCTTCAATTTATCAGTATTTTGAATTATAATTACAAATATGACAAAAATAAAAAATATAAATGATTATACACACATTTTTTTGCATAAAATAGTTACTTTAATTATAAAGTATGCAACAGAAGAAGATGTAGAGACTTTATTATACAATGCTATAGATGATGTTAACTATGAAACATATAATAAAAACTTAATAGATACAGAATACTCTATGAAAGAAAATCTTATTTATAGCTTAATATTTGATATTTGGGAAGATACAAAACGTAATAATTGCAATATACTTACCGCAAAAAATATCATAAGACAGTCTTTGTTTACTCATTTAAATTCCATAGGAGTTTGCTACTACAATTACTATTTCCCTGATCAAACAGATGGAAATGAACCTAAATTTAAGCTACCTATAAAAGAAATACAAACTAAAGAGCCACTTTTTGGTATGAGAAAAATTAAAGTAGACCTAAATGAAGTCTATAATGCAGAAAAACTTAAAAATTATGAAATTCCACAGATTTTACACAAAATAATAAGCAATTACACTAAAAATCATTTTTACTATGCAATTATAGATAATTCTATCTATAAAATAGAAATTGAACTTAAACCAAATAATCCTGTAGAAAACTGTGTTGCAAATAAAATTACTCAATATATTCTAAATAACAGAGATAGATACCCTTGTATAATAGATAAAGAAACAGGATTAGAAATATCCATCGGAAGACAAATTAAACTACCTTTTAAACTAAAAAAAGGAACACTTAAGTTACAAGGAAATACGTTTGAATCTTTTATGGGAACAAACGAAAGGATTATTAAAGCACTTACATTTAAACCAAATCCATGTCATTGGTGTACTCCTGATAAAGATTCAAAAAATGAAAAAATTAAGTGTGACAATTGCCGTAATTTATTAGATGCGTTAAATAACCTTGCAGCTAAATGTAAAGATGACAAAATTAAGCAAATAAACTTTAATTCTCTTATTTCTTCGGTAGGTTATACTAAAGCAAAAAATATTGCAGATTTAAGAAATCAGAGAAAAAAATTGCTTTATTCTTTCTTAAATAACGCTAAAAAATATGTTAAAGATGAAAATATCATAACGAACATAAAATTCTTGATTGACAAGAGTTTTGATTTAACAATAAAATATTGAATTTTGTAAACATTAAGGTTTTTGTTACAAAATATATTTTGCAATGAGTTTTAAGTATAGCTTAATTTCGCTTGCCCGTAATTGTATTACCATAAAAAAATGGGATTGTATTCAAATACTTATATTTACAACTATTTAAGGCATCTTATATCTAATTTTTATTTGCAGATTTTAGTCAAAATTACAGAAAAACTGCAATATCCAAAAGATAGACAAAAAACCTTATTTGGATCATTCTGATTTGGTAAATCTTAAACGTAATATCAAAAATAAAAGGATAAATATGAAAAAAAATCTAATTCAAAACAAGAAAATGTAGTTGCCAAGAAAAAATGCAACTTTAAAAAGTATGTTCTAAAAGAACGAGAAAATAGAGGATTTACTCAATTAGATAATGAAGTAATCAGTGGTAAAATTGGAGATTTGTCAACAGAAGCTCTTAGTCTCCTTTTAAAAAATTTATCACTACCATCTAATTGGTATTACTCATCAGAATGGATGTATAAACAAACCAAACTTTCACAACAAAAGTTTCAAAAAGCCAAAAAAGAACTAATTGATAAAGGTTTTTATGAACAGATAAAAACAAGAATAGATGGGAAATGGGGGTATCAATATATAGTTTATGAAGTTCCCAAAGAATACTCAAAGTCTCTAAAAGAAAGTATCGAATATGATGAATTGAAATTAACAAATGAAAATGAGTATGCTGAAAATAATTCTTATATAAATAAGAATAAAATAAATAAAAATAATAAAAAAGAATCTAATAAAGAAAAAGAGAAAAGTATTCTCTCTGATAAATCTACAGATATTAGAACTAATAAAGAGATCCTTTCCTGTAAGCAAAAAAACTTTAAAGAAATAAAGGATTTTCTTCAGAAAAATATTCCTGATAAAGAACTAAGGAAACTACTTTTTTCTTATTTTCAATCACAGTTTGAAAAGAATAAAACAATATCTCCAACACAAGCCACTGCTTTAGTTGAAAATTTATTTAAGAACTCGGATGATCCAGAAATCCAAAAAGAGATGGTTAGAAGGTCTTTACAACAAGGCTGGCAAAATTTTTACTTACCTGATGATAAATATAAGAGACATGAAATCAAATTAAAAAATGTCCATAAAAAGACTAAAAAAACTGATAATACAAAGCAAGCAAAAGTATTTGAATAAAAGAAAGGGGGTATCACTATGGAAAATAAATGCTTATACGAATGCAATAATAATTACGAAAATAGCATAAGCTGTAATCGTTGCCAGAGATGGTCAAAAGTAAAATACTTTATTGATAATTGTGGTATTAATATTTCTAATGTTTATACAGACCAATTACTCTACTACGATTCAGACGAACATGCATACAACAGGTTGCGGGAAATTAAAAATCATGTCTGTGAGTTTGTGGATAAAGGCAAGAATTTATCCATTTTATCAAATGATTTGTCATTTCCGCAAAAAACAGTAGCTATAAAAATAATGTTAAAATATTTTGATGAAATTTGGGCTCATAGTGATTATTGTATACGTGGATATTATTTAAATATTAATGAATGGCTTCAAAAAATGAAAATTTACAATTTTTTAGCAAGCGAAGAGTATAAAAATATTGAAGTCATAATTAAAAATGCAGACTTAATAATCTGGGATTGCCTTATGGATTTTAAACTCAGTGAAATAGAAATAAGACTTCTATCCATATTCCTTACAAACAGGCTGCATAATGGAAAATCAAATATATTTATTGGTCTTAATATAGATTATACAAAATACCTTGGTTGTTTAACTGCTCAAAGAATAGGCTGCTTTGAAACAATAAAAATTGAAGGAGATAGTATTTATGAAGAAACAGAAGAAATGGAGTAAGAATAATGCTTATTGAATTTCAAATAATAAATAAAATACTTCAAGATAAAGACTACGGAATAATAAGAAGAAACGGTCTTTCAGAAGAATACTTTGCTAACTATGCAGAACAATTTAAATTTATTGACGAACACTATAAAAAGAGTGGCAATGTCCCCGATACACTTACATTCTTAGCAAAATTTCAAGATTTTAATCTTACCGAGGTAAATGAATCCGAAGCCTTTTTGATAGATAACTTATATGAAGAATATGGATTTAGAAAGTTTAATCAATTTTTACCTGAACTGGGGAAAAAGATACAAGAAGATAGTCGTCTTGCCTATGATTACTTAAAAGCTCAACTAACAAATCTTAGACCTCATACAGTCTGCAAGGGAGTAGACATTATTGCTAATGCCATGGAGAGGTATGAATTATTGGTAAAACGTGCTAATTCCGAGGTTCCATTAACTATATCCACAGGATTGAAAGAGTTAGATGATATTCTTGGGGGTTGGGAATTCGGTGAAGAACTTATGACTTTAGTGGCAAGAACTAACGCTGGAAAATCGTGGATCCTAATAAAATTCTTAGCAGAAGCATGGAAACAAGGTTATAGAGTAGGCTTGTACTCCGGTGAAATGTCACATGTAAAACTCGGATATAGGTTTGATGCTTTATTTGGACATTTTTCTAACCGTGCTTTGGTAAGTGGTCATACTCCGGATGGTTACTTTGAGTACATTAAACAAACAAAAGAAGTACCTAATCCATTTATTATAGCAACTCAGAAAGAGTTTGGTGGACAACCTAATGTAAATCAATTGAGAAATTTTGTTGAAGAAAATAAACTTCAAATATTAGGCATTGACCAACTTTCTCTTATGAGTGATTATAGAGCCTCAAAAATAGACCCTCCAAGAATGAGATTATCACATATTTCTGAGGATTTATTCGCTTTATCCTCTGAGTATAAAATACCTATTCTTGCATTAGCACAAGCAAACAGAGCTGCCACCGATAAAGACGGACATGAAGCCCCAGGATTAGAGAATATTAAAGAATCTGACGATATTGCACATAATAGTTCAAAATGTATTGGTATGAGGCAGACTAGTGCAGGATTAGTTTTAGATATTATTAAAAACAGAAATGGAATGGCAGGCAGTAAATTATTATACAGATGGGATATTGATGAAGGCTATTTAGAATACATACCTGTATGTGGTGATGCTGCAAGTAGTGAAACTAGAACTACGGTTCAAGAAAGAACATTAAATCAAATGTCGGCTCAAACAATAACTAACCCATTTTAAATGCTTGAGTCCACATTTATATATATTTATGGTAATGTCTCAAGAAATAAGACGATAAGGAAATAAGGAAAGGAGATAAAAGATGGAAAAATTTGGAATAATGAAAATTAAAGATTTTGCTAAATTGATGGGAATACCTGAGAGTACAATAAGAACTTGGAAGTTAAGAAAAGATATTCCCGATAATTGTTTTAAGAAAATTGGAGGATCAGTATTTATTAAAGTAAAAGAAATGGAAAATTTTTTAGCAATTTAAGAAGTAAAAATCAATGACAGTATATTATAAAGACAACGGCAAATGGTATTGTCACTTCTATTTATCTAATGGAAAGGAAATACATAGACTATGTCGTGGAGCAACAACAGAAAAACAAGCTAAAAAGTTAGAAAATGAAATAAAATATGATTTTGAGATGCAAGTTCATGGGCATAAGCCTATGGAACAAAAAAATGTTTATATTAAACATTTAGTAGAACTTTATACCATTCATGCCAAAAATAATCATAAGAAATTCAAAAATCAAATATACTATCTGAATGTTTTAGAAAAATATTTTAGCAATAATAAACCTGTAAATGATATTAAACCTAATGATATAGAAAAATTTAAAACATATCTTAAAGACATAAAAAATTTAAAAAATTCAAGTATTAATAGATACTTAGAAATTTTAAGTAAAATGTTTAATCTTGCTATTGCCAACAAGGAACTTACTGAAAATCCCGTAAGCAAAACAGAAAAATTAAAAGAAGATAATATTGCTATAAGGTATCTAACTGCCGAAGAAGAATTAAGATTATTTAAAAGTGTTGATTCTTTTGCCCCGTATTTGAAACCGATAATTATCATGGCCTTACAAACCGGTATGAGACGTGGTGAAATTCTAAATTTGAAGTGGTCAAATATTAAAGATAACTACATTGAATTATTAGAAACTAAATCAGGGAAAAAAAGAAATATACCAATATCAGAGAAATTAAAAACTGTATTAGAATCTATCCCTAATGACAATGAATATATATTTTATAATCCAAAGACGAATGAACCATATACAGATATAAAAAAGTCTTGGCATAAAGTAATTGATGAAGCAAAAATAAAAAACTTTAGATTTCATGATTTACGTCACACTGTAGCTACTCGTATGGTAGAAAAAGGCATAGATTTACTTGTTGTTATGGACATCTTAGGACATACCAAAATTGAAACAACTATGCGATATGCTCATCCTGTAACAGAAAGGAAACAAGCTGCAATAAATATCTTAAATTCTTATATATAATAATGAATATAGATATAAACTTGTTGTCATTATATTTAAAAATGGTCTTTTTATTTAGATAAATCAAATATAATCACTATAAAGTTTTCCTTATTCTTTTTAACAGGATATAATTCAAACATAAATTCCGACATATATACGACACAGATAAAAATTAACCATACAGATAATTACTCCCGATAAAGAATAAATCTTAAGATAATAATATGCAGAAATAATGATATAGTCTTGTTTTTAGGTTTATTGGTGTAACTTAAAATAAAAATAGCTGGGGAGAGACTCGAACTCTCGACCTCACGGGTATGAGCCGTACGCTCTAGCCAGCTGAGCTACCCAGCCAAAAGGTTAATTTATTATTATATGCTAAAAAAAAAATTACAATACCTTTTTGTCTTTTTGAAAAAAATTAAATTACCGAACAGTCCAAGCAAAAAGAACAATGAAATTTCCATCTGATGAGTTTATTAATAAGCATTATGGAAATGAATGCTGTAAATAAATTATTAACTGCTTTAGGTGAAAACACAAAATTAAAACCCGATAATTGGACACAGGATAGAACTTATTATTCAATCGGGTGCTATCCTGCTAAGAAGTGGGTAGCAAGTATTGTCCCATCCGAGCTTTTAAAAAGAAGTGTCAAAAAAGCAATAAATTCAATAGTTACATTAAGTGAAAATGATTATTTTTTTGAAGAATTTCCAGATAATATAGAAAGTCCCGATTATGGTGATAATTGGGGCAGACTTGCGAATTATATTGAATTAAATAACCGAGCGATTGCTCATATGAATTTTGACAGAACCTGTTGCGGCAATTTAAGCTGCATAAAATTACTGCCTGCGATTCCGCCATCGGCTAAAAGCTGGGCAAATTGCATAATAATTTCGCAGATTTTTCCTAATATTTTCGGCGACAGTTATAATAAAGGTCCGTTTGAAGAAAATTCAATTTACGGAATAAAGCTGAATGCGGGATACAGCGACAACATAATTTCAACCGCACTGACAGACAAGATTTCAGCGGAAGAACAGCTTCGTGCTTTTAATGATTTAGCACATTTTAGAGGGATAAAAACAGGTTTTAGGACTGTAATCTCTGCTGACCAAATAAAAGTAGCGTATCCTGACCGTCAAGATGAAACTTTCAGTTGGCAAAACTCTGAACACGTTGAAATTTATATTCAGGAAAGCGTAAAACTGATGAATTTAGGCTTTGAAGCTATGTTTATAGATTCCGCCAAGCACATCGGCGGATATGATATGGGAAATTATACCGGGGTTGGCGCACTTCCCGATTACCCGCAAATGCAGTATATATTAAACGAAATCCGTCATAGGAGCGGAAAAACAACGATAAGTTTTGCGGGCGAAAAAAGCACCGATGATTTTGACCGTTACCAAAATATGGGACTAAATACGGGTACTGATTTTATAACGGGTGATGACTTTGAAGCGGTAAAAGCATTATCTGAAAAACTTAAATATAACAGAGTCTACGCCCCCGGGGTTGAAATAGAAAACGACAATTACGAGGGCGGTATATCTTATGAACAAAGGCTTCATAGGATAAATACGGCCTTATTTGCCTTTTACAATGCCAGCGATAAACTTCCGAGTTTTATGCAAACAAATGATATATTCCCGTTAAGATACGATACTAATACACACCACATAATGATGACAAATCCGTCATATTCAACAGACGGCACTCCCGAAAGCCACTGGGAAAACCTGTTTGCCAAAGATGACGGACGATTTTATAACCATAAAGTAGGCGAACTTTTTGCCCACGCACTCTGCTTATAATTCTTAAACAAGAAAGGAAAAAATAATGAACGTTTTAAAAGAAAAAGGTATTCCGCTTGATAAACAAATAAGGACTTGGCACGATATAGTCAAACGTCCTTTTAACAGAATGGAAGTTGATAATTACACAAGAACAAGACAAATTTTGATGAATGGTATTGAAACCGAAGCTTGGACTTTTAAACATTGCTTTGTCAGAAAGTCCGATGATATGGAGTTGAATAAACTTTTAGTACGTACAAGACGTATTGAAGATATGCAGCAAACAACCGTTAACTGGTTATCACCCGTTAATCAAACCGTATTAGATACAACTTTAGGCTATGAACAAGTTGCAGTTGATTTAACTGCTTGGCTTGCGCAAAATGAGCCCGATAAATACGTAAAAGAAACTTTTGATTTCGGGTTATTAGAGGACTTTGACCACTTATACAGGTACTCTCAATTTGCTTATATGATTGAAGAAACAGACCCCAACGAAATTTTACACAAAATGACAGACGTTGTAATCGGCAGACCCACACAGTATCACCACAACTGCAATGCTTTAAGGATAAGAAAACCTTATGATAAAGAAACCGCATCGCCTCAAACAAAAGTAAACATATTAACTTTAATCTCGGGCGAACAGCAGACACATAACTATTATGCCGAGCACGGGTTTATGTACGGAAATACCGATTTAAAACGTTTATACGCTGAAATCTGCGACGTTGAAGAAGAACACGTTACTATGTATGAAACTTTGGTTGACCCGAATGAAACTATGTTTGAAAAATGGCTGCTTCACGAGTTTACGGAGGTTTGCAACTACTACAACTGCTACGAAGATGAAGTTGATGAAAGATTGAAGCTCATCTGGGAAGAAATGATGCAAATGGAAATAGGACACCTCCAAGCGGCTGCCGAGATGTTCAAAAAATACGAAGACCGTGACCCCGAAGAAGTTATAGGAACAGAGCTTGTTCTCCCTTGCAGATTTATGTCGCAAAAGAAATATGTAACTAAGGTGCTTAAAGATGAAGTGGGTAAACGTGTAATTGAAGACGGTAAATATGCATTTGTTGATGAGCTTGATGAAGATTGGGCAAGCTATAAAGTTCAGGAAAAAGTATCTGAAGATGGAGCTCCCTCAGAAAAAGCAATTAATCTTTCAATTAAATCAATAGGCAGAGATATCGCCTGTGCAGATGACAGTTTACTTGAAATGCAGTCTGAACTTTTAGAAGATTCACTTGAAGAAGAATATCAGGCACCGAATACTGTAAGTCCCGAAAAATATGAAGAAATATCAGAAATTCCGCCATTAGATTTCTTAAATTATTAAACAAATAAAGCCGCCTCAATTGAGGCGGCTTTCATATAAATTTAAAGTTTTAGTGAATATCCAACAACTCGCTCAATGTTAAATCAAAAGCTTGAGCAAGTTTATATAATGTAGTTATTTTCGCAACTGTTTGTGCCTTTTCAATTCGTAATACCGTTGACGGTTCTAAAACGTTAGGATAACATAGAGCTTCTAATGTCAATTTTTTAGAAGTCCTTAAATTTTTAATTCTTTTTCCTAAATTAACAAGAAATTCATCCATAGTTTTAATTTTAAGTTAATTTTATTGACATCTTTTTGAATATATGCAAATTTATTTCATCCGGCTTGACAAATATACCCCCATGGGGTATAATAAAAATATAGAAAACCAAGGAGATTAAATATGGCAAAGTGTTCAAATCCAAAATGTAAATGCGAAAACTGCACCTGCGGCGATAACTGCCAATGTGACGGTGAAACTTGCAACTGTCCTGATTGTGCAGATAAAAAAGAGGAATAAAAAGGGGCAAAAGCCTCTTTTTATGTTATAATGAACATATGAAAAAAGAAAACGATAATAATCATCCCTGTCATAAAGCTGAAATTCCGAGGATAAATAGAGCCATCGGACAGCTTGAGGGGATTAAAAAAATGATAGAGGACAGAAGATACTGCCCTGATATTATTATTCAATTAAAAGCGGTTCAGTCTGCTATAAGACGGGTTGAAAGCAATATTTTAAAAACCCATCTTGAAAACTGCGTTGCTTCATCACTAACAGGCAACGATGCAAAACAAAAGATTGAAGAAATTAAAAATCTTTTGGATAAACTGCAAAATTAGTTTTAATTTTTTATATTTTTAAATCTGCCAAAATACTTGATTTAATTAGCAAGAAAGAATTTAATCTTCGAAAAACTAAGTCATCAAATGTTTATAAATTATAAAAATCGGGAAGTTATAATTTTTAGATAACTTTTAAATATTTTACAAAATATTAAAATTTGTTATAATTATTTTATTAAGAATTTGGTAGTAATTTTTTAGTTGCAGGAATGAAGTATGAAAAATAATGAGGATTATATAATAAACCCAGTTCAATTACCTGTTCTCACCCCCCCCCGGAGCGAAAATAGGCTTATTTAAGGAAGTTAGGTCAAGTTTTGGACTTTTACTTGCAGTATCAATTGTATCCGTGTTTAACTTATCTTCTCTTCCCGTAAATGCCGAAGATACTGATACTTACTTGAAAAAATCCGAATATGGTACCGGAAAAAATATTGCCTATTTCAAATGGGTACAAAACGAGAGAGGGGATTATGAGCTAAACGCAACAGACGAAGACAATGCTCAAATAACCGTGCATTATAATATAAGTGATAATAATAGACAAGAAATTAATAAACCTACTAACGAAATAAATCAAGAATTTGTAAACTTGGAATATAATATAACTAAAGGCAATACTCTACAAGGCGGTGCTATATATAAGGATGGTATTTATACTATTACTAATATTATAAGTGATTTTATAAGAAACCGTGTAGATAATAACCAAGTTGGCGGTGGTGCTATTGGCGGTGCTATATATAACAGTGGCAGCGGGGTAATACAAAACATAGAAGGCGATTTTATAGGAAATTATGCAAATAGTAAAACAGCTAATTCTGAAGCCGGTGCTGTATATAATGGTTGGGGAGGCACAATAAATTATATTAAAGGTAATTTCATAGGAAATCATACATATGGTGACCAATATATAGATGGCGGAGCCATTTCGAATTACAAGTCTAAAATACAGAATATAGAGGGAAATTTTGTATATAACTATGCCCGTTCAACAAACGGTTTTGCAAGAGGCGGCGCTATATACAACAATGACAAATCAGAAATAAAAAACATAAAAGGCGATTTTGTCGGAAATTATACTATTGGTGAAAAAAATAATTCTTCAGGCGGTGCAATAGCTAATGTTAATAGCGAAATAGGTGATATTAAAGGTAATTTCACAGGAAATTATACATACGGTAACATATCAGCATTAGGCGGAGCTATTGAGAATTACGATTCTAAAATAGGCGATATAGAAGGAAATTTTGCATATAACTATGCCCGTTCAACAAGCGGTTTTGCAAGTGGCGGCGCAATTAAAAATGACGGATTTGGTAATTCCGAAGGCGAAAATTCAATAGGCGACATAAAGGGCGATTTTATCGAAAATTATGCGAAAGGAAAAAATATAGCTAGCGGCGGTGCTGTTTTTAACGAAAACAATGCGAAAATAGGTGATATAACAGGTAATTTTATTAAAAATTATGCCGAATCAGACTCGGAAGCACATGGCGGCGCTGTATATAATTACAAAAGTTCCTCAATCGGTGAAATAAAAGGTAGTTTTATAGGCAACTATTCTTCTGCCGAAGGTAATATCTCTCATGGCGGTGCAATTGATAACTTTAACAGTATAATCGGTAAAATAACAGGTGATTTTATTGAAAACTATTCACAAGGCGCTAAGGATTCATATGGCGGTG
>CANQLG010000041.1 GCA_947624645.1 Candidatus Gastranaerophilales bacterium
TCTTTAAAAATTTCCTAAAATCTTTTTCTTCTTCATCGGTATAATTTTCGGCAATTTCGTATTCTTTTATTAACATATTTTCTCTCCTTATATTTTAATTAAAAATTTAAAAAAAATTTTAATCTTTTATTTAACCATTGAAGGATTTAATGTTTTACATAATAAGCCCTTAATTTCGTAAAATTTTAAAATGCTAAAATTAAGGGGGAAATAGCTATTTTATAAGCACTTATAACATATTTTTAAAGTATAAATTTTTATTGTTTTATTTTTATGCCAATTATTTAAAAATTTAAATTTTTCCCATTCCCCATTTTTTCGCCCCTGACAACTGATATTGAATAATGATAACATTCCTTTCATATTCCTTAACTAAACACTTCTCGCCCACTATACATCCGCTAAAATCACTATATTTAAATATATATAGCCACGTATCCTAATAACCCTTTCAGGACAAAAAGTCTATTTTGAAATTACCCCCTCTCCAAAAAAAACTTGGAAGATAGTCGGAAGGTTAAAATGCTATTAATTTTATTGTTCAAAATCCGTTATTGAAAGCTTATGGGTTCTTGTATCCATTGTATTATATTTTATCCATAGATAATAAATCTTTAAACCACCCCAAATTCTTTTTGCTGACGAAAACTTCCAATTAGGATTCCCTTTTGTTAGGAAATATGATATTAGGTTTTTTGTTTTGAATATTTTTGTATCTGTTATCTCACAGCAGGTACTAATAAATAAATCCATTGAGGATGTGTTCTGAACTTTTTCTTTTATGTAATTTTCAATATTATTAATATTTTCAACCACTTCGTCTGCCAAAATAATTTTTTTGTTATCTGCTGTAATAATTAGTCCTAGTGCACGAGCATCTTCAAGTACACCTTTAGGATATAATCTTGTTTTTGCAAAATAATGTTTATTATCATATACATAATTTATAAATGATAATAGGTCTTTTGGACTTGCAACTGCTCTAAAAAATTTATTGTTCTTGTCATTTGTTAGACAACTTCTAGTTAAACGTAAATTACGGCCCAGTTCACATTTTTTAGTTAAAATAGATACCTTATTATCATTAATGTCAATCAAACCCGCAAAATATAGCCACCTTAAAAATCTTACAGAATATACCGTTTTTGTTTTATTAGAAAATGTCATGATTTGTGGAAGTACATTTACAAAAAGTTCTTCAAAATCATTAAAAGAGTACAACTGTTCCTCTTTCCACAAATCCCTTAGTTTTATGTATATAATATGTTTTTTTAATTGTTTTTGAATTAATTTTGCAATACTTTGATTATCTATATCTTCAACAACTTTTGATAATTTATATGTTTCGGCGTGAGTTTGTTCTACTAATTGTAGGGATAACAAATCATTTAACGCATTATATAATGTTCCCTTAGTTATACCGATAGCACTAACTAACTCATCAACATTGTGAGACTTATGACTATTCATAGCTTTTATTATTTTTATACAAGACTTGGGTTCTTTCTGGAATATTTTATTCCAAGGAATGTTCGGAACTTTCTTGTCTTTTACATAGTCTCTAAATATATCCCAATATATTACATAATTTAATCCACTTATAAGTATTAGTTTTCTGTTAACTAATGCATTTAAGTCTTCTGTATTGAACCTCTTCTCTGCCTCAGATATTGATATAGGCGATTTTTGAGCAATATACTCAATTGCTTCTATTTGCTTAGAATTTAAAAGTGATAAATCCTCGTCGAATAATTCTTTTAAGTCTAGTTCCCTATCAAGTAACATATATTGAGTTTCGTTATCTTTAATTTTTTTGACGGTATGTACTAATAATTTTTTTAATAGCCATGGTAAACCTTGGCACTGTTCGATAAGCCTGTCTTTTAGTGCTTTACTAAACTTTATATTAGTTTCTTTTTCTGCTTTTAAAATTAAACTTAATATGTCTTTTCTTCCGAATTCGGTTATTGTAAACTTTTTTCGCCTGTCTTCTAATAAATGCCATAAATGGTACGCAGGATGTTCTTGCGGCAGGGTTACATCCGTTTTCCAAGCAAACCCAAGTAATATAGGTAGTTGTTTTGCATCTATGGAAAATGATAATTCTTTAATTTTATTAAAAATCTCAAGTAATTCTTCTTTGTAAAATAACTCTTCAAATTGATCAAAAACTAAAACAATTAAAACATTGCTATTGTTAATACAATCAAAAGCCATTTCTATAGATTGGGAAGATAATGGATTGCTTGTATTATCAATCTTTAAATCAATCAAATTTGGTATTATGCCTTGTTGTTGGGCATCTTTTAATGCTGTCAATATAGCTTCATTAACGAATGTTAAATTTGTAGCTGACCTAGTATCAATAGCAGTAATGGAACAATTTTTCAGTTTTCTTGTATTAGAAATATCAGATATTTTTAATACCAACGAACTTTTTCCCCAACCACTAGGACCGACAATGGCAAAATTTCTGGTTTGAGTTTTTTTGAATTGTACAGAGATAATAAAATTCAATATTTCTTGAATAAGTATATCTCTTCCAACAAAATCTTTTGGTTTTGATGGACGTAAGTCATCCCAACTATCTCCAGACATAACTCTTGCTATATCTTGAGTAGGAGACTCGTTTACTGTATTATTGTCATTAATGTCTAAATTATATAATTTTAAATGTTTAAAGTTATTATCTAAAGACTTAATTTTATTTGCATCTTTATCAGATATAATATTACCATTTCGAGCATCAAATAGAATACAACTTTTCGATATATTATTTTCTATTAGTTCTAGAAGCCATACAAAATTATCTGGTAATACTAATAACGTAAAATCTCCTGCATTATTTAATTTATATTTTGATGGTATACTTTCAGGATTCAGTATAATTTTTTGTGAAAATAAAATATCTAGAATTCTTTCTGGTCCATACCAAGTAAATCGTTTTGCCTTATCTATATTTGTTTTAATTTGTTCGTTTAAACCTTTTGCATCCTTAGATAAATCAGATGTACTAAATAACCATCCTTCGTCAATATCATTTGTCCATACATTACCAATAAGTTTGGTTATTACATCCGCAGAAATATTTTCTTTTAAAGCTTTACATTCAATACATATGGTTTTGGGTTGATCACATCCTTTTGCTAACAAGTCTATTTCCATGCCTGTAAAACGAATCCTAGAAGTTACTTTAAATCTCATTGGTTCAATTAATGAAGCAACAAATTGTTCAAAGAAGTTTCCTTTTGTATTATTATCATATGTATCTGGAAATAAAAAAGAAATATTGTTATATTTCATATGCACCTCTAAATTAATAATACACTAAAAATACTGAATTTAAATTTGAATATTTATTTCCATACCTACAAATATATTCTGCAACATGTTTTGCAAGGTTTTGTTTTATTAGAAAGTGTTTTATTGACAGGTGGAGGCGAGAGTAAAGAATTTTTATCCGTAAGGATTCCTGTTTTGTGTTTGAAAGTTTCTTTCGTTTTACTTTTAGCGGTTTATAGTTACAGAAAGTTCCTAGTCATTTATATGCAATCACATTGCTTCCTAACTAATATTCAATTAGTTTAACTTTAACAGTAGCGAGTTTTTAACATATTTAGACGTAGTATTAAGTTATACCCCCATCAGCCTTACACTATAAAATACCGCTTTTTGTTATAAAGAAAATTACTTACAGAAATAACCGATAGGAACTGCCCAAATTTTTTCGGCAACAGGAATAATATCATTTCCAGTATATAAAATTATTCCTTTTTTAAATTTACTTTCACACAGTTCTTTTAATTCTATTAATCCTGAAAGATACTTTTTATCAATATCTTTAGAAGATTTAACTTCAATTCCTATAATTTCCCCGTCCGTATTTTCAAGTACAAAATCTGCTTCTTTTCCTGATTGAGTCCTGAAATGTGATAGCTCTATATTATTTAATTTTGCGGATTTTAACAGTTCACAGGCTGCAAAGTTTTCAAAAATATGTCCGAATGTTTGTTTATCATTTTGGTATAATTCCTTAATATTACGTTTCATTATATAAGATAAAAAACTGCAATCCGTAAAATATAACTTTGGAGATTTTACAAACCGTTTGTTTAATTTATTAGGCTTTGACCACGGTTTAATGTTAAATATTAAAAAACTGTTTAGAGCAAAAGTAAATAATTTTTCATACGTTCTATAATCAATACCAAGTTCATTTGCAATTTCCGTGTTATTTAACAAGCCTCCGGTTCTCATGGATAATAAAGATAAAAGCGAAATCATTAACTGCGGATTTTTTAAATCGGATAATGCTCTTATATCTCTGTTTAAAATAGTAGTAAGGTAGCTGTCAAACCACTTTGTGCGGTCAATACTTTTATCTGTTGCTATTTCAGGATACGTGCAATTAGAAATTACTTCTGTAACATCTAATTGTTCACATCTTTTAATTTTTATTTCTTCATTAAATAGCCTATTAACTATAGAGTTATTCTGCTTATAAAATTCACACGCAGAAAACGGATATAAAGTAAGAACAGACATTCTTCCCACAAGGGCTTCCGAGAGTTTTGGCAGTGCCATTAAATTAGCTGAACCCGTTAATAAAAATCTTTGTTTTTCCTTTCCGTCTAATCTGTTATTGTCAATTTTCATTTTTAAATAAGGAAAAATTTCAGGTGCAAACTGAACTTCATCTATTATATTTAAAACATCATCAGGCAGACTTTCTATAAATTCCTTAGGTTGTGCTTTTGCAGAAGCCAAAACAAGAGGTGAGTCAAAAGTTATATGGTTCTGTTTTATATTATCCGGTAAATGATAACATAATGTAGATTTACCGACTTGTCTGCCTCCGTTTAAATATGTTAAGGGACGAGTTTTAATGCTTTTTTCAAGTTCTTGTGTTATATTTCTTTCTATATAATTCATTTTATTTCTCAAATTGTTAACATGTTAATCCAATAATTTATTGTATTATAATGCAATAAATTAAAAAAATCAAGTAATAAGAAATTAAATTTAAAAATCAGTTTGTTAAAACCTGTGTCATATATGTGTATAAAAAATATATTAATTGAACTTATTTATATTTAATTCAAAATAGCTAAAAATGTTGTCGTTTCGTATTTTTTAAATAAATTCATTTGGTTTTAAGTGGCTCATACCCGTGAGGTCGAGAGTTCGAGTCTCTCCCCAGCTATTTTTATTTTAGGGTTAATTATATTGTTTTATGGGTCGAGACTACGTCTCAGCTGGCTGACTTGAAAATCTATGCTTGCGCTTGATTTTCTACGTCATCTGCGCATACTTTTCTCGTACGCTTCACAAAGCTCAGCTACGATATAAGCATCCCCAGCTATTTTTATTTTAGGGTTAATTATATTGTTTTATGGGTCGAGACTGCGTCTCAGCTGGCTGACTTGAAAATCTATGCTTGCGCTTGATTTTCTACGTCATCTGCGCATACTTTTCTCGTACGCTTCACAAAGCTCAGCTACGATATAAGCATCCCCAGCTATTTTTATTTTAGGGTTAATTATATTGTTTTATGGGTCGAGACTGCGTCTCAGCTGGCTGACTTGAAAATCTATGCTTGCGCTTGATTTTCTACGTCATCTGCGCATACTTCTCTCGTACGCTTCGCAAAGCTCAGCTACGATATAAACATCCCCAGCTATTTCTTTTTCCCTTTATTTATAAGTATTTCAGGAATTTTAAGTATGAGCCGTGTCCACTCTGTGTCCATTTTTAATTTTGAATTAAATTGTCACTTGTCAGAGATTTTAAGATAAAGTATCGCAAGTTTGATATATTTTGGGCAAAAATTTAAACTGCATTTAAATGCAGTTTAAAAGGTGTTTAATTAATGTTCACAAATTACATTCTTTCAATATACCAGTTAGACATTCCAAAGTGATTAAAATTCCAATGTAATTCAAAATTTTTGCAGAAACATCAAGTTATACGTATTTACCTGTAAATTTCAATTCAAAATTGTCGTTTATTTTTAAGAGTTTAAAATTTTTGTTCTTCTTCAAGAATGAAGACAGTACTCTAGATTCCCCATCTATATCTTTATTCTCTATCTTATTATCAACTTGTTGACTAGGATGATATGGATAGTTTGAATTTTTATTCCAAGCATAGGCAATAAGATTAATGTTTTTGTTATCCTTTTTTTGTATATTTTTTATTTGTTTAAGATAATAATTTTTATCTGATGATTGAATTTGCTTACCCCAGGCAATTAGCAAATCATAAGAATAATTTTTCAAATAAAAATCAATAATTTCTCTATTTAAGTCATTGTTACTTCTTGCTTGCTTTTTATAATTTCTAATTGCATCTTGTCCTTTGCCATTAATTAATGAAAAAGTATTTAATATAACAACTTTTGAATAACCCTTTATATATGCAATTCTAATGACATTTCTGACCGTTTGATCAAATCCTTCATTGGGTAATGAATTTGAAGGGTTTAACATAAATGCTGTTAATATTTTATTTCCGGAATTGTTTATCGGTACCTCTAAAAAATATCTGTGACTACCTCGTTTTGCGATGTTATCTTTAAAAATTCCATATCCACAAACTACAATTTCTTTATTTTTTTCTCCGGGATATTTAGAAAAACTGTCAGATATTACATTTTTATCTAAGTTAATATTGAATTGTTCTTTAAGGTTGTCTATAATTAGCTTTTTCATAAAATAATTTTAACATAAATCATAAATTATATGTGTCTGAATGATACAAAACTAGTCGTTAACAGTTCCAATCTTCCAAGTTTGAGTGATAGATATTAATACAATTAACGAAGAAAAATACATTACAAAAGCAAGTTTTTAACATATTTAGACATATATTAAGTTATACCCCATTAGCCATACACTATAAAATACCGTTTTTTGTTATAAAGAAAATTACATACAGAAATAACCGATAGGAACAGCCCAAATTTTTTCAGCAACAGGGATAATGTCATTTCCCGTATATAAAATTATTCCTTTCTTAAATTTATTTTCACACAGTTCTTTTAATTCTATTAATCCTGAAAGGTACTTTTTATCAATATCTTTAGAAGATTTAACTTTAATTCCTATAATTTCACCGTCCGTATTTTCAAGTACAAAATCTGCTTCTTTCCTTGATTGAGTCCTGAAATGTGATAGCTCTATATTATTTAATTTTGCGGATTTTAACAGTTCACAGGCTATAAAGTTTTCAAAAATATGCCCGAATGTCTGTTTATGGACTTCATAGAGTTAGAGAAGAAAAATTTTTCCGTGGAGAAAAAATATTGTAATTGAGAAAATGCTCTAATTGTCCAATATTTACATATACTGATTTTGACTGTTATGTTGGTGCAATGTATTACATTATAAAACCAAAAAATCTAAATCTAAAATATTTGACTGGTCTTTTAAATTCAAACTTAATAGCACATCGGTTACAAAAAAAAGAAAAATGCAAAGAAATAATTATCAAATAGATAAAGAATCTTTAATGAATATTCCTATATTTAATGCAAGTTTAACATAATAACTATGAATTTCCATCTTATATATTATTTATCCATTTTATAATTTGCTGTTTTATAAGACAAATTCCATTTTCAAACATAAACAAAGGCTTTTTTATATTCTTTGAATTTGTTAATTTTTTAGTTTCTTCAACGATTCTGTTTTTTTTCGCTACACCTGAGTATGTAAAAAACGGAATGATGGTTTTGTTTTCAAAGTTATTATTTTTTAAAAATGCTTTAACCGGTAATGACATTGAAAAATTCCAAATTGGAGAACCAACAATAATAATGTCATAATTTGAAATGTCAATATCTTTTATCCGGGGTAAATAGCCCTCTTTCATTTGTTTCCTTATAAGCTTAGACATTGTAAAAATATTATTCGGATATTTTTCAACTAATTCAATTTCTTTTATATCACCGCCAACAATATAATTTATATTTTGTGCAACATTTTTGGTATTACCGATATTTGAATAATAAACCGTTAATATTTTTTTATCAGATAAAAATTCAGGTTGATTATATTGTACGTTTTTTAATTCATTTATTTTGCATATTGTTGTTATAAGCAGAAAAAAAAGTAAAATTAATATTCCCTTTAATAAAAACTTCATAGATTTTATCCTTTTGATTAAATGTTGTGTTGAAATGGTACAAAACCGTATGTTTGACTTGAAATTATTATAACATATAGTTGAATTCTCTGGTACGCTTCACATTGCTCATCAACGCTTTAAGCATTACCAGATATTTTCTTAAGTTTTGTTTAATTATTGTAATAATAAAAAAAAATACTATAATAATTTTATAAATTTTGTGTTACTAAAACTCCCTTTTTGTCTGGGGGGGGGGATTTTTGAAAAAGAAAATTTTATTTACATTCCTAGCTTGTTATTTATTTAATAACAATGTTAAAGCAGCAGATATTGTTGATTTGGATAGTCTTAATAATGCAATTAGAGAAGGTAAAGAAAGTAATATCAATATAGAAAAGGATTTGATATTAGATTCGAATATTGAAAATCAAACTGCACAAGACCTTGTTATAGATGGCGGTAATCATTCATTAGACGGTCAAGGTCAATATTCGGGGTTTTGGGTAGATGGTGATAAGAACTTGACGGTTTTAAATTTAGGTTCCTCAACAGGAGATATAACTTCAAGCGTAAAGAATTTTCTAAACAGTGATGATTATGATGGCGGATGTGTAATTTCTTTTGGGTCAGACGGTAAGTTAACCGTTAAAAATTCCACTTTTTATAATAACATATCAACCGATAAATTCAAAGGACATGGTGCTGCAATATCAACATTTTCTAATGACAGTAATTTTAAAAGTGAAGTATATATTGATAACTCATATTTTATTCAAAATAAATCACATAGTGGAAGTGCAATAGGCGGTAGTGTAAAAATATTGGATATAAATAAATCCGTATTTAAAGATAATTCAACAGTAGATACCTCATCTTCAGGTGCAGGCAGAGGAGGTGCTATTTATGTATTTAGTGACATAGAAAAAAGTCCCGATAGCCATTTAAAAATTACGAATACAAATTTTGAAAATAATAAATCTTATTTTTATGGCGGTGCTATATATGCTATTGATATAGCAAATATTGATATTAGCAAAGGAACTTTTAAAAATAATACCAGTTCAAACAGCTACGGTGGTGCCGGTTACTTGGAAGATATATCATTTATAAATATTGATAATTCGGAATTTAATAAAAACACATCAGTAAGAGGGGGCGGTGCCCTATATGTCAACGATACAGATGATATTTACCCTCAAATAAATATTAAAAACTCTAAGTTTATTTCAAATCAAACAGAACAAAAGGGCGGTGCTTTAAATGTAATGGGGAATATGGATATTATAGGCTCCGAATTTGATGGTAATATATCACAAAACAGCACCGGCGGTGCAATATTTTACTCTAACATTTCAGGCAAATTAAATATTTCAGACACCACATTTACAAATAACCAGGCAGATTCATACGGCGGTGCTATAAGTGTATATGAAAGTGATAAAACAAACATTATTAATTCTACATTTAAAAATAATAGCGGAAGTAACGGCGGAGCTTTATATATTACTGCAAATGAAAGTGTAATTGTTGATACCGATTTTATCGGGAATACGGCAACAGGTAACGGCGGTGCAATATATACTGATGCTGAAACATTAAGTATTGCGGCAGATAACAAAAATGTTCTTTTTAGTCAAAATACTGCTTCGGAAAATCCATCGGATATATATTTGGATTGGGGAAATAAACTGAATTTAACTGCGGCGGAAAGTAAAAAACTGGAGTTTAACGGCACAATATATGCAGATGAAGGAACGTCAAAAGAAATAAACATAAATGACACTGTTTCTTATACCTCGGCTGACGGTTCATCTCATTCCGTTGCGGGAAAAGGTGAAGTACAATTTAATAACTTCGTTGAAAACCTTAACGTAAATTTATATGGCGGTATGCTTTCAATCGGACAAAACAATGAGGTTAATTCCTCTGCTTCAGAGTCCGACGGATATTTGAATACCTCAACTTTTAATATAAAAGGTGACAGCATATTAAATACGGTAAATAATGTAATTGGAGAGTTTAAACCTATTGAATTTAACGTAGAGCATGGTGTTAACTGGGAATATCGCTTTGATATTGATTTAGAAAGTGAAAAATCGGATAAACTTGTAAACTTAAATGAGAATAAAGGTAATTTAAGACTGGGATTATTGAATATAATCAAAGATACGAATAAAAATGAAGTAGAAGTTAAATATTCCGATACAAATATAGAAGGCGTATTAAAAGATGATTACCAAGTTACAACAAGTACAAAAACATATCAAATAGAAGCAAAAAATGATGAAAGCGGTTCATCATTGGTTATAAAACAAGATTCTTCCGCATACGGCTTGGCAGGTGCGGTAGAATATTCTTCTGACGTATATTCAAATACATCGGATTCCGATGAAATCGTAGAACATTGGCTCGGGCCGGAACAGCATGATAACGAATTAAAAGAAGATTTAGTTGTAAACGCTAATGATAAAGGTATTGTTGCGGGACAAGACAATATAGACGGCTTGGTTACTGATGGTCATAATCTTGATGTAAATAATGCACAAGATTTTTCGGGATTTAATGTTGCTGTTGATAATAACGGCGAAGGAACCGTCACTCTGAAAGATTCAAACTTTACGGGCAATACAGGCGACGCTGCCGTAAAAAATAAAAACGGAGAAATAGATATACAGGCTTCAGATAAAGATGTTTTATTTGATAACCCTGACTGTAATAATGAAATAGTTTCAGACGGCGGAAGCGTAAATGTAGAAGGCGGAAATTCCGTTACATTTGAAGGAAATTTACAAGGGTCAAATGATGCCAATCTAAATCTAAATGCCGGAAATGTAAATTTTAACGGTGAGGTATCAGGTTTTGACACAACTCAAGATTCAGGAAATGTTAATATAGATGAATTTTCCGATGCCGATTATACATTAAAAGACGGAAACTTAAACGTTAAAGATGAAACAAACTTTAATGCGGAAAACTTTACCCTTGAGGGCGGTAATTTGAATACTTCAAACGGAAAAACAGGTGATTTAACCGCAGATAACTTTAATTTGAACGGTAATGTTAATATGTCTGTTGATGTTGATTTAGCTAATGAACAAATGGATAGATTAACATCCGCTTCTTCAGAATACACGGACGGTGAAATTAATGTAAATCAATTTAATGTTTTTTCTGATACTACAAAATCAAATGTAAGAGTTAATTTCACGGATGATACAACCTTAAAAGACCATGTTTCAACTGATGTAACAAACGTATACGGCCCGATATATAATTATGCAGTAAGTTATGACCCCGAAAACGGTGATTTTCTCTTTAACGGCGGAGGAAGTAATGCAAGCGGATATAATCCTGCTATAATGGCAAGTCCTATTGCTGCACAATTAGGCGGTTATTTAACACAGTTAAATTCATACGATGAAGCTTTCCGAAATATGGATATGTATATGCTGATGACGAAAGCTCAGCGTAATGCTTTAAAATTTAAAAATAAGTATGCTGCCGCTGATTCTGATTTAATATATGACCCGATAATATCAAAAAATGAAAGTAATACAGCTTGGTTTAGACCATACACAACATTTGAAAATGTACCTTTAAAAAACGGACAAAAAGTATCTAACGTAGCTTATGGTTCATTCTTCGGTGCGGAAAGTCCGATGTATGATTTAGGGCATGGTTGGGATGGAATTTTTAGTCTGTATGCAGGCTATAATGGTTCTCATCAGGCTTATGACGGAGTAAGTATTTATCAAAACGGAGGTACTTTTGGGGTAGTCGGTATGGCATATAAAGATAATTTCTTTACCGGCTTAACCGCAAATATCGGTTCAAACGTTGGAGAGGCAAATACGATGTACGGAAATGAAGATTTCACAATGCTTTTATCAGGTGTTGCTTCTAAATCGGGTTATAACATTGAATTTAAAGAAGGTAAGTATATTGTTCAACCCAATTTAATATTATCTTATTCATTAGTAAATACTTTTGATTATACCAACGCAGCAGGAATAAGAATAAATGCAGATCCTCTGCACGCAATACAGGTAGAACCGGGAGCTAAATTTATAGCAAATTTGAATAACGGTTGGCAGCCATATTTGGGTGTAAGTTTCGTTTATAACATACTCGATAAAACAAACTTTACCGCAAATGATGTAGCACTGCCGGAGTTAAGTATAAAACCGTTTGTTAAATACGGAGTCGGTGTAAGAAAATCTTGGGGCAAAAGATTTGTCGGATATTTGCAATCATTCATTACAAACGGTGGTCGTAACGGTATCGGTATTCAAACAGGATTGAGAATATATTTGGGTAAATAATTTTTTTACCTAAGGTTTTATATACGAATACCAAGATTAACTTTATGAAAAATCTTTAAAACTTAAAAATTTATTAAAGCTAGAAAGATAAATTTGATTCGTATATGATAATTAATCCATTTCAGAATGTTGTTTATTTAATAAAAATAAAATATTTAGCTTAATTATGTAATTTGATAAGTAAAAAATTCACTGATAAAATAAATTATTATGGAAATTTTAGATAATTTATCAAAATCAAAATTCAGGGCAAAATTTAAACTGAGGGCAAAAGAAATAGAATATATAAAAGAAAAAGGTATGGATAAGATATATTCTCATGCTTGTGATTTTATACGAGATAGAGTAGCTCCTAAAGACCCCGTAAACGATGGTAATCAAACCCCGATGCGAGGACATCCTGTTTTTATTGCTCAGCACGCAACAGCAACATGCTGCCGAGGCTGTATAGAAAAATGGCATAAAATCCCAAAAGGTAGAGAATTAAACAAACTTGAGCAGGAATATTTAGTTTCCGTGATTATTGAGTGGATTAAAAGACAAGTTATATTATAATAATTTGAGGTAATACAGAATGAAAAAACTTTTATTAATTATATTTATAATATTTTTAACTGCCGATTTGGGTTTATCTGATACAAATTCTTATGATATGTACGGGCAAAAGACGGGGGCTTTTAGGCAAAATGGTTCTACTATAAATCAATATGACAAATATGGAGCTAAAACAGGTTCGTTTAAGCAGACTCAATCAGGTTATAATGCTTATGACAGGTACGGACAAAAAACTGGGAGTTATAGGACAACGGGTTCAACTACTACTCAATATGATAAATACGGGGCAAAGGTAGGCTCATATAAAACTGATTCTAACGGAGTAACGACTTCATACGATAAATACGGACAAAAAACAGGCAGTTTTAAAAAAGATTCATCTGGCAGAATCACTGAATACGACAAATACGGCAGAAAAATCGGAAGTTATAAATAAAAACTGTTAATAATTTGTCAAAACATCTTCAAGATATTTTTTATACTCGTCTTTTAAGCTTTTGGGTGAAATAATTTTACAACCTTTTCCCCATTTAAAAATATGCCACATTATTTCTTTATCTCCTGAGGCTTTGAAAGTAACGGTCAGTGTGCTGTCTTTTTCTTTAACTATTTTTTGAGTCGGGTGGAAGTTATATTGAGAGGCTTCTTGAGCCACTTCTTTTGAAAAAGATAATTTAACATTAAGAATTTTACCGTGATACACTCCAAAAGATTGGTTTAAATATTCTTGCAGATTAAAACTGCCTTTATCAAAAGTTTTATCTGTCAATTTTAAATCTTGAAATTTATGTAAAAGATAATTATATATTCCATCTCCTTTTGCATTTTCTTTTGCGATTAAATATATTTTTGCACCGTAAATCAAGCCTAAGGGTTCAATAGTTCTTCTTTTATTATGATAAATTCCGGTAACTATTTTAGAATTATGAAGTGATTCTCTTATAACCTCCAATGTTTGAATATTTATTTTATATTGAGGCATTTGTCTTACTGCATAACCTTCTGTTTGCATAATCATTTCTATATTATTTTCGGTACTGATTATATTTTTACGGTTTAGAGATTTTATTTTTTCTACGGTTTTAGAAAGTTCTTCTTTCATTTCTTTATTGGTTGTTCTTCTTTGGCATTGTTCTATATTTGCTATTTCTTTAGGAGTAAAGGAGACCAATTGACTGATTGAATAATTAATAAACCCCCAATGTTTTTGAGTGTCTTTTGTTTCAATTTCATCCACTTGTGAAAAAATGCAGGTGAGACTGTCTCGCATACGTTCTGCCGTTCGGCGAGAAACGTTATATCTTTGGGAAATTTCATTAATTGTAATGCCTAAGGGTTTTGAAGACATATAAATTGCCAAATCTAAAATGTCGGATACTCTTGAATACCTTGGTTTTTCTTCCATAAAAACTCCTTTTAAAATTATTTTACCATAACGACCATTTTTGGCATAGAGGTAATTTATCCTTAAAATAAGGAGATAAAAATATGAACAAAAAACAAAATATTTATTCAATACATTATTCTTGCAGCGGATTTTATAACGGAGGAGCACTCGCTCCGAGTATCTGCTGTATTGCAATTTATAATATTAAAACCGAAGAAATGCACTCTTTTAGTTTGGATAACTATATTAAACAAGGTAAATCTTTAATGGAAGCCGAAAGATTATTATTGACCGATTTTACCGAATTTTTTAATAAAATTAATGATTCATTTTTTATTCATTGGTTGATGGACGGTGCAACATTCGGGTTTAAGGCGATATGGGCAAGGTGTTCAAATTTTGGTATTGATAATCTTGAATTAAATAAACTTATAGATTTTAATCTTGCTAATTGTAGTGATTTTAATTTAATTGATTCTCTTGAAGAAAATAACTGTAAAAAAGTTACTGTATTGCATGGCAAAAATGAAGCTATCGGGTTTAATAATCAAAATTTTAAAATAGTGGCTCTTTCAACTGAAGCAAAAGCAATAGGTTTGGCTGAGTTATTTAAAAAATATACAAAAGGCACTTGGTGTTGTAATGTAGAAATGGCTGAACAAACGGAAAAGCTTATTAATACTCCTATGGGGATAAAATTATATAAAATGCTTTGTGATATAACTAATTCCCAAGAGAAAATCCACGAAATTATGCAGGTTCTTAAAACGGATGAGGATAGAGAATTTATAATTAAAGCAATAAAGGAGGGAAAAACAAATATAAATCTATTGGAATTTTTGACATTAGAATATGTTAATTGTAAAAAATTATAAGATTAATATTTTATTTAATAAAATATAATTCTTTCTAATACAGGTTCAATCATCCTCACTCCGTTGCGGTGTTCGCTTTGTAACACTCCGCTTTGCTTCGGATACAGGCTCACTCGCTTCGCCACAGCTTAGCGGTTCACTTTGTAACGTTACTTAGCGCAAAATTTTCTCGGACAAAATTAAAAATATTAAAAGTCGAATAATTGTTCGTAATTTTTTATTTTAAAAAATATATTATGACGTGCATTTTTTAAAAAATGCAGTCTGTTTTTATAGAATTCTTTTTGGGCAGAAATATTGAAAATCAGTTCATCTTCGCCAAATATTGCCTCATCATATATATCTTTAATATTTTGTTTATTTGTTTTATACAGTTCTTTTAAGCTGTTAAGTTCCTTTATGCAGCTTGCCATTGTTCTTTTTGAATGTCGAAAATTTTCCCATTCTTCGTCTGTTTTTATCAAATAATTTCTTGCAAATTCGTCCGCATTATTTTCATTTACGTTATAGAGTAATTCCTGCATTTCTTTTGAAAGTCCAAAATACTCATCAAATAAATAAGGGTTCCCGTTTATTGCTATTTTTTTATCAATTTTATGTATTTTGAAATTTCTGAAATTAAAAATTGATGCGGCAAAAACACCGGCAGAAAAGGCAATTAAACTAATTTTTTGATATTTTGAAAAATCAAAATCCAAATTTAAATCCAAATAGTCATATAAAAGTAAAACATCGGTTTTTGTATTAAGATGTTCAAATTCATATTCATCACAGCCCCAGCCTGTAAAAAATAATAATAATTTAGTTGAATTTTTATTTATTAAATATTGTTTCATATATAATCCTTAATTTACTATCGCAATTTTTATGACGTTATCAAATTTATTTTCAAATATTTTGTAAGCTTTTTCAATATCTTTAAGCGGAAATTTATGAGTAATTAAAGGGGTTGTATCAATTTTGCCCTGTTCAATTAAGGATAGTATTTCGCTGCAGTCACACCCATCTACGCCTCCTGTTTTGAATGTAAGATTTTTGCCGTACATATCAGGCAGAGGCAAAATCATAGGTTTATCATAAAGGGCAACTATTGTAACGATTGCATTTGCTCTTGCAGATTGCCATGCTAGTTGAAAAGATTCTTCATTTCCCGCAGCTTCAATAACGACATCGGCACCGCTGTGTTTACTTATTTTATTTACCGTATCAAGGCAATTTTCGGGTTCTGTAACAATAACATTCGGGTAGTAGTTTTTTA
>CANQLG010000042.1 GCA_947624645.1 Candidatus Gastranaerophilales bacterium
ACTATGGGCTTTAGAATTGCTCTCGGCAAAGATGAAAAAACTGAAAAAGTTAAAGCCGATGATAATATTAAAACCGTTTCTAATGTGACAAAAACTGAAAAATCTAAGAAGGTTAAAGCTGAAAAGCCAGTTAAAGTTAAAACTGAAAAATCGGCAAAGATTAGAGCGGAAAAACCTGTTAAAGTGGAAACACCGGCGGTATTAAAAAATACTGAAAAGGTTGAAACAAAAGTTCTTGAAGAAGTTCAATCAAACGAAATTATACTAAAACCTGAGGTTATACAACCTGCCGTCAAGACAGAAGTTCCGGCAAAGGTTGAAACTCCGGCTAAAATTAAAACGGAAACTTTGACAAAAACACTCCTTTATTTATAATTGGATGTTAAAGTTTTCTAACTTCTTCTGCCAGCCTTAAACTACACAAATTAAATAATAAAACAGGTCAGGCAATACCTGACCTGTATATAAATTTTTTAGACTTTAATAAATATACAAAATTAACCGGAATAAAAAAATCGGTTGACTACAAAAAATGTTCTTGGTATGGTTATAAAGAAACAAGCAAATGCGCTTGTAGCTCAGTAGGTAGAGCACTCCCCTTTTAAGGGATAGGTCGCGCGTTCGAATCGCGCCAAGCGCACCATTTTAGCCCCAATCGGGGCTTTTTTATTGCTTGATATACAAGCACGATGAGAACGCACAAAGCGAAGCTTTGTATTACGTTCGAGCGCGAACGAGCTGAGGCTGTTGCAGCGGATGCGTTGAGCATTCGATGCAAAAAGCCGTTAATTGCGAGTGAGCAAGACAATCGCGCCAAGCGCACCATTTTAGCCCCAATCGGGGCTTTTTTATTGTTTGATTTACAAGCACGATGAGAACGCACAAAGCAAAGCTTTGTATTACGTTCAATCACAAAAAAACTATGACATTTTACCAACCCGAAAAGCAGGTTTTTATTTTTTATAATTTATATTAAAATATTAATAACAAAAGGAGTTTATAATGAAAATATATGAAAATATAACAGAATTAATAGGTTCAACTCCTCTAATGGAGTTAAAAAATTTTGAAAAAGAAAATAATCTTGAAGCAAAAATAATAGCTAAATTGGAATACTTTAACCCTGCGGGAAGTGTAAAAGACAGAATAGCAAAAGCAATGATAGAAGATGCCGAAGCCAAAGGACTTATTAATAAAGATACATTAATAATAGAGCCGACAAGCGGAAATACGGGTATCGGGCTTGCTGCCGTTGCTGCTTCAAGGGGATATAAAATCATTTTAACCATGCCCGAAACCATGAGTATGGAAAGAAGAAATTTATTAAAAGCATACGGGGCGCAAATTGTATTAACCGAAGGCGCAAAAGGGATGAAAGGTGCAATAGAAAAAGCAAAAGAAATATCACAAAATACTCCGAACAGTTTTATTCCCGGGCAATTTGAGAATATGGCAAACCCCCAAATGCATAAAAAAACCACAGGTCCTGAGATATGGAATGATACGGACGGAAAAGTTGATATATTTGTAGCAGGAGTAGGCACAGGCGGAACACTGTCAGGAGTGGGAGAATTTTTAAAATCGAAAAATCCCGATATTAAAATTGTAGCAGTTGAACCGAAAGATTCTCCCGTTTTATCACAAGGACACTCGGGTGCTCATAAGATTCAAGGAATAGGGGCAGGATTTATACCGGATACATTAAACACCAAAATCTATGATGAAATAATAACTGTAAGCAATGAAGATGCATTTAAAACAGGCAGGTTTTTAGCACAAAATGAGGGAATACTGGTAGGTATTTCATGCGGAGCAGCAGCTTTTGCCGCAAAAGAACTTGCAAAAAGACCTGAAAATAAAAATAAAATGATTGTTGTACTTTTACCCGATACGGGTGAGAGATATTTATCAACAGAAATGTTTAAAGACTAAAGGAAGAGGAAATAATGAAAAAGATAGCCAGTTTTACGGTTAATCACAATAAACTTGAAAAAGGTATGTATATTTCAAGGATAGATGGTGACGTAATAACTTATGATATCAGAATGAAAAAACCAAACAACGGAGATTACCTTGAAAATGCAGCAATGCATACATTTGAGCATCTTTTCGCAACGTATGCAAGAAATACAAAATTTTCGGACAGTATAATATATGTAGGGCCAATGGGCTGCAGAACTGGGTTTTACTTTCTTGTAAGGGATAATATAACTAATAATGATGCATTAAATATAATAAAAGAATCGTTAGAATTTATTAAAAATTTTGATGGTGCAATTCCGGGGGTTTCTAAAATTGAGTGCGGAAATTATCTTGAACACAGTTTAGACGGTGCAAAATTAATAGCTGAAGATATGTCACAAGTATTACAAAATTGGACAGAGGAGAAAATGGTATATGAACAATAAAAAAACAATCGGCATAATCGGAGCTATGGATTGTGAAGTTGAAAAAATAAGAGAGCTTTTATCAGATAAAGAAGAAAAAATACTGGGATTTTTAAAGATATATACAGGCAAACTGCACGGACATAATATAATATTGGCAAAAAGCGGAGTGGGTAAAGTTGCGGCAGGTATTTGCACTCAATATATAATAGATAATTACAAGCCTGATTATATAATAAATACAGGTATAGCAGGCGGTTTAGATCCCAAACTTTCGGTTGGGGATATAGTTATAGGTCAAGAATTATTACAGCATGATTTTGATGCAAGTGATTTAGGCTACGCCAAAGGCTATATGTGCACGGGCATAGGCAAAGATAAACCTACAAAATTTTATTCTTCACCTGAACTTACTGATGATTTTGTTAAAGCCGCAAAAATATCAGGTGTAAATATTACTATCCATAAAGGAATAATAGCAACAGGCGATATGTTTGTAGGTAATTCAGCAAAAAAACAAGATATAAGAAACACTTTTAATGCCACTGCTGCCGAAATGGAAGGTGCTGCAATAGCACAGTGTGCAACAACAAATAAAGTACCGTTTATAATAATACGTGCCATATCGGATTTAGCGGACGGAAGTGCTTGCGAATCTCTTGATAAATTTGAAACTCAAATGGCAGAATACTGTTCTAAAACAATAGCAACACTTTTAGCCGAACTATAAAACACTATCAATAATACCGCCGCCCAAAACAGTATCTTCCGAATAGAATACTGCGGATTGGCCTATGGCAATAGGATTTTGCAAATCTTTAAATTGTACTTCCACTTTGCCGTTTTCTAAAGGGATAATAACAGCATCTTTGGGCTCTTGTGAAGATCTGATTTTAACTTGGCATTCCATAGGAGCTTTGAGCTCGTCTATTGCATTAAAGATGACGTTATTCGCAATCAGACCTTTATTCATAGAGTCAATTTTAAAAGCAACAACAACTTCATTTGTATCTTTTCTTAATTCTTTAACATATAACGGTTCAGAAGCAGACACACCGATACCTTTTCTTTGTCCGATAGTATAATTCCAAAACCCGTCATGCGTACCTAAAACTTTACCGTTAATATCAACTATATTACCTTTTTTGGGTTTCATATTAAGAATATCGTTATAATCTCCGTTATAAAAGTCTTGACTGTCGGGTTTATCTGCAACATCAAGTCCGAAATTTCTTGCTATTTCACGAATTTGCTCTTTAGTGTAATTTCCGAGCGGAGTCAAAATTTTAGAGAGCTGTTCTTGAGTAAGTCCATATAAAAAATATGACTGGTCTTTTTTGGGATTTATACCTCGTTTCAGAAGATAACGCCCGTTTTGATATTCTATCCTTGCATAATGACCTGTTGCAAATTTATCAAATATTATTCCCGATTTCTGTGCTAATTGAGGAAAAACACCAAACTTGATACTTTTATTACATCTTACACAAGGGTTTGGGGTACGCCCTTGCATATATTCATTCTTAAAATAATTAATAACAATTTGTTCATAATCTTTGGAACAATCAATTACATGAAATTCTATTCCGAGTTTATCGGCAACTGTTTTAGCTTGCGAGGTATCTTCCTGTTCATGCGGGCATAAACATGCACTATGAAGCATGTTCTTAGGCATATTTAATTCATATTTTTCTTTAAGAGTATTAAAAAACTCACTGTTACCCCAAGTTAACATAGTTGCACCAATTACATCGTAACCTTGCTCTTTTAACAATAAAGCCGCAACAGATGAATCAACGCCGCCGGACATTCCGACCAATACTCTCAAATTTACCTCCTGTGGTGTATTCCCACAAATTAACCGAAATTCTAATGATAAAATTATATCAGAAAAATTTCGGTTAATCGGAAAATCAAGAACTCGGTTTATTTATTTTTATCCGACCCGTCATAATCAACGGAATCCGTTTTAACAATATCAAACTCAAATTTTTTCCATTCTCTGAACCCGCCTCTTAATACAGCACAAGGATAATGTTTTTCTATCAATGCCAATGCCGTATTGTATGCTCTTGGACAGGAATCCGAGTATGAATAAATAATATTAACCTTATCTTTATCAAGCATATCAAGATGATCCTGGGCTTCCTTATAAGGTATATGGATTGAATAAGGAATGTGTCCGTCCAAATAGTCATTATATTCTCTTACATCAATAATACAAAGAGTATTAATTCTATGCTTAATCATTTCATCCAAGGAAAAAGGTCCTACCGTAAATGAAATAATATCTTCAAAAAACTTTTTTGCTCTTGATAAATCTTTTGTAATATCAGTGTGTGAAAACATATAAAATCCTTTCTGCTTTTGTATACTTAAATTAGAACAAACTTAATATTCAAAAAATTACCTTACTTGGTAATATCAAAGGATAATTTTTTTGATTGTAAATAAGTGTTTCTTTTGATTGACTTTGAATTTCTTTGGTCGGATAATACTTAAAAATAGGGAAATGTCATGAAACATAATTCTGTAAAAATTAAATATAGGATGTAAAGGAAAAGAAAAACTTTTAGTTTTTCTTTTTTTTTTAAATTTTGCGTAGGGTGAAATCGAGCGAAGCGAGTGAACCCGAAGTATTGAGGGCGTAATGAGCGGCAGCAAAGCGAAGCGAATGACAAGCCCGAATGGAGCAAAATTTAAGACGATGCGTAGGGTGAAATTGAAAAAAGCGAGTGAAATGATACAGGACAAAATAAAAAAAATCTATAAAGCAAAAGTCGCAAGGATTGAAAAAGTATCCTCAAACTCGCATTTAATAGAAATCGACCTGCCGTTTGAAATTGATATAAAAGCAGGTCAATTTATATCAATATATTGCAAAGGCTTAACCCTAAGACGCCCATTCAGCGTATATTCCCACTTTGGAAATAAAATAGGCATATTGTTTAAAGAACGAGGAGCCGGAACAAAATACATAAAGTCACTCAAACCAAACGATATAATTGATATAATAGGGCCCTTAGGCAACGGATTTAATATTAAAAATAAAAAGGCATTACTGGTAGGTGCGGGGATAGGGGCAGCACCTATGGCGTTTTTAAAATCAGAACTTGATAAAAAGGGGATTGAAAATCTCTTTGTCTGCGGATTTTTAAATAAAAATGAAATACCTGACTGTATAAACATTGATAAAATATATACAGATGACGGTTCGTACGGTGAAGAAGGCAGTGTTTTAAATTATTCAGATGAGCTGATAAATACCTATAAACCTGAAATAATATACACCTGCGGACCTTATATTGTACTCAAAACAATAGCTGAAACTGCGCAACAATACGGACTTGAAGTGCAGGTTGCAATGGAAAAAATTATGGCGTGCGGTATAGGGGTATGCAGAGGGTGCGTAATCGATATAAAGAAAAACGGGGAAATTGTTAACGCAACGGTATGTAAAGATGGCCCCGTATTTTTGGGAAGCGAGGTTGTATGGCAGTAATTACCGATATACTTCAAACCGACCTCAACGGCATTATATTGAAAAACCCCATTATGACAGCTTCAGGGACCTACGGATACAATAATGAGTACGATGATTTTATTAATGTATCCTCTTTAGGCGCTGTTGTTACAAAAGCAATATCGCTTAACCCTCGAGAAGGTAACAAACATACACGTATCACCGAAACCGAAGCAGGCATGATTAATTCAATCGGGCTTGAAAATGTAGGCGTTGAAAAATTTATAAACGAAAAACTGCCCGTTTTAAAATCAGAAAATATAGATTTCTTTGTAAATGTTGCAGGTTCAACTATTGATGAATACTGCCAAGTCGCAAAAATATGCGATGATAATAATATAAAAGCAATGGAATTAAACGTATCATGCCCGAACGTAAAATCAGGGTGTTTAGAGTTTGGCGTTGATGAAAAATCGTTATATGAACTCGTAAGCGCAGTAAGAAAAGAATACGGCGGGTTTTTAACGGTCAAATTAACGCCTAACGTAACAAGCATAGAAAAATTGGGGATTGCAGCACAAAATGCAGGCGCAAACGCAGTCAGTGCAATAAATACGTTAAAAGGAAGCAAAATAAAAATATCCTATATAAACGGCAGAGTGCAAAAGGAAATTATAACAGGCGGGTACTCGGGCAGAGGAATAAAACCGGTTGCAATCGGCGCTGTAATAAGATTATCTAAAGCCGTAGATATTCCGATAATCGGAATAGGCGGAATAGAAACGCTTGACGATGTATTGGAATTTATAGCCGCAGGAGCCGAAGCCGTTCAAATAGGAACAGCAAACTTTACTCACCCCGATATTGCTCAAAAGCTGGTGCAAGATTTAGAAAAATACATTACCGATAACGGATTTAAAGATTTAGATGAATTAAAAAAAGAATTGAGGAAATAATGACAAATGAAGTTTTAAATTTACTTGAAGAAGCACAGGGCGTATTGCACGGGCATTTTTGCCTGACTTCGGGGCTTCATTCAAATATATATTTTCAGTGTGCTAAATTGTATCAATACCCTGATATAACGGAGAAACTCGGGAAAATGCTGGCTGAAAAGCTCTCTGATATCGAATTTGATACAATCGTAGCGCCAGCAATCGGTGCGGTTATAATAGGGTACGAAACAGCCAAAAACGCAAAAAAACGTAATCTTTTTGTTGAAAGAAAAGACGGGGTAATGCAATTAAGACGCGGTTATACTCTTAAAAAAGGTGAAAGAGTGGTTATAATCGAAGATGTAATAACCACCGCAAGAACAATAAAAGAAACAATGGAAGCAATCAAAGAATTTGAGCCCGAAGTCGTTGCGGTTGGCTGCATCGTTGACAGAACAAAAGGTTTAACAGGTTTTAATATAAAATCCTTAATGCAGATTGACCCTGTTGTATATGAACCCGATAACTGCCCTTTATGTAAAGAGGGAATACCGCTTGTAAAACCGGGAAGCCGTGAAGAAAAGGTAAAAGCATAATGGAACACTTGATTGATATTGAAAGTATATCAAAAGATGACATATTAGATATCATAAATCTTGCAAAAGAATTTAAACAGGGCAAGAAAAAGTCTGATGTTGAAAAAAAGACACTAGCTTTAATGTTTTATGAAAACTCAACAAGGACAAGGTGCAGTTTTGAAATAGCAGGTCAAAAGCTAGGAATGAGCATAATAAATTTTGATGCCGTACATTCCTCGCTTTCAAAAGGCGAAAGTTTAAAAGATACAATTGAAAACCTGTATTTTTTGGGCGTCAATGCGGTTGTAATAAGGCATTCACTATCGGGAATAATAAATAACGTAATAAAACAAGTTAAATACCCCATAAAATTTATAAACGGAGGCGACGGAACACACGCACACCCCTCACAGGCACTATTGGATTTTTATACAATGCTTGAAAAAATAGGCACGGTTGAAAATAAAAAAATAGTTATAGTGGGTGATGTCGTCCATAGCAGAGTAGCTAAATCAAACATAAGTCTGCTTTCTAAATTCGATGCGGATATTCATTTATGCGCCCCGAGTTATTTGCAATTCCAAAACCTTGAAACCTTTAACGTTAAGTATCACAGCAATGTAAAAGAAGCAATTAACGGCGCTAACGTAGTAATGGTTCTAAGAGTGCAAAATGAACGACATGAAAAAGAAAATTATCCGGACTCTAAAGAATACAAAAGATTATATGAAATTGATACAAATCTATTAAAATCATATGCGGCAAGTGATGTAATATTAATGCACCCGGGGCCCGCAAATCGTAATATAGAAGTATCATCGGAGCTTTTGGATAATACCGTAGGTAAAACAATATTAGAACAGGCACAAAACGGAGTATATGTTCGCATGGCAATATTAAATACTCTTTTAAATAAAGGAAAAGAGGCAATAAATGCTTTTTAAAAATGCACGAATAATTAATCCCGCAACAAATTCAGATAAAATATCCGATATAAGAATTGAAAACGGTATTATAAAAGAAATAGGCGAAAATTTACCCTCTCAAAATGATGAAGTAATTGATTTGACGGGTAAAATAATAACTCCAGGGCTGATAGATATGCACTGCCACTTTCGAGAGCCGGGGTTCGAAGCAAAAGAAACCATAAAGACAGGAATAATGTCGGCAATAAACGGAGGGTATACCGCAATATGCCCCATGGCAAATACAAATCCCATAACAGATAATGCTGCAACCCTGACTTATATAATTAATGAAGCAAAAAAAATAAGCGAAATAGGTTTTCACCCGATATGTGCAGTTACAAAAGGTTTTGGCGAAGAAAGAATAGTAAATGTATCAGAACTTTTGGATAATGGAGCCATTGCGTTTTCCAATGACGGAAAACCGATTGAAAACATGAAACTTCTAAAAGAAGCATTAAAATATATAAATTCAAACGATTCAATAATAATATCGCATTCCGAAGACTCATCATTAGCTTTCGGAGGATGTATAAATGAGGGAAAAATATCGGAAAGATTGGGATTAAAAGGAATATCCTCTCTGACAGAGTCCGTTGCAATAGCACGTGAGCTTGAAATAATAAGAGCAGTAAACGGCAGATATCATTTTGCACACGTATCCGCAAAACGCTCGATTGAATTAATAAGGCAGGCTAAAAAAGACGGCTTAAAAGTAACGGCAGAAACGGCTCCTCATTACTTCGCACTTACCGAAGATGATATAAAAGATTATGACGCCAGATATAAAGTTAATCCTCCGTTAAGAACACAAGAAGATTTAGAAGCGGTAATTGAGGGGTTAAAAGACGGAACAATCGACGTAATAGCAACAGATCATGCGCCACACACGGTTCATGAAAAATTACTCCCCATTCAGCAGGCGCCAATGGGAATTGCAGGATTTGAAACCTCACTCGGTTTAACTCTTACAAATCTTGTCCACACGGGTAAATTACCGTTAATTGAAGCAATTAAAAAATTAACTTATGCGCCTGCCAAAATATTAAATCTGAAAGAACAAGGCAATATTGAAACAGGAGCCATAGCAAACTTGACAGTTATTGACTTAAATGAAGAATGGATTGTTGACGCTTCAAAATTTAAATCAAAATGCAGAATTTCGCCTTTTGACGGATACAAATTAAAAGGCAGAGCGAAAATGACAATAATAAAAGGTAAAATATATAATATAGGATAAATAAAATGCAAATAAGACCTGAAATTAAAGAAAAAATAGTACTTGCCCTCGATGTTGATACGGCAGAGCAAGCAAAAAAACTGATAACCGAGCTTAAAGACTACGTAGGAGTATTTAAAGTAGGACTCCAAATGTATACAGGCAACGGCTATGAAATATTTAATTTTATGAAAGAGCAGAATATAAAGTTCTTCTTTGACGTAAAACTTCATGATATACCCAATACCGTAGCAAAAGCGGCGGAAAATATAGTAAGGAACGGAGCCTCTTTTTTCAATCTGCATACAACAGGCGGAGAAGAGATGATGAAAATGGCGCAGGAATCCGCACGCAATGCTGCAAAAGAATTAGGAAAAGAAAATCCCATCATACTGGGGGTTACATTATTAACAAGTATATCGGAAGAAAGTCTTCAACAAGAGCTAAAAGTACCGTATAAACCTAATGATTATGTTATACATTTAGCCTTGATGGCAAAAAAAGCGGGACTGGACGGAGTAGTGGCAAGTGTATGGGAAGCAAAAAAAATTAAACAAGCTTGCGGTAAAGATTTTAAAGTTTTATGCCCCGGAATAAGACCTGAGTGGTCAAATAAAAATGACCAAAAACGTTTGGCTACCCCATCCGTTGCAATAAAAGAGGGAGCTGATTATTTGGTTATAGGCAGAGCTGTAACCGCTGCCGAAGACAGAGTTAAAGCAATTCAAATGATATATGAAGAAATAGAAAATGCTCTTTTAACCCAGAATAAATCTTATGCAACATCAAAAGGCAGATTAATTTTAGAAAACGGAATGATATTTGAAGGAGAGAGTATAGGGATAGACGGAACTTCATACGGCGAAATTGTTTTTAATACTTCAATGGTCGGCTATCAGGAAATTTTAACAGACCCATCATACGCAGGTCAAACAATAGTTATGACATATCCCGAAATAGGAAATTACGGAATAAACAAAGACGATTTTGAAAGCGGAAAAATTCACGCTAAAGGCTTTATAGTAAAAAATTTATGCGAACATGAATCACATTATAAAAGCTATCTGCCTCTGAGTGAATATCTGAAACAAAATAACATAGTAGGTTTAAAAGGAATTGATACAAGATTTTTAACTCAAATAATAAGAAACTATGGTGCAATGAACTGTGCCATTACAACGGGAGATATTACCCCCGAAATAAAAGAAAAAATGCACAATTACAGAATCAGCAAGGATATAACACTTGATGTAACAACCTATAAAATAGAAAGATTTATAGGTACGGGTGTAAAACTTGCCATAATAGATATGGGAATAAAGAAAAGCATTTTAGAGAACTTCAAAGCTCTAAATTGCGATATAACAGTATTCCCTGCCGACGTGAAAGCAGAAGAAATATTAAACGGAAGTTTTGACGCTGTACTGATATCAAACGGCCCGGGCAACCCTGAAGATGCTGTTCAAGCAATAGAAACATCAAAAGCCTTGTTAGGCAAAATAAGGATTTATGGAATTTGCCTCGGACATCAAATATTATCAATTGCACTCGGAGCAAAAACATTTAAACTAAAATACGGGCATAGAGGCGGCAATCACCCTGTTATAAATCTTGATACCAATGAAATAATTATAACATCGCAAAATCACAGTTATGCAGTTGACGCAAATACGCTTCCGAATAACGTAAAAGCAACATATATGAACCTTAATGACAATACGATAGAGGGTATTTGCTGCGAGCAATATAATATAAAAACAGTTCAGTTTCATCCCGAATTAACCGCCGGTCCATATGATGCAAATAAAGTCATAAGAAGCTGGATAGAAGAAACCGAACAGAGTAAAACAGTTAAAGTATAAAAGGATAGGAAAATGCCGATAAATAAAGATATAAAAAAAGTTCTTGTTATAGGTTCAGGTCCGATAGTAATCGGACAAGCTGCAGAATTTGACTATGCAGGAGTGCAAGCTTGCAGAGCATTAAAAGAAGAAAATATAGAAGTAGTTCTTGTAAATTCTAATCCTGCAACAATAATGACCGATGAAAATATTGCAGATAAAGTATATATAGAGCCGTTAACCATTGAAGCGTTAACATATATAATAGAAAAAGAGCGTCCATACGGCATAATAGCAACCCTTGGAGGTCAAACAGGATTAAATCTGGCTGTTAAACTGGATAAAGAAGGAATATTAGAAAAATATAACGTCAAACTTTTAGGCACAAAAATTGAATCCATAAAAAAAGCGGAAGATAGAGAGTTATTTAAAAATTTAATGCTTGAAATCGGCGAACCTATACCCGAAAGCGATATAGTATCAAGTTTTGAAGATGCAAAAAAATTCGCACAAAAAATAGGATTTCCGATAATAGTGCGACCGGCATATACATTAGGCGGAACAGGCGGCGGTATAGCAAATAATTACAGTGAATATGAGGATATAGTATATACAGGTTTATCCTTAAGCCCGATTTCACAAGTTTTAGTCGAGAAAAGTATTGCAGGTTATAAAGAAATAGAATATGAAGTAATTCGTGACGCAAATAATACAAGTATAGCTATATGTAATATGGAAAATATTGACCCGATAGGTATACATACAGGCGACAGTTTTGTTGTAGCACCAACTCAAACGCTTACAAATAAAGAATGTCAAATGTTAAGGAGCGCAGCGCTAAAAATTATAAGAGCATTAAAAATAGAAGGCGGATGTAATGTACAGTTTGCACTTGATACAGTAAGTAATCAATACTATGTAATCGAAGTAAACCCCCGCGTAAGCCGTTCATCAGCATTAGCATCAAAAGCAACAGGCTATCCTATCGCAAAAATTACAACAAAAATAGCTATCGGATATAATCTGCATGAGATTCCAAATTCCATAACAAAGAAAACCGTTGCAGCATTTGAACCGACACTTGACTATGTAGTAACAAAGATTCCAAAGTGGCCGTTTGATAAATTTAAACACGGAGATAGAATCTTAGGCACAAAAATGAAAGCAACAGGTGAAGTTATGGCAATAGGCAGAACTTTTGAAAGTTCATTTAAAAAAGCTATAACTTCAATAGAATCAAAATATACAGGGCTGCTTCGCGGCAGACATATAGAATGCAGCGAAGAAGAATTGAAAGCTTTACTGCATGTTCAAGACGACAGAAGAATTTTCAGAGTAGCTGAAGCCTTAAACCGAGGTATAAGTATTAATGAAATTAATAAAATAACAAAAATCGATAAATGGTTTATATACAAAATTAAATCTCTTGTAGATTTCGAAAACAAATTAAAAAGTGAACCATTAACATCTGCTCTATATTTAGAAGCAAAAGAAAAAGGATTTTTGGATGAAGAAATATCCAAATATACCCAAAAGTCTCTGACCGAAATAGAAAGGTTAAAAAAAGAAAATTCAATAAGTGCTTCATTCAAAATAGTAGACACTTGTGCAGCTGAGTTTAAAGCCTATACTCCTTATTATTATTCAACATATAATGAAGCGGATGAAACCGAACCGACAAAAGACAAAAAAATATTAATATTAGGTTCTGGCCCGATAAGAATCGGGCAAGGAATAGAGTTTGACTATTGCTCGGTTCACGCTGCGTGGGAAGTCAGAAATAACAATTATAAATCATTAATAGTAAATTCAAATCCTGAAACATTATCAACAGACTTTGATGTAGCTGATAAATTGTTCTTTGAACCCATGCATATTGAAAATATAATGAACATAATAGAAAAAGAAAATCCCGAAGGTGTAATGGTACAATTTGGGGGTCAAACAGCAATTAATTTAGCTCCAAAATTATATGAAAGGGGCGTAAAAATACTTGGTACATCTTTAGAATCCATCAATATTGCAGAAGACAGAAAACTTTTTGAACAGCTTTTAAGAAATTTAAAGATTCCGCAGCCAAAAGGATTTGCTGTTAAAAATCAAACAGAAGCATTAGAAGTGGCAAAAACATTGGGTTATCCTTTACTTGTACGTCCGTCATACGTAATCGGAGGACGTGGCATGCAGGTTGTTTATAACAAAGATGAATTAATATCATATATTGAAGGGGCATTAAAATTCTCTGATGAACATCCTATATTGATTGACCAATATATCGAGGGCACAGAGCTTGAATTAGATGCAATATCAGACGGAGAAAACGTATTAATTCCTGCAATAACAGAGCATATAGAGCGTGCCGGAATCCACTCGGGAGATTCAATTGCACTATATCCGACAAGGACAATACCCGACAATATAATAAAAGACCTTGTAACCTACACCGAAAAAATTGCAAAAGCCTTGAAAGTAAAAGGGTTAATGAATATTCAATTTGTCTTAAAAGATAATATAGCATATATTATAGAAGTTAACCCGAGAGCATCAAGAACAGTACCTATTTTAAGTAAAGTGACCGGCACACCGATGGTAAAAATTGCAATAGATGCAATACTCGGTAAATCTATACCCGAGCAAGGATATAAACCCGGCTTAATAGAAACAACAAACCTTGTATGTGCAAAAGTTCCGATATTTTCATTCCAAAAATTAAACCGAATAGACCCTGCACTTGCTCCTGAAATGAAATCAACCGGTGAAGTCTTAGGCATTGATACAAACTATGAAAGAGCCTTAGCAAAAGGATTTTTAGCGGCAGGCTACAAACTTTCAACACAGCGTGGTAATGTTTTGATATCAATAAATGACCACTATAAGAAAGATTGTATAGGAATAGCTAAAACACTTGTTGATTTAGGATATAATCTTGTTGCTACAACAGGTACGCATAAATTTTTAAAACTTCATAATATTGAATCAAAAGAAATAGAAAAATTTGATATCCAAAAAATGCAAAGAAATATGAAAAATAAAGATTTATGCTTTATTATAAATACACCGACAACCAATAACAGTTCCGTAAGATACGGCTCCGAAGACAGGGGATTTTTAATCAGAACTTTGGCAGAAATGTATTCTACGCCATGTTTTACAGTCTTAGATACAGCTAAAGCGTACTTAGAAGCACTGCAATATTATATGGAAAACCCAAATCTGACCTATGACAGTATCGATAATTACAGAACCAAAACTTTAGCTTGCAGGTAATATTATGAATGATAAAAAACCTAAAAAAAAGAAAAAATTTAAAATCAACATAAAAAATATGGGTGTAGACATTGATAAAAATGAGTATAGAGAAATTGTTTTATCAAATTCCAATCATCCTGAAAAATTTTAAAAGTTATTTATGATTAAAAAAATTATAATATTATTCCTTATTGTTTTAGTTATTGCCTTGTCTTTGTTGTTGTTCAAGAAAGATGATAAATATAAACTTCCAAGACAATACAAAATTGAAATTCAAAAAGTAATTTAAGATGAAGCTCCGAAAACAAAAAAAGAAATTGATGAAATTGTTGAAGAAGTAAAAATTGGCGTTGAAAAATATAAAAATAATCCTTCAAGTTTATCGGATATAGATATTATTAATTTAGATTTAACGGCAGAACTTTATATTTATAGTCCATTATTTAATCTATATATTAATTTAATTAATATCACTGATAAATATTCAAAAGAAAAAAGTAATTTACATACCGATTATATAGGTGCATTAATTGAATATATGCAACCATATATAGAAAAGAATAAAATTAATAATAAAAAACTTATCGAATTAAGTATATATTCTGATGAACAACAAAAACTTGTTGAACATTATATTAAAAGTGCCGAAATTCATAAAAATAATTAATTATCAATATAAAACAAAGGGTTAATTGATTTACCATGAAACCCACCTTCTCTTATTGTTATATGTAAATGTTACTCCCTCGCATGGCATTATCCAATCCGCAACTACTTCTGATGGGTCTACTTTTGTTTTATATCGGTTATTTATTTACTTTAATAACTTTTTGGCTTATTGCCAAAAATTATAATTT
>CANQLG010000043.1 GCA_947624645.1 Candidatus Gastranaerophilales bacterium
TCCATCATTTCAGCTATTTTCTTTTGTTTTTTAGTTAATTTAGACATTTCTTTCTCCTTTTGTGGTCTTAACGCAATATTGCTTCCACTATTTAGTAATCAATTAGTCAACGACCGTAACACCCATTGCTCTGCAAGAACCTTTAATCATTTCAACAGCTGATTCCATTGTTGTTGCGTTAAGGTCTTCCATTTTAATTTTAGCAATTTCTTCAAGTTGAGCGTGTGTTATTTGCCCTACTTTTGTTTTGTTTGGTGCTGCACTGCCTTTTGCTAAATTGATTGCTTTTTTAATTAATACTGCTGCCGGCGGTGATTTTGTTACGAATGAGAATGATCTGTCTTCGTATACATCGATAACGACCGGAATTATGTATCCTGCTTGTGATTCTGTTTTTGCATTGAATTGTTTGCAGAATTCCATAATATTTACACCGTGCTGACCTAATGCAGGACCAACCGGCGGTGATGGGTTTGCTTTACCCGCTTGAATTTGTAGTTTAATTTTTCCTACAACTTTCTTTGCCATTTTGTTTTCTCCTTTCGTGGTAATGGCGGAATTTTACTTCCTTCCACAGTATTGTATATTTGTTTTGTTTGTTTTCGCTTCGCTCTACTCTGCGGAATTTCGCTTCTTGAAATTCCTGTTCGCGCTTGCCTGTCGTTCGTTCGCTTTCGCTGTCCTCACTTCGGCTCCCGCTATCCTCGGGTTCGCTTCGCTCCACCATGCGGAATTTCGCTTCTTGAAATTCCTGTTCGCACTTGCCTGTCGTTCGTTCGCTTTCGCTGTCCTCACTTCGGCTCCCGCTATCCTCGGGTTCGCTTCGCTCCACCCTGCGGAATTTCGCTTCTTGAAATTCCTTCTCGCTCGGGTCTTCCACTCGTTTGGCTTTGCCTTGTCCTCGCTTCGACCCTCGCTATCCGGACTTTTGTCCGTTCGGAATTTCGCTATATTTTCTGAATTTGTTTGTATTCAAGTTCAACAGGCGTTTCACGTCCGAATATCGATACCATTGCTCTTAATTTAGATTTATCAGGATAAACTTCCGTAATATCACCGATAAATTCAGAGAACGGTCCCGAAATAATTCGTACCTTATCGCCCGCTTTAACATCAAGTTCAACTTTTGTAACCTGATTTTGTGTTTTATGGATAATTTTCTTGATTTCGCTGTCTTTAGCCGGTATAGGCTTTTTAGCCGAACCTACAAACTTTGTTACACCTGCCGTGTGTCTTACTACATACCAAGAGTCATCATCCATAATCATTTCAACTAAAACATAACCGGGGAAGATTTTTTCTTCTCTGTCTGTTTTTTTACCGTCTTTCATTTTTGTTATTGTCTTTTGCGGTACTTCTATTCTGAAGATTTTATCAGCCATATTCATATATTCAATACGCTTTTCGAGGTTAACTTTAACCTTGTTTTCGTGTCCTGAATATGTATGAACTATATACCATCTTTTTTGAGGTGCTTTTTCTTCTTTAACAGACGGTTCTTTTATTTCTTTTATTTCACTCGGTTCTGTTTTTTTGGAAGATTTTGTTTCTTTTTTCTTTGATACGATACCTTCCTGTCCGAGTTCCATATCTGCTAAATGTTCTACTATTTCGTTGTTTTCGTTTGTCATTATTTTAATATTCCTATCTTTTTTACCCGATTAGACTGTTATATGTAATGATTGGAGTATTCCTTTAAAAATAACATCCAAACCGTAAGTATAGATTGTAAATACAATAACTATTGCCAATACTACTATTGTCTGAGCAATAACTTGTTTCCTTTCCGGCCAGCTGATTTTGCCCCATTCCGCCTTGACGCCTTTAAAGTATGTTAATATTTTTTCCATTGATTTTTCCTTTTTATAATCCGCGCCCTGAAGGACTCGAACCCTCGACATCCGGTTTTGGAGACCGACGTTCTACCAACTGAACTAAGGACGCTTTTTATAAATCCTTATTTCGTTTCCTTGTGTAATACGTGTTTTTGGCAGAACGGACAATATTTATTTAATTCCATTCTTTCTTTTGAGTTCTTCTTGTTTTTTACTGTTGTGTAGTTTCTTCTTTTGCATTCTTCACAAGCAAGAACTACCATTCTGTCATTTTTTCCTTTGATTCCCATTGTCTTTTTTCCTTATTATATTATTTTGTTTATACAATAGAAAATTATAGAATACAGCTCCTTTTGTCATATTCTACTTCATCTTTGTAAAATTACTGTTAATATAATATATTAAACATATTTTTTTTCAAATATAAATTTACAAAACTCAAAAATATTGTTATATTTATTATGTTGGAGAAATGAAGGAGATATTTATGTCGATTAGTATTAGGGCAGCATGGAATCATATTAAAACCGAGGCTTATAATAAAAATAATCTGAAACAATATTTTATTTTAATGTTTTTAGTGGGTATTTTTTGCGGATTCATGGACCCCAAAACTTTTGGTTTCGGTATAGCTGCCGTTGCAGGATTACTATATTCCTTTTGTATGATACCTATTTGCGGTATAGCTGCTTATGCAATTAATCGATATTTTAAAAAAGAAGCTGTTATATTTCCTGGCTTGCTTGAAGAAATGAGCAATATTATTTTTATTGCTTTTAAATATATCGGAGGTGTTATTATCTTATCAATAATAGTGGCTGTCCTTACAGGGATAATCATGTTCCTTACAATTAACATTCCAGTACTATGTATTATTAGTTTCTTTATATGGATTTTTATCATGTTCTTTATCTTGTCAGGCTTAACGGTCGGATTTATGTCAACACTTGATTTTAAAGAGTGGTTTAAGTTCTCTAAAGCGTTTAATATTATTACGTCTAAGTTCACTACTTTCTGTTCATATTGGTGGAAAAATTTTCTTATCTGTTTACTTACCGGTATAGTTGCAATACCGATAATTATCATAGTCGGTCTGCTTGCAGGAATTTTTAGCCATGGTAACCTCGCAATAATTTCTGTCTTAGGCAGTATTGTAGGTTCTGTTTTGGGTGCATTTGTAAGTATTATAGGGATTGATTTATCAGGTCAGTTATTAACTCAAATTTATACCCCAGAAATCCCAGAATCTCCTGATAATCAATAATTCTAAGTAAAAAATATATTGGGGGCAATCAATCTGATTGCCCCCGATTATTATGTAATTAGTTAAAATCTTTTGAACATAAATAAGCACCTGACCAGCAGTTTTGAAGATTAAATCCGCCCGTAAATCCGTCAATATTGAGCATTTCTCCTATAATATAAAGTCCTTTTACAAGTTTTGACTCCATTGTTTTGGGGTTGATTTCATTTAAATCCACGCCGCCTGCCGTTACGATTTCAGAGTCTTTTATTCTTGCTTTTGCGTGTAATTTTAAATTTAACAGTGAATTTATCAGTATTTCTTTTTCTTGTTTTTTTATTTGTGCAATTTGTTTTGCCCCGTCAATATTATTATGGCTCAATATTTCTTGGATAAAGGACTCGGGAGCAAAAATTGAAAATACATTTTTTATTGATTTTTTTTGATTATTTTTTATTGTTTCTTCAATTTCTTCTTTAGAATATTCGGTAAGTTTTAATTTTATTTCAAAGGGCAGATTTTCATAAGCACAGAGTGCTGATATTTTAAATATACAAGGTCCCGTTATAAACTTGTGTGCAAATAGAATATCACCAAAACAATTATGTTTATTTACTTTTGCTTCAACATTTTTTAAGGTCAAACCCGATAGCTTATACAAATACTTTTCTTCTATATCAAGCGCACATAGTGATGGAGCAGGAGTAATGATTTTGTGCCCCAATCCTTTTGCAAGCTCAAAACTCTCTTTATTTCCTCCTGAAGCAAGTATCACGCAATCGTATAAATTATTTGAGTTTTTCGTTGTAACCTGAAATTTATTTTCTTTTTTCTCTATTTTTAAAACATTCTCTTTAATATGCTTAAAGTTTGGAACTTCGAGGTGCTTTCTTAATATTTCAACAACTTTTTTTGAACTGTCACAGACGGGGAAAACTCTTTTATCTTTTTGAACATAAGTTTTTATACCTAAATCTTCAAAAAGTTTTCTTGTTTCTTTTTGTGAAAATCTTGAAAAAACCGATAACAAAAACTTTTCACCTCTCGGGTAGTTTTTAGCAAATTTTGTTATATCATCTTCATCATAAGTAAGGTTGCATCTTCCTCCACCTGTGGGCAAAAGTGAGGTAAAGGGCAGTTTCTCATCAAACGCCGTAATATTACAATAAGGATTTTTTGCCAATAAAACACTTAAAAGACCGCCTGATGCACCTAACCCTATAATGGCAATATTTCTATATATCGACTCTTGTTCCATATAAAAATACGTCGTCTAAGGTTTCAAGTTCTTCGTGCAATTGCAAAAGTGATTTTTTATATTTCGGATGCTCATAGTCAGGAATTAATTCTAACAAAGGCACAAGTGCAAATGCTCTTTCGTGCAGATGCGGATGAGGTATCTTTAAATCAGGCTCATCTATTATCATATCGCCGTAAAAGAGTATATCTATATCAATAATTCTGTTTTCATATTTTTCGGAATTTGTTTTTACCCGACCCATTTGAATTTCGGTATTTTTACATAAATCCAAAAGCTCTCTTGGAGAAAGTTTTGTTTTGACTTCTATAACCGCATTAACAAACCAATCCAAATCATGATTGCCCCAAGGTTCTGTTTCATATAGTGCTGACGACCTCACAATTGTTACCATGCCAGATTCTGTCAGCATTTTAACGGCTCGTTGTACATAGCCGACTTTATCACCCATATTTGAACCTAAACATAAATATGCTATTGCCATGAAAACTCCTTAGAACGCAATCCGTAATAACTATATTGTATTATTTTTTCCGACTTTATACAACAAAATTAAACAAATAATTAAAATTTGTAATAATAGTTAAACAATAAATATAACAGGCTTTTTTTATGGTAAACTAAATGTATGTTCACAGGATTAATTGAAGAACAGGGCGAAGTTAAAAATATAACTGAATCGCCAAAAGGAATGGATTTAGTAATTAACTGCAAGCGGATACTTGAAGATATAAAGCTTGGAGCAAGTATTTGCGTTAATGGTGCCTGCCAAAGTGTTGTTGAATTCGGTAAGAATTTTATTAAAGTTCAGGCTTCAAATGAAACTTTAAATGTTACTAACTTTAATCACCTTAAAAAAGGAGATAAAGTTAATCTTGAAAGAGCACTAACTTTAAATAAAAGAATAGACGGGCACATAGTTTCAGGTCATATTGACTGCCTTGGTGAATTTATCGGGGCAAAAGATGATGGCTTCAGCAAAGAATTTTTCTTTAAAATCCCTTCCGAGTTTTCAAAATATGTAATATATAAAGGCTCAATTGCTCTAAACGGAGTAAGCCTTACGATAGCTTCAATTAATGATAATGTATTTTCGGTTGAACTTATCCCGATTACATTAAAAGAGGTTAACCTTTCAAGCTTAAAAAAAGGTGATATTGTTAACGTCGAAACCGATATGATTTCTAAATATGTTGAAAAAATTTTAAATTCAAAAGATAATAAAAGTAAAATAGATTACAGTTTTTTAGCGGAAAACGGATTTTGTTAAAATGGATGAAATTAAATTTAATACAATAGAAGAAGCAATAGAAGATTTTAAAAACGGGAAACCGATAATTGTCGCTGATGATGAGGATAGGGAAAATGAGGGAGATGTTATTATCCCCGCTCAATATGCGACACCCGAGGTTGTAAACTTTTTAATATCTCAATGCAAGGGTGTTTTATGTTTGGCTTTAACACGTGAAAAAGCTGAAAAATTAGGCTTATCCGAGATGGTAAGTTATAATACCGACCCTAAGGGTACTGCTTTTACCCAGAGTATTGATGCCGTTAAAAAATACGGTGTTACAACTGGGGTTAGTGCTTTTGACAGAGCTAAAACAATAGAAGTAGCCGTTGCAAATGATGCCGTATCTTCTGACTTATCGCGCCCCGGGCATGTGTTTCCTCTTATTGCTAGAAAAGGCGGAGTATTGGAACGTGTAGGGCATACCGAAGCTTCAGTTGACTTGGCAAGACTTGCGGGATTAACTCCTGCTGCCGTTATATGCGAAATAGTTAATGAAGACGGGACTATGGCGAGAAGAGATGACCTTGTTAAATTCTCCGCTAAACACAATTTAAAATTTATTACCGTTGCGCAGTTAATAGAATACAGGCTCCAAAAAGAAATGTTTATGAGCCGTGATGCTATGGCAAATCTGCCATCAGACTTCGGTACATTTAAAGTATACGGATATACAAACAAGCTTGGCGGAGTCGATCAGGTAGCAATAGTTAAAGATGACGGATCGGATAAAATTCCGATGGTCAGAGTCCACTCTGAATGCTTAACGGGTGATATTTTCCACTCTAAACGCTGCGACTGCCAAAATCAATTGGAATCTGCTCTGAGACTTATTGAGGAATACGGAAAAGGTGCTTTAGTATATATAAGAGGTCACGAAGGCAGAGGCATAGGGCTTGTTAATAAAATTAAAGCATACGCACTTCAAGAACAGGGGCAAGACACTGTTCAGGCCAATATCTCATTAGGTTTTCTTCCTGATTTAAGAAACTACGGTATAGGTGCTCAAATTTTAAGAGATTTAGGGTATACTAAAATAAAACTTATTACTAATAATCCGACTAAGATTGTTGCTCTAAAAGGTTACGGGCTTGAAATAGCGGAAAGAGTTGCTCTTAAAACTCCGCTAAATAAATATAATGAAAAGTATATGCATACTAAAGTTGATAAAATGGAACATTTAATTGATTTATAATGAGGTTAATTATGACTAATATTACAATGTACAAGGTAGAAACTTATAATTCTTCATATTACAAAGTACTGGCAGGTGTATATAATGATTTTAAAAATAATGCTGTAAAGGATTATAACTTTGAGCTTGAACCTTTAGATTATGAAAACTTTATAAAAAGCATTGACCAAGGGTTATTAAATTGTATTGTGTTGGTTGAAGATGGTATTCCGACCGGATTTTTAGTTTATACTACTTTAATTTCGGAATCATTGGAGCTAAATATTATTCATTGTTTGGGTAATGAAAATATAAACCAAAAACGTAAACTGTTATTGGAAAAATTTATTGAAATAAATAAATTTATTATGCGTGATAAAATTGTTACTTATCCTATGATTGGTAAACAATCTTCTTTTGTTCAAGATATTCAAGACTATGGATTTAAAATTGTAAATACTTCAGTAATGTCATATAATCTGTCGGATATATCCGCAATAAATAAAACAAAAAATATACCAAAGCCAATATTACCTTATGATTATTCCATATCTAACTGGAAAACAACCTACTTTAAAGATGCGGCTGAAATTATGGTGCAATCTTTTTCCGAGTCCTCAGATGTTTTATTTGATTCAAGATTTAAATCCTTAAACGGATGTAAAGATATAACGGAAAAAATAACCGAAAATATATATGGTCAATTCCTCCCCGGAATAACTAAAGTATTATTGTATAAAAAACATCCTGTGGGATTAATATTCGCAAATCTTACAAATGACAAAGTAGCAAATATTCCGATTTGTGCAATAGTTAAAAAACACAGAAACAAAGGTTTCGGAAATATTTTGTTAAAATATTTTATGGACGATTTATTAACATCTGCAATATCAGGCGGTTGGGAATTAAAAGAACTGAATGTAAGCTGTGATTCTGATAACGCAGCGGCGGTTAAAATGTATTCTTCGGTAGGATTCACGGAATCATACACCTATGCACAGGCTTACCACCCAAAAACAAAATAATTTTTAACTAAAAATTTAGTTATTGCTGAAAACAACTTTCATTGTTGCAAGATTTTTTATTGCAAATAATTTATTTTTAATTTTTTGTTTTTCCGTTATTTCAAAAATTCTTACAATACGTTGAATCTCATCTCGTTGCATTCTTGTCGAGAATTTATATGCATTTTTTACAGGTTCAAAGGTTGTTCCCAAAACTAAATTTAATTGTTCTTCGTTCATTGCTGCTCCGCTATTACAATATGTAAAAGTCCTCTTATCTTAATAAAGTTTTTTTTTACTTATTGATTGCCAAAAATTTAACAATTGTAAATTTTTGTGTTAAATTACAAAAAAAAGGAGATTTATATATGATTATTGATGCTTTAGCTAATTCTGAAAAATATGAAAGTTTGCATAAAGATTTTAAACTTGTTTTTGATTATATTAAAACACACAATTTGGCTCAAATGGAATGCGGGCGCCATGAGTTAAGAGGAAATGAGGTATTTTTTAATCTTCAGGAATATGAAACAAAACCCTCTCAAAAACTGGAAGCTCATAAAAAATATATTGATATCCAAGTGGTTATAACGGGTGAAGAATATATGGGCTATACAAACCTTGATAAGACAACAATAATTGAAGCCTATAATAGTGAAAAAGACGTAATGTTTTTATCGGGAGATGTTGATAAATTAAAAGCCGACAATAAGACTTTTTTAATCTTTTATCCCCAAGATGCTCATATGCCTGCCTTAGGGAATAATCAAAAAGTTAGAAAAGCTATATTTAAGATATTGTTATAGTTATTTGTTACAGTCTAATTTAAGTTTTTCACCTAATATCAAATCGTATTGTCTTGGCTGAATATCTATATAACCTGAAAATGGGGTAAAAGTCATTTCACAAAAATATAATTCGTCATTTACTTCCATAAAATCAACCCTGACAAAATCAATATCTTTACTTAAAATTTTGGCATATTCAATAACTTTATATTTATTATTTCCGTTAGGAAAAACATTTTTCAATTCCTTGTGTTCTATATAAAAGTTTTGTTTTTCCCATTTATTATTATAATAACTTATCATACGAAACATTGTCTTATTTATTTTAATGGGTTGTTTATATGTTATGAATTCTACATTTCCGTTAAAACACCAAATTTCATATTCATTTCTTTTTCGCCAATCACCCAGATATTCTTCTGCATATATATAAGGAATTATATCTTTGTATTGCATTTCATAATTACTCCAAAATGCAAAATTTATTTTTAAAACTTTACTATAAAATTTTGCTATTGCCTTATACTCGTTTTCTGCAATATCATATTTATTTTCTATAACAATATTTGTAAGCCAAGCGTGATTTGTTTTTAATATAAATTCTTGAGGGAGTTTATCCCAATTAAGATTTTTAAAATTTTTGTCTATTTGATAAACATTTGCACATTTTAGTTCAGGTAATTCCTTTTTAATATAATTTTTAACTTGAAGTTTATCACTTAAGTATGTTTTTATTCTTTTATCTCCATTTATTTTAAGCCACTGAATTTTTTCACTCAACCTTTTTGGGTTTTTTAAGTCAAGATTTTGTTTATAAAATTTTTTGTAGCTATATTGTATAAAATATTTACGAAAAATAGCAGGTACAAATTGCAGAACTTTATATCTTAAATAAGCATATTTATTTGAATAAACATCAGTAATATACATTTTTAATATTTACAATTTTTATCTATAATTTTTTTAGCTTCTAATTTTAATTTGGCAATTCTGCAAAAGCGCTCATAAGGCTCTAAATAATTATTAGAATCTGCAGCTATCCCCGGACAATATATGCAATATTTACAATATTCTTTTGTGTGGCATTGCTTTAAATCTTTTTTGCGTAATTGTCGTATTTGTCCTAACGGAGTATTTATATCTTTTTGATTCCAAATTTGCGTTAAAGAATCTTTTAAACAATTTCCCAGTAGAATTTTAAGAGAAGGACATATATATATATCATAATTTGGATTAATAGAAAGTGAAGAATATCCGCCGGAACAAATTGAAGAATTTTTGTTAAATTCTTCAGGGGGAATATTGCCCATATAACATATTGATTCTTTATCAAGTAATAGTTTTGTTATCTGTTTATTTGTTATCTCTATTTGTTGATTAGTTTTTAAAGGATTATCCAATAATAAATAATCAACGGTACAATTTATTTGATTATCTTTGGCAAATCTTTCAATATCTCTATATTCATTTGCATTTTGATTTGTTAAAAATGTTTTTATACCGATATTTATATTCTTTTCTTTTAATTTTTTAATAACATTTAAAGTTTTAATTTGTGAACCTTTTACTCCTGTAATTTTATCGTGTATATCGGGATTCATGGAATATAAACTTAAAGAAATCATATGCGGATATATTGCCACTAAATTATCAAATAATTTATCATCATCATTTAATATTTGTCCGTTTGTATATATTTCAAGTGCTATTTTGTTTTTTCTTATATATTTTGCTATTTTCAAAAAATCTTTATTTAAGGTACATTCTCCACCTGAAAGTGTTATATATAATAAACCAAGATTTATAGCTTCATCTATAAATGGTTTAATTTTTTTAAAACTAATTTCATTAATGCAGCTCTTATCATTAAAACAATGGATACATCTTAAATTACAATTATAATTCAATTCTATAAATAATCTTTGTAAATAAGTTGTACCAATTATAGGGTCTATATCTTCATTAGTATAAGTTTGAATTTTATTTAATTGGCAATTTCCTGTTTTCTTTAAAATACTGCAATTTGATAATAACCCAAGCGATATTAATTCAGATATAAAAGGTTCTAATTCATCAAAACAGCCATTTTCTTTTGTATATTCTATAATTGCGGATTCATTTTTTGATGAAGTAATCATATCCCATATTTTTGCTGAATCACCATCAAGCACAATAAATTCATTGGACTTATGATTTATAATATAAGCCAAATCCAAATTTTCGCATGTTTTATAACATCTTGTAGAAATCCAATTATTTAATTTAAACATAATACACTAAGTGGCAATTCGATTTTTTAATATTGTGCACTTGTTGAACCTGAACAGCAATTATTATGAGATCCATGAAAAAAACAAGCCCTACCCTTTACGTATGTTAGATTAATTTTGACTCTTTTTTTTATATATAATTTTTTCATAATTTCCCTTTCCTAAAAATTAATAGATTTACAATTGTAATAATTGTTTTAATGAGTAAATTCTCGTTAGTTAGCTCAATTTTAACTATACTTATATAATATAACACCTATATTTATAATAGTCAACATGATATATAAATATACTAATTAAAATACCGATATTTTGTAGTAAATTATCTCACTCTATAATAAAAAAAGAGGTAATTATGAAACAACCGGATCCAAATGAACCTTTTTATCAAATAAGCCAAGCGGCAAAATTATTGGGTATTACAAGTGACAGATTAAGAACTTATGAAGAAGAAGGTTTAATAAAACCATATAGAACAAAACATACAAAAGATGGAAAAAGGTTGTTCAGTCAAAATGATATTGAATGGATAACAATGATTAGAGATTTAATAAAACTGGGTGTCTCTATTCCTACAATACGGATATTATTAAGTGCAAAGATAAATATAAATAATCCGATTTTGAAAGAAAAAGATATAGAAATTATAGAACTTTTAAAAAAACTGAAATCTCATAATATATTTGAAATTTTTGATAAATAAAAAGGAAATACCAATTGGCATCTCCTTTTTATTTATGGTGAAAATATTTTATTTCATCAATTCGCCGACAGATTTATATACAGCCATACGAGCTTGAGCGTCTTTTTCAGCTTGAGTATATAACTCTTCAGCAGCTTCGGGGTTTGTTTTTAGAAGTGATTTATATCTGCCTTCACTTCTGATAAAGTCTTGATAGCTGCCTTTCGGATCTTTAGCGTCCCAAGTGAACGGTTGTTCATTAGCAGGGTTATATCTGTATAACGGGTAATAACCTGCTTCAACGGCACGTTTTTGTTCCGTTTGAGTCTTAGCCATATCAATACCGTGAGCAATACAAGGTGCATAAGCAAAGATTATGGATGGGCCGTTATAAGCTTCAGCTTCTTGGATGGCTTTTAGAGTTTGACCTCTGTCAGCACCAAGTGCAACTGATGCTACATAAACATATCCGTATGACATGCTCATTAAGCCCATGTTCTTCTTGTATGTTCTCTTACCGCCCGTTGCAAATTTTGCAACAGCACCCGTCGGAGTTGATTTTGAAGCTTGACCGCCCGTATTTGAGTATACTTCGGTATCAAGAACCAATATATTAACGTTTTTGTTTTGTGCTAATACGTGGTCAATACCGCCGTATCCGATATCGTTTGCCCATCCGTCACCGCCTATAATCCATATTGATTTATCGGTGAAGTAGTCTTGCAATTCTCTTACTTTTGCTAAGTTCGGGCATGGAGCGTCAGCATACTTTTTAATCATTTCTTTTGCTTTATTTTGAGCTTCTAATGCTTCAGGTGTCTTTGAGTTATCAAAGTATGAAATAGCATTTGCAAGAGCTTCTTTTAAGTCAGCTGGAGCTTTTTCATCAGCAACAACTTTTTCAACATAAGTTTTTAAAGTATCTCTGTTTTGGTCTACCGCTAATCTCATACCGAAACCAAATTCAGCGTTATCTTCAAATAATGAGTTAGCCCAAGCCGGTCCTCTTCCTTCTTTTGTTGTTGTGTAAGGAATTGTCGGGAATGTGCCTGAATATATTGAAGAACAACCTGTTGCGTTAGCGATTATCATATTTTCGCCGAATAATTGAGAAACTAATTTAACGTAAGGTGTTTCTCCGCAACCCGCACAAGCACCTGAAAATTCAAATAAAGGAGTTCTTAACATTGCGCCTTTAATTGTCTTAGGTGAATTTTTGCCTAAGTAATTGTCAGGCAGTTCATCAAAGAATTTTTCGTTAACAAATTCGCAGGCTTCTTCTTCTTTTTCAATTGTTGACCAAGTAAGAGCTTGTTTTTCCGGATTTTTGTTTGCTAAACATTGGTCTATACAAACACCGCAGCCCGTGCAGTCTTTGCAGTATACTTGAACTTTAAATTGTTCACCGTCACCGGGTTTTGCTGCAATTGTTGTAAATGACTCGGGTTTGTTTGCTAAGTCTTCAGGTTTAGCAATCTTGGTTCTGATTGCTGCATGCGGGCAAGCACTTGCACATATTCCGCATTGTACACAGTTCTCAGGGTTCCATTTCGGAACACGAGGTGCAATACCACGTTTTTCAAGTTTAGCTGTACCTGTCGGGATAACACCATCAACACTCATTGCACTTACGGGGATATCATCGCCCTTTTGTCTCATTGATGGTTCAATGATTTTCTTTGCAAAATCATCAGCGTTATCATCAATTAACTTAACATCATCAGCAGCGCAAACTCCGTCTAATGAAGCAGGAATAACAACTTCTTCGGTTGCGTTAACCGCTGCATCAATTAATGCTAAGTTCATATTTACAACATCGTCGCCTTTTTTCTTGAAGGTTTTCTTTGTCATTTCTCTCATACCTTCTAAAGCTTGTTCAAAAGGAATAATGCCTGATACTTTGAAGTATGCAACCATCATAACGGTATTTGCACCCTTACCGCGTAATCCCGGTTGTTCCTTGATAAGTCTTTCAGCGTCTACATTGTAGAATTTGATTTTCTTATCTATGATAGTTTTTTGCATATCTCTCGTTAAATGTGCAAAAGCTTCATCTTTTGTATAAGGGCTGTTTAATAAGAATGTACCGCCCTCTTTTATACCTTTTAACAAATCATATCTGCCGATATATGCGTGAGCAGAGCAAGATACAAAGTCGGGCGCAGTGATTAAATATGTTGATTTAATTTGTTTATCACCAAATCTTAAGTGAGAAACAGTTACCCCAAATGACTTTTTAGAGTCATAAGCGAAGTATGCCTGTGCGTCTTTATTTGTATATTGACCTATGATTTTAATTGAGTTTTTGTTTGCGCCGACCGTACCGTCTGAGCCTAAGCCCCAGAACATACAGTTTGTAGTACCTTCAGGCTCTGTTACAATGTGTTCATCTACTTTTAATGATTTATTTGTAACATCATCTTCAATACCAACGGTAAATCCGTGGAAACCGTTATTTTCAGCATGTTTATATACTGCAAATACCATTGATGGCGTAAATTCTTTAGATGATAATCCGTATCTTCCGCCGATAACTCTGATATCCTTGTTTTCTAATGCTGCAACAACATCCAAATATAAAGGTTCACCGATTGAACCGGGTTCTTTTGTTCTGTCTAAAACAGTAATTCTTTTAACTGTATTAGGAAGTGCATCGTTGAAACGTTTAACGTCAAACGGTCTATATAGTCTTACTTTAACTAAACCGTATTTTTTACCTCTTTGAGCGTTTAAGTATTCAATAGTTTCTTCTATTGTTTCACAGCCTGAACCCATTGCAACTATAACATCGGTAGCGTCGGGTGCGCCGACATAATCAAACGGATGATATTGTCTGCCTGTTACTTTTGCTACTTTATCCATATATTCTTGAACGATATCAGGAACAGCGTTATAGTACTTGTTAACAGTTTCTCTGCCTTGGAAGTATACGTCTGTATTTTGTGCGCCTACTTTGCAAACGGGAGCTTCGGGTCTTAGCGCTCTTTGTCTGAATTCTTCAATATATTTAGGTTCAACAAGAGAAGCAATTTCTTCATAAGAGATTTCTTCTATTTTATGAACTTCGTGAGAGGTTCTGAACCCGTCAAAGAACTGTAAGAAAGGAACTTTTGCTTTATATGTTGATAAGTGAGCAACTAAAGCTAAATCCATTTCTTCCTGAACGGAATTTGCAGCTAGCATTGCATAACCCGTATTACGGCAGCCCATAACGTCTGTGTGGTCGCCGAAGATTGCAAGTGATTGAGCTGCTAAAGCTCTTGCTGCAACGTGAATAACAGATGGTAACATTTCACCTGCTACTTTGTGCATAACAGGAATCATTAATAATAACCCTTGTGATGCTGTATATGTAGAAGTTAAAGCACCTGCTGCGAGTGAACCGTGAACAGCGCCTGCCGCACCGGCTCCTGATTGCATTTCTGCAACTCTTACTTCTTTTCCCCATATATTTTGTTTGTGTTGTGATGCCCATTCATCAATCCATTCACCCATCGTTGATGAAGGGGTAATCGGGTAGATTGCCGAAACTTCGCTTAATGCATACGCAATATGTGCTGCAGCGTAGTTACCGTCAACCGTAATTGTCTTTTTTGACATTTTATACTACCTCCATTCTCATATCTCT
>CANQLG010000044.1 GCA_947624645.1 Candidatus Gastranaerophilales bacterium
TCGGGAACTAAAGCTGATATTGTTTTTCTTCCTCTTAAACCTGTCGGAATATACTGCCTTATTACTTTATCTAATTTTAGATAATCTTTGAGCGTCTTGCATTCTTTAAGTTTAATGGTGAGCATACCGCAAGATTGGTCAACCCCTATTATATTTGGTATAATTTCTCCGTTTTTAGGCATAGTTGAAGTAAAACCTATTGTACAGCCTTTCCCCGTATGACCGTCAGGCATTATTCTAACCTTACAATCTTCAAAAATAGGATGATTGCATATATCCTCAACTTGCTTTATTGCACTATCTTCAATATTATCAGTGAATATTTTTGCTTTAGTATATTTTCCTTGTACTTCTTTCATAATTCTGCCTTTTTTTCTTATTATAATTTATTGTTATGTCTATTTTGGTCGTATTTAGTCACATAAAGTAAATCTTAGTTTTGAGTATCGGATATAGATTTTATTTTTTTAATGCTATTTCTATAATCTATTTCTTCCTGTGTCCAATAAAGAAGAATAACCAATTTATTAATTTCAATCCAAGTTTTAAGCTCATTTATTTCATCTTCTTTAAATATAAGTTTTTTATCGTCAACGACACTTCCATCCAGTCTGACTTTTACCCAATTCAGATTTTGTTTATCCTCGTAATCATTTTGAACTATGAGATATGGCGGTTGATTGACAATTTTGCCCATAGGCTGCAGTGCCAATTCAACATTCATGCATAGTCCCGATGTTTTTTTACTGATGGGTTCGGTAAACCATCTCATCTCTTGATTTGGTGTTTCATATAGGAAAAATCTTTCTTTATCGTTTAAATCTTCCCATTGAACAAGAGCATAATCATAAAACGGTATAGATTCATTTTCATAGGTTGTATAAGTTTTTTTAATCGCCTTATTAATCTCATTTCTAAAGGGTCTGTCCAGTTCCATATATTTATAGGGGCTGTCTTTATATGAATTAAATCTCATATAATGAGGTGCATGCGGCAAAGACAGTATAATCTTTAATATCACGTTATATCCTGTTATTTCATCAACAGAGGCTTTTTTAAATTTGCTTTTAAACCTTTCTTTAACTGCAATCTTCAAACACCAATTTTTATTTTCATCTTCTTCCGTAACAAAATAAATGAAATGCTTGCTTTTTGTAACTATTCTATATTGCTTAACCGTCATAATTTCATACCTTTAATTTTAAAATTTCACATTTTTTATTAATATATACACTGCCAAATTTTTCATCATAAGAAATTGAAAAGCCTTCATTGAAACCTATAAAGCTATTTTGATATTTGCCAAAAGGTATTACAACTTCCCCTTTATTATCAATATATCCGTTTTGTCCGTCAAAATCAGCTGCATATATCAGACCTTCTCGGCATTCTCCCAGTTTCTCGTATTGACCAAAAGGTATAACATTATTTCCAAATATGTCCACAGCACCATATTCCCCGTCTTTTTTCAATACCGTTATTCCTTCATTAAAGTCATTTTTAGAGTCTATATCATAAATAAACGGGATAACTTCTTCCCCTTGTATATCAAGATAGCCTGTTTTTTTATTTTTATTTGCAAGAATTCTGTTTTCGGAGAAATAACCTATTTCATCATATATAAAATCTGTTAAAAAATTATTATTAACCGCTGAATATAAGGCTTTTTTGTTTTCTTTTGATATGACTAAATATTCTCCGATATTATCGTCAGAATCGCAAGCCAATTCTATATTGTCATAAATAAAATCTTCAATAACATTCCCGTATCTGTCTATAAAACCGTATTTTGAGCCTTTACGGGCGGTAACACTCCTGCATTTTCTTGTACCCCAACTGTATATATCATCGTATAAAAAATCAACCAAAATTTCATTTTTTTTATTTATTAACCCCCATTTCCCGTTCTTGCACACAGGAATAATACTACTTTTGCATATATTAATATCATCATATTCAAAAGGAATAACGGTTTTATTAAAGTAATCAATCATTCCCCATTTACCCTTCAAGCACTCGGCTGCTACACCTTCTGAAAAATAACATCCATCTTCATACATACAAGGTATTATTTCTCTGCCTTGTATATCAATATGCCCGTGTTTTCCGTTTCTTTTTACTTCAAATAATCCATCTTCGCTTCCGCCAAAGATACGGCTATATATAAAATCTGTTAAAAATTTACCTTTATTATCCATAAGAGCATATAAACCCTTATCGTTCATAACAAAAGCAACATCTTCATCTTCAAATCCATTGACAATCATATCTTTATCGGGAAGTTCAAAGAGCTTTTCACCTTTTGTATTGATACAAATTCTCGGACCGTATCCTGTTGCATCATCTTTGTGTATAAATGCTTTATTATTTTTAAAATTACTTAATAGGTATTTATTCATAATTATTTCACCTGAGAGCATTTTAAGTCTGCTTCAGACTGTTCTTTTATTTTCATATCAACGATTTTGCCTTTTTTATTGACAAAACCCCAAATTTCCATATATTTTACGGGAATAAAATCTAAATTATCACAACTAGGTTTAATTTCTGAAAATATAAAATCAATTAAGATTTTTCCTTTCCAATTGATAATACCGAATTTATTATCTTTAGAGGCTATAATGATTTCATCAAACAAATAAAACTCTTCCCCGATTTCAAAATCTAAAGTTAATATATCTTTTCCTTTGGAATTTGTAATATATGTTTTATCGCTATCAACAAAGGCAAAATATAATTCGTTATTTAAGTATTTATAATAAACCTTATCGCTGATGTGAGGGATTTGAATATCCCCCTTAATATCAATTACAAATTGCTTTTTATCTTGCTTTTGAGCGATAAAGAGTTTACCGTCGATATTGTGCAGATAGGTGTATTTTACAATCCAGCCTTTTATTTCTTTTCCGTATCTCGGATGTTCTTCACCATATATTGTTACCGATTCAGGTTTTATCACCCATTCAAAATTCTTGTTTATAATACCCCAACCGTCAAGTGAATCTTTATGAACGCAGGCATAACCGCCTATAAAATTTTCTAAATACTCTATTTTATTGTTATATTTTTTGCCTGTTTTAAATTTACTTTCTAATTTCAATTTTTTGGCAGATTTCATAGCATTTTTAACTACATTGATTTTGTTTTCAATTTCATCTAAGGCATTAAGAAAACAGTCTATGAAGCATTTGCCCGCCAGAATATAAAATTGTTGTATATCCTCGCAATCTTTTTCTGTTTCATTATAGCAAGCAACAGCAATATAATCTTCGCCTTCGCCATGAGGGTTATTCCATTTCCTGTTCCAGATGTGCATTTTATCATATTGATAACCATCTAAATCAAATCTTACATATTCGCCTTTTTTAGCTTTATTTAAAGCAGTGCGGATTTTTGAATTATTTCTGTAATCAAATTGAAATCTGCAAACAGTTGAATTAACATCTTTAACAACAAGCCAACATCTTAAATATCCCCAATCATCCTCATCTTCATACAAATTACCGTTTTCATCATAAGTATCATTTATATAAGACCTTAACTGTTCATCTTCATTACGAGGATATGATTCTAAGTCAATTTCAACATTATAACTTACTCTGGTATGAATTACGCCAAATTGCTTTTCAGGTTCAGGCATAATTTCATTTGTAGAATACCAATTTTTCGTTAATGTTGAATATACCCAATTTTTTTCGAGCCTGTTTGACATATCTGTTTCCATTATGTCTTTGAGCTCTTCTTTTGTAATCGGTACGGATACTCGCTTTTCATAATCCATCTTAGCTAAATACTCGCTATCCTGCTCTTCCCAGTCATAATCGAGAATCTTGCCTTCTTGTTTTTGTTTTTCCCAATATTCAGGTTCACACTTTTCATCATTATCGGAACATAAATAAAATTTCCATATGCCGTCTAAATCTTTATATGCTATATCAAAAACTCTTGCATAATGTACGGGAATAAATTGTTCTCTAAAAGCATTCGGGTTTTCAAAATACAATTGAAGTTCATCTATTGCCTTATTTACCCAATTTAAACGTCTATTGGGTTTTCCCTTATCTTCTTTTTCGGTATCTTTTTTAATTTTTAAAAGTATATCCAGTATTTGTTTAAGGAAAGTATCTTTTTTTATAATAATGTCGGATTGAATTTTAGGACACCAAGAACAATCTGTAAAAGTGCTTACTCTAATCAATTCATTATCAACAGGCATTATAGTTATACAATCATATCGTGATTCACATTCAAAACCGCAGATTAGATTTTTGTCATTGTTGTAAGCTACTCGAGGAAGAAAATCTAAAAAGTCGGAAATAAATGCTCCGCAATAATCTGCTGTGTATAATTTTCCTTTGTTTATACAAAGATTAAAACAAGATACGATATTTTCTTGTTTTATATCCCAATAACTGCCTTTTGAATTAAATTTTTCTACATGCTCCGGAGTAGATTTTTCTAATTCGGATAAAAACTCCTTTTTTTCTTCACATAGGTCAAAATTAAACTCTACGTGTTCGATTGACATAAAACTGTATTCTTTTTCTTTTACCATAATTCACCTGATAGCATTTTGAGTCCGCTTCAGACTGTTCTTATCATCTATTTAACAATTTATCCAAACTTTTGAAGAATGTTCTATATTTTTAAATAAAGGTTTATCAAAAGGAAGTTTATCTTCTTCTTTGTCCGTTGTAGTGTTTTCAATTATTATCAATTCTTCCCATACGGTTTTATTTTCAAGGTGTATTGACGGGCTTTTTAGTGCGGTTAAAATATGTTTTTCTATTTCGGGAGATATTTCTAATATTTTTTTAGAAACAAGTCTTCTCGGAAATTTTCTTGTTTCGCCGTCAAAAGTAATTTTATTTGCTCTTGTTGAAAGGCTGTATGAGGGATTATCAGTTATTATAAAATTACTGTCATTTGGGCTATTTACATAACCTCTGGTATTAAAACACCATTTTTCTGAATTTCCAAAAATACTTATTTTTTCATCTGTATAGACAAGAGTTTGACCGTTACCAAAACAAGGTTTTAAATTATAGTCAGGAACCCTTTCTTTTACTATCGGCAATGCCTGTTTAATAAATTGCATTTGAGATAATTTTTCTTTGCCAATTCTTTTATCACAAGCCCAAAGAATGTATTTTAACCCTGTCGGTTCGTCAAATTCGAGCAGTTTATCTTTTTGCATATCTAAATATCCTGCCACAATATTTTCAGGTGAAGCATATTGAATGCCATTTGAATATTTAAAGGATTGTCCGCCTTGCCATGGACTATCCCATCTTACATAGGCACTCCATTTAAAACCAAACTGCCAATTATCATATGCACAATCTTTAGGATAAGACCAAATAATTTCGTCATTTAATTTTACATAGAAAAACGGAATACACAATTCACTTCTTGTCGTTCTTTTAACTAACGAAGAATGAATGAATTTTATATTCAAATCATCTTGTATAATATTTTGAAGTCTTTTATTTATCTGATTCCATTTTTTCATAGACTATTCCTTTAAAAGTTTTGTATAATCAGGCATTGGTAAATCCATCGGTAATTCATCTCTGCCGTAAAAATTTTCATTGTACGCCATAATTAACCTCTGCCAGTTTGTATGAGCAATTTTTTGATTATCGTAAGGGCTTTTTAAAAAGTTAACTAATTTTTCCAGTGTTTCTTTATCCAAGTTCCAATGATTTCTTTTGAAACAGCCTGATATATATGGTTCTTTTGATTTGTATTGCGGTTTAAAAAAGTCTATTGCACAGGCTCTTGTGCTAAGCCATTCATCTTTGCCCTCTGTCATTACAAAATATGGTTTACCGTCATATTTTAAATCATCATCTATCCAAATGTTTCTGGTAAACTCACAATTAGGATTACTAAAAGGAATATTTACAGCCCAGCCTTTATGTATTTCAATAGGCTGAATACATTGTTTAACAAATTCCATAGCATAGAAATTAGGTGCTTTTAGTTCCCTGCACTCTTGAGTACAATATTTTAAAAATGCTTTTTTGCACTGTAATATTTGATAAGGTGATAATTTACCCGATAAATCTTTTACATAAATTTGGTTTAATTTTTCAGGGAGTTTTGTATCAAAACAGCTATCAACGTATATTTTGAGTTCTGTTTTAGTTTTTGTATCATAAGCATAGACAAAATAAAGCCAAGTTAAATCGTTATCTCTTTTGGCATAAAATAAATATCTGCCTTGATTAAATGTATCTTTTTTATAATTTTGCAAAAATTTTATTACTTTTCTATATGTAACGCTTACAATATCCGTAGTTTCACAGGGTGAATCTAACCAAGTTAAAAAATCATCTTTAGTGTAAATTGTCTTTGTTTCATCTATTTTAAAAGTCCCATATATCTCGCTTTTTCCTGTTCTGATTTTTGGTGTTGTATCATCAGGGATAACGGTGTTAAAATTAATAATCTCTTTATCATTAAATGTAATTACATAAGCAGATTCTATTATCGGTATATAAGGGTATTTTTCTCCCGTATAGTCAAAACAAATAACGTAAATTTTATCTTCGCATAAAAAATATTCCCTTCTACACCAGCGGTCTAAGGCATATACCCTTTTTGAACCGTTAATGCCGAAGTATTTTTTTACGGTCTCAATTTGTTTTAAAACAAATTCCGTACAGTATTCATCTTTATATTTTAATTGTGATTTTACGCTCATAATCTATATTCTTATTGTTATTATTATTTCTTTTTTGCCTAAATCCTTATCTGCGTTAACATTAAAGTTCACCGGTCTATCTTTATCAAATAATTGAGAAATTTTAGTAATTTCTGTACTGAATTTGCTTAATTTTACATCTGTACCGGTATTAACTATCATTTGAACTTCATTTTCTTTCGGTGCATTTTCAATAAAATTTTTTAATTCTTCGATTTTTTCTTCAACTTGTCCTTTAACAATAAATTCTTGCATAATTCTCACCTTTATATTTGTTACTATTCTTCATCTAAAAGACTTTTCATCATTTCTTCTACCGAGTTAAAAGGCCCCATAATATTTTCAGGTTTTAATAGTTCTTTAGCTGCCGCACCAAGGTCATTTTCCTCATTAAAACCTTTTGCAAGCTCCATATAATTAGGAATGGGTAAATTAAAAGGCAGAGCTTCAACATCAGCACATCTATCGGTATCGATTTGAGGCGGTACATCAAAACCTGTTTTGCCCCAGCCCCAGCCTGCCGTATTATGGTTGTATTCAAAAATTAACTGCTGCCAGTTCGTTTTAACGTATTTTTTATAAGCATCATAGTAGCTTCCTTTTTGTATGATTTCAGCTTTTGAACTTGGAGAGTTTAAAAATTCAATAAGTTCTTCCATATAATCTTCATACAATTTCCAGCTTTTTCTTTTTACATTACCTCTTTTATAAATATCTTCAAAATGATACTTTGCGTTCTTAAAATTAAGCACCGCAACTTTTGTCATATTTTCATCGGTTATCATAAAAGAAGGTTCTTCTTTTTTACTTGGAAAATCATATACCCAGATATTAGAAAATTTGCCTGCGTTGCAAAATATCCTGTGGCAGCTCCACTCATGTAATTCATCAATGGGAGATATTGTAAGTTTAACAAGCTCCATAAGCCAATAGTTTTTTATATTGTATTCTTCATTAATTTGATTAGCATATTCTAAAAAAGACTTCTTAACCTGTCTTTTTTGATAAGCGGAAATTTTATTTCCTAAATCATCAATTAATATATCATTGGATGTCTGTGGTGTAATATTTATCCACTCATCATCTTGTTCAACCGTTTTATCCGGAATATATAATTTCATTTCAACTTCGTTTTTTAAATCATAAGCATAGATATTGAAAGTAAAATTAGAATCCCTGTCGGCTTTTGGGTAAAATAAATATTTATCCGTTCTAAAAGTTTCTTTTTTATACTTTTTTAAGAAATTAATAACTTCATGGTATCTTAGGTCAACCTCTCGGTTGATTTCGGAAGGTTCTTCCAGCCAATTCATAATATCCTCAAACCATAGTGAACCTTCATCATTTTTTATGATTATATCTATATCAATATCCGTAAATATTCCGGAACTATAGTATATTTTAATTTCAGATAATTCGGTTAATTTTACACTTTCTAAAATCGGATTATGCTTTTCATTATAATCAAAATCAGTTTTTGCAATAAAAATTCTACCGTTATTTAAAAATATTTGTCTTGACCTGTACCAAGATAATAAATAAAAAGGAGAATCGGAACTTAAATTAACCGCTGATTTAATAAGCTCAATAGTTTTAAAAGTTAATTCCGTATAAAATTTATTCCCTGTATTCGATTTAACTGTTTTTAGCTTTTTCATAATTTCATTATAAATTCTAACTGCGTCCATATAGGGCATAGATAGAAATATTATAATTTTTATTGCTTAATCATCATTAATGGCGAAAAATCATCACTTGTATTACTTTTATATTATAGCGTGGGAATTACAATTTTTCAAGTGTTTTAAGCATTAAATAGTAAAAAATTAAATATGTTTTAACAATGCTGTAATTACCTCAGCACAGGCATCCAATTGTTTTTTAGATGATGTATTAATTATCTTTTGTAAAATCACTTTACTTTCAAAGGTATCTGAAATGTTTTGAATACCAAAATCTCCCAGTGTTAAATTAAGAACATCTATAAGTTTTAAAAAAGTATCAAGTGCCGGGTAATTTTTTCCTGTTTCAATTTTGCTAAGGTGTTTTTCTGTAATACCAATTTTTTCAGCAAGCTCAGATTGTGTTAACTTTGCTTGTCGCCTGGTATCTTGAATTTTTTGTGCAATTGATTTTTTGTCAATATTAATCATCTACCCGTTACCTTCCTTTAGAATAAATTACTTGTGATTACATTTAAACAATATATGTAGCGAAAAATAATTATATATATTGACTAATCTTTTAAATTGTAATAAAGTAATACTAATGATGATAAACCGTTGTGATTGATTATTAACAAATTAAAAAGGAGACATTATGACAATAGCAGTCGCCGTAGAAGTAAGTGGATATGTAATAGCCTATGATGAATTTGGTGCAGAAATTTGGTCTAGACCGGGCAAATTATATAATTACACCTGTAAATATGTAGCAATTATAGAAGATGAACGTATAAATCTATATGATATAGATAATAAAAAGGCTAACAAGGATTCTATTCCATATAAAAAAATGAGGTTAATTGACTAATAACCATATAATAATGAGTACATAAGTAGAAAAGGAGAAAAAGCATGCTTAAAATCTCATTAGTTGCAAAACACACAGTAGTTCAAATGGCAGGATGTGCAAAAACTCAAGGACAAGGCAACTGTCCAGACATCATGGTAAAACATTACTAATTATTACAATAGTGAGCAACTTTAGTTGCTCACTATTTTTCTATGCACAGTATAAAATTGATAATTTAGGTAATAAAAATGAACTTGACACTCCCAACATGGCTTGCTTTCCAAACATATATGTTTGGAACAGAAAATAGCAGGAGTTTTATTTCCAACGAAAGAACACATGAATACGTTTTACTTGAGGGTTTATCTTCTGATATTTGGAAGGTTATGGCTGATACGCAAGATTATATTAAAGTTAAGGAATGGGCAGGGTTAAAAGGGCTTTCAGGTGAACTTGACGGATTTATTGAAGCCCTGCAAGCACAAGATTTAATATTAAAGGATACTATTGAATTATCTGAAATAGATATGGATATTCAGCCTGTAGGCTGTGATAACGAACAAAAAACATTAAATGTTATTTCCGATATGACCGAATGGTGCTACAAACATGGTTATTTATTTTCACTATTTGTTGAGTTGACCTACGCATGCAACTTAAAATGTGTTCATTGTTATAACCCTAAAGATATAAGTAATATTCAAATTGATTTAGATAAAATGAAACAAATCATTGATGAAGCTAAAGAAATAGGTTGTTTCAATATCACTTTTTCGGGTGGAGAGTGTACACTAAATAAAAATTTTGAAAAAATAGTGGAATATGCCAGAAGTAAAAGAATGTCTGTTGAAATTTTTACAAACGGTCAAACTTTATACGATAATCCGGAATTGTTAAACAGGCTAATAACTTTATATCCTTCTCGTATAGGTTTAAGCTTGTATAGCTTAAATAAAGATACCCATGAAAAAATCACATCGGTTAAAGGTTCATATAATAAAACCTTATGTGTTATAGAAAAGTTAAGAGAAAAGAATATCAATGTCGAGATAAAAAACTTTTTATTGAATACTAATTGCAAAGATTGTATATCGGTTAGAGATTATGCAAGGAAAATAAATGCAAGTTCAGTTGCAGATTTATCTTTAATCCCAACAATTGAAGGTAATAAAAAGACTCTTGAATATGTGGTTAATGAAAATGATTTATATGAATTATATAAAAATCCATCATCTCCTCTCTATATGAAAGATATTAAGAAACGAGATGTTACAAAATTGCAAAATGAAAGTTTGTGCTATGCGGGATGTCATACACTATGTATAACTCCTAATCTAGATATACATCCTTGTGTATCTTTACCAATTAACTTGGGTAATTTTAATAGAATTAGTTTGAAGGATATATGGAGAAATGCAATAAAGAAAGCCCCCGATAGCAAATTGTATCAATGGCAGCAAGTAACGATTAAAGACCTAAAGGAGTGCTATAAAGAAGACTACTGTGAATTTTGCGGTTATTGTGCCGGAATGGGAATGCTTGAGAACGGATATTTAAAAAAATCAGATGTCCTGTGCAGACAAGCTAAAATGAAACAAAAAGCATATTTAGAAATTAATAAACAATAAAAGGTTAATTTAGAGATGTTAAGAAATCAACAATACTGCATATATGTTTACAAAAAAAGATTATATATTATAGCTTTAATATTATGTATATTTTTGGTGGTTATAGGTACTCACAGATTTTATTCCGGTAGTCTCGTATATGGGAAATTTTTATTATTTACTTTCGGCGGTCTTGGAAATTTTTGGATTTATGGTGTCTTGTTTATAACCGGTATATTGAAGTCTATTGCCTGCTGTACCCAAATTACATATATTTTAGGTAAAAATTTAGAATGTCACACAGAAAAACGGGCTTGTTTTGTATAAAAAAAGAGGTATTTATAATTGAGCTACGAAGAATTTGAAAAAAATTTTAAAAAGTTAGATGAAGATTTGATAAATTCTTTTTATTCTAAGCCTAAAAATAAAATAATACAAGATGATATAACTCCAATTGAAGATGATACTCCAAATCAGAATCAGAATGAAGTAAATAAAACCGGCTATTCTTTCTCAAAAAGCAAAATAATACAAGATGATGTAGTTACAATAAAAGACAATACTCAAAATCAAAATAAGAATAATAAACAAATAAAAACAACAAATTTGTTACAAGATATTCTCAAAAATTGTAAAAATATTATTAAAAAAATCTGTAATGTATTTAGTCAACATAATACGAATCCAACAACAAAAGAACAGATTTATAACAGATTTATTGATTTGAGAGAAACCTATTATGATATTAACACCTCTGATAAAAGCACTATGTTTAAACTGAAAGCATATTTAATTTATGCTATAAACTCAACTAAAATATTATGGCAACTAGGTTCTGCAAAAGAAAGATTCATTTTAGTATTGGGAATTATAGCCAATGTTTTAAGTAAAATAGCTAAGTTTATTGCAATATCTACAATTGTTCTTTCTGTAGCTTATTTAATAGTAAACGCAATTTTATTTTTAATTTTCTTTGTTGATAAATTTCATCTGTTTCCGGAAGTCTCTAAGTTTTTATGTACTTGGTTGCCAAGTGGTATGCAACCTTCGGATAATTTCTTTATAGGCTATACAAGAATGATTGCGTGGGGTTTAACCGCAGTTATTATGTTTCCTTTATGGTGTGGATTTAAAAGAGTTTTCGATAGTTATGAAGAGTGCCAAGAAAATAAAAATAATGATGTACAAACAAAGATAATGAATGCAATAAGATTCATTTTAGCTGTAATCCTACTTGCCACGTTATTACTTGGATTAATATGGTTTTTATGCTTTTACATGAACCTATCTACATGGACTTGGTTAATGAAGAAAACTGCAATTTATACTTCAATTCTTGGTTTAATAGGACTTGGTATATTATTTAGTAATGGTGGAAACTCCGTAGATACAAAAGAATTTATAGCTATATTAATTCCAAAAAGTTGGTTCGATAAGTAGTAATTTTTTTGAGTAAAATAACATAGCAATTCATGGGCAAATACAAAAGGAGATTAAAAATGCTTTAAAATAAATTTTGGTTTAATCATTTATTACAATTTGCTGATTCTTCAAGCGGATCAATCTCAAGTGGTGGAGACTTAGGTTCTGAAGACTAATATTATAATATGTCCTATATTGGCATGTTATACTTATACAATATCAATAAAAAATATTGAATAGGAGTTATTGATGTATTATTTAAAATTATCTTTAAGGTTAGCAACACTTATTTTTCCTTTATTTATAGTAATCCTGTTTGTTGCTTGGGGAATAGCATTAACAGGCGGGGATATAAGCAAATTCCCATATGCGTTTCATCCGTCATTTGAAGTTCTTAAAAACAGCACTGATCATTCATACGATATTATCTGTACAAACATTTTATTATTCGGAAATGTAATTGTATGTTTTTATTTAACAAAAATATTTACCGCTAATATGCAATATGATAATTCTTTTGTCGAATATTTAGGTGCACCGCTTGCTATATTTTTCCTTGTTTCTTGGTTTAATCCGCAATTATATGAAATTACTTCAATCCCTGGCGAAATAATTGGTTTTTATATAATAATTTGTATAGGATTAAATCTAATCTTTTTACTAATGGGGCAAAAGGTTTTTGGAATACCGGGTTTAACAAAAAGTGCAGGGTTAATTGGTGCATACAATAAACAGGTAGATAAAAACATTGAAAAACATAAAAATAGAGGCATAATTTCAGCAGTTCAACAAGGGCAAAGCGTTCTTTTGGATTATTCAGACGGCAGTCAAAAATTCATATTCGGCTACTTACAAGGATATACTTCAACATCTGTTACCGTTAAACCTGCAATAGACTCAAGAGAAATAATAACATACGACATCAATGGTAATATAATTAATACAAGATGGAAATGTTAAAATGTACGAAGAAAAATCTAAAATATATTCTGATATTAAATTTTTAAATATAAAAATTTTTCAAAAAATACAAGAAACAAGTGAGTTTTTTGACCATAAATATAAAGACAATGAAGAAGAACAGCCTATTTTAGATAGAAAAATTAAGATTACAATAAAGCTCTTAAACATTCCGATTTTTATTATCAGCAGTTACTCTAATGATAATAATACATTAATAAAAAAGAATAAATTTAACTTTAAACTTCCGCCTTTAAAGAAATCAATAAAAATTATTTTTGCATTATTTGGGATATTTTTACTACTTATATCTGCTTTTATCTCAGGGATTTATTTTTCCGATAGTGTTTGGTTAAATGATACATTTTATATAAAATCAAAACAGATGCGAAATCTTGAAATAAAAAGCCTTAAACCATACAATACAGCTTTATTTAAAAAAGCAGAGACACAATATGAAATGAACAATGCAAGTTATGAAAGATACGAACATTATCATAAATATTATGAAAAAGTGGTTGACCGTATAAAGAATATGGATATTTGGCCCGAATACGGAAAAGCTGCTATCTTGGATTATATTAACGGGTATGAAGATAGAAAAGTCAAGATGGACTATATGATGTTTCCTTGTAAGGATAAACCCCTTGATGATTGCGGTTATGGTACCATTTTTGGTTCTATGTATCCTGATTCTATGCTTGAATTTGACAGAAATGAACTTATGACATATAGGATGATACTGTCTAATATGTACACCGCTTCTATTTATAGAGATGAATTAGAAAATATCTTTGAAGAATAAAGTTGCATTTTTGCGGGTTTTATATTACAAGAAATGCGAGGTCTAAACTTTAATTTTTGCGAAATAATAATATATAAAATATGATATATAAAAACCAAGTACGACCTAATCAGACATAGAAGGAAATTATTATAAATTTATGGTGAGCGTTTCGCTTTAAACCACGTAAACTTAATAAGGTAAGTTGATTGCTTCGCAAGCTCGCAATCGTCTTTTTTAACAAAAGCAGTTCTTTTTAAAGAGCTGCTTTTTGTTATAATACTATGATTTATTTATATATTCTTTAATTATATTTTTATACTTTTTAGCTTTTTTGGTATTAAATTCTTCATATTTCTTATCTTGAATATATTGAATAAGTACATTATAAAATTCACTCAAAAGGATTTTTGTATCAATAACAATATCACATTCAATTTTATAATCATTTAGTGAATAATCATCTATATTATCATTTAAAAATAAATCATAATCATGGGCAAATAAAAATCTTACTTTATCCTCTGATATTGGTTCTATATAAAGCAAGGGGTTGCTTCCTTCGTAATCAAGAAAAATAGCACTTTTCTCTTTAGATTTTACTGTTTCTCCGAAAAATTGTATTAAATCGGCTGTATCAAATACCGCTGCACTATAGTTTATTGAAAATTCTTTTTCATCATTTTTAGCACTAATATATACCCAGCCTGATTTGTGTTTAAGTTTCTCAACTTTAAATTCTGCTTCATTTTTAGGTTTTAAATTATTGATAAACTCGACTATTTCAGATTCATTATAAAATTCATATATTATTTTCATTTTTCTCCTTTATTTAATAATCTTTCGCAATTTTTTTATTTCATCATTATTATAAATACCGAATTTATTTATTTTCAACTTTAAAAACTTCTTTATTATCGTGTAAAATTTCTTATCTGTTGATTTTATATAGGCTAAATGTCCCGTTATTTCTTTAAATCCGA
>CANQLG010000045.1 GCA_947624645.1 Candidatus Gastranaerophilales bacterium
CATAATTTTTTCAAGCTCTTTCATCCGTGCTTTTTTTTCTTTTTCATCTTCATCTTCTTCGAACATTTAGACCTCCTATAAAGCGTTATTAAACCATTAGATTTTACCAACCGTCAGATATGGCCAACATGGCACTTTCTCTATCTAACCCGTTTGCCTCCATCATATTTAATATTTCATATTCCGATACATCCATTTCTTTCATAATTTTTTCAAGCTCTTTCATCCGTGCTTTTTTTTCTTTTTCATCTTCATCTTCTTCGAACATTTAGACCTCCTGTGCTGAGTTACTGTTTAATTTTTTATTCTAATTTCAAATAAATTACTTTAGGTTCGCCTTTGTTATATTGTTTAAAGGCCTTTTTATCCCAATTTGCAGGCATCTTCTCTTCCAGCCAAGGCTCGTCACGTACTTGTATAAACCCATGCTGCGCATAAAAATCAGGTAAATACGTATCAAAACAATCGAGTTTATTTCCTCCGTTTTGAATGGCAAGTTCTATTAACGAGTGTCCGGAACCTTGTGCAGTAGAAAATACAGACACAATATCACCGTCGGATTTTACGGCAAAACCGCTTGTTCCGTATTCGGATAAAAATAATTTCATATCTTTATAATTTTCGACACTGTATTCAAAAACTTGTGCTGCTTCATATCCCATCTTGCTTTGGTTTTCCCTAAAAACTCTTACGAATTCTTCTGCACTCTTTATTGAGTCAGGAGTTAACTCATAATAATTGTCGTAACGCCAGCCAAATCGGGTATAAGCTATTTTTAAATCCAAATTAGGTTTATGTATTGCGGCATAAATATCACTATCATTTATAGGTATTTTGCTATATGCGCCAATATTGTTTCTATAAAGCCTTGCAACATTTTTTACTTTAAAATTTGGTTTTTTGGGAATATTTTCTTTTCCTTTATTTTTATTCTTATTTTGGTTATCTTTATTTTCTTTTTTAGGTCTTAATCTGTTCCAAGCCGCATTTTCCCGTTCTTCGGCAAGTCCTTCTATGTAGTCAGAGTAGTAATTATCCTGCCTTTTTTTATATTTTAATAATTGTTTATCCGTTTTTGGTAAATCAAGATTAACATTTTTAATTAAAGCTGTATCTGCGATACGGCTTAAATAACCGCTGCCGAGTCCAAGAAAAAGTCCGCTGCCTAATCCTGCCGTTGCGCCTGCCAAAGTTCCTTTTACAAGACTTTTATTATTTTCTAAACTTTCACCCAGTCCGTATAACCCGCCTGATAATCCGCCGGATATAGTTCCTGATACAAGCTCTTCAGCTATTTTCTTACCCATATAAGGTTTTGCAGCATTGATTAATCCTCCGCCAAGTCTTAATCCCGTTGCCATCGGTATTAATGCACTACCAAGCATCAAAGCCTCTGCTCCAAAATTCTTCCCGTGTACTAAAAATCTTTCCTTCTCTATATCAAATAACTCCTGCTTTGCCTTTTTCTTTAACATTTGTATTTGGCTGTCTTCCGGCATCTTTGGATATTTGACGTTTCCGATTACTTCATATTCTTCGGGATACACTTTCTTGGGTTTTACTTTCATTTCTATATCCTGAGCGTTTGCTTCAGTTGTATTTACTCCAAGACCGCCAAGTTTCGGAATCTGTTTTGCAGGTTTATTTATATAATCTATGCGCTCCGCAGGGCTAATTTTTGGAGCCTGTATCTTCTTTTGTACTATAACTTCAGGCTCGTCCGTTATCGGATTATTTTCAGCCGAATAAGGCTCAATAGGTATTATAACCGGTTCTATTATTACCGGTATTTCATCTTCTCGTATCAAATTACGCAAATGATTTTGCTCTTGTGTACTTAATAATCTTTTTTTAAGAACGGATGTATTTTCATCGTTTTTTCCCGCTCTTTCATTATCAGGATGGTCATATAACAAGTTCGCCCTTTTTGACAAGTCATCGTCGTATCTTATTGATCCTTTTATTAAATATTTCTTTTCTTTTTTCATTATTTTTCCTTATGCATTAAATTGTAATATTTTCTATTTTTTGTATTATTTATATACATATTTTTTATATTTTATACAATATTTTGCTAAAATTAAATCATTAATACATATTATTGTTGTTTTTATAATTAATATAAACACCTACTTATATAATAGACAGAAATAACGTTTTTAGTCTAACATATTTTCCTATATTAAAAAAATTTTTACGTTTTGTAATCTTTTAGTTTATATTAAATGATTTTATATAAACTTCTAAATTATGAATCCTATTGAGCCAGCCATGCAAAAACACTCTTTGGGAAGAATTTTTTGCAGCGATTTTTTTATAACGCTCACGCCTTAACTCCAAAAAAACTTTTGTATTGTTATTTGCTTGATTTAATAAATTCTTAGCTCCGTTTATCCCATGGTTTACGCAAGCATCAAAATAACATACGGCAAGAGCCTCATCATCAATATTACAAGCACCTGATTTCAGCCAATATTCATCATAATATATTTTTACAGCTTCTTCTTTTGTTATATTTTTTACATCCGCAAAAGGCTGCATAATTCTTTTTCTGTATGCATTATACGTTCCCTGAGTAATACCATAATTTGTCGCCCCGCCTTTATCTGCTATATGATTGGAATATCCGCCTTCCGATTTCATAACAAAATCTAAGGCTTTTTCAAAGTTTTTATCCATTACATTATCCTTGTATTTATTGCATTATAGTGTAAATATTTAGAGCATTAATTTGTATAAATTTAAAAACAATTACTAAATTAAAAATTTTTTAACCGTAAGGATCAAAATTAGAATCCAATATTACCGTTTCATCCCGCTCATCTATCAAATAAGAATAATAATTTATTGCGTAAATTCCCATCATTAAACTATCCGCAAAGTCAGGACTTTCTCCGTGTTCTGATTTCATTTCTTTTTTTGACTGTATAAAAATTTGTCCGTTCGGCTTATAGGATTTTTTTATATATTCAAGCTGCGAAATAGTAATATCTGAAGATATTTTTAACCATTCGTTATCAATATAATCTTTTAATGTAAGATACCCGTCAGCACGTCTGTTTAAGGCATTCGGACGATTGCTTGCCGCAGCACCGTTAAATTTTATTGCGTTATGAATTATGTTTTTTATACTGATATATATTGAATATCCCAACCCGTCCGCATCCAAAATTAAAAGCTCGGGCTTCCAGCGTGAATATAAATTTATTATCTTCCCCTTAGTTACGTCGGTATCAGGTTCAGACCAATGTACCTGTTTTTCCAGCGACCATTGGGTAGAACTTTTTGCCTCTATTAAGCTTGCAACGCATAAATCACCGCCATTACCCGCCAAGTCAACCGCCATACATTTAATTTTTCTGTACGATTCATTATAAAACATTATATTTTTTGCTTTATCAAGTTTTATTGCCGAAAACAAAAAATCATTAGTAGAATCTAATGGATTTCCCTCCCATATATATTCGTAATCGAGTATATTGCGTTCCTTGCATCTTTTTGCCTCATCTATCAACTTTTGAGGACAGTGCTTATTATCGTAATAATTAATTTTTATGTGCAGACAATCATCTCTTGATACGAACTCGGAATATACAGGGTCCTTACGCACCAGTCTGTTCATGGTAAATATTACAATCGAATTTTTTTTTCTTATCGTAGGAATTATTACATCCAATGTGGATTTAGTTATAGCCTGAGCTTCATCTATCCATAAGATGTCAACACCTTCCAACCCCTTGATGTTTACTCTTCCCTGCTCTCTAAAACCTTTGAATATAATATCCGAACCGCTTGTATTATGTATTACCCTGTTAGATTTTACGGTAAAATTTAAGTTATAATCGTTTATTAAGTCATTAAATATTTTATATACACTGTCAGATATAGTTGCCTGAGTTTCCCGTCCGCAGCAAACCCTGACATTCCGTTGTTCCGCTATCCATAAGATTATTCTGGCAATACTTTGGGACTTTCCACCACCTCTTCCGCCTTCAATTAAAAAGTAGTTATAGTTATTAATATTTGTTATTACGGGGATCAATTTATCCGGTATATTTAAAATTTCGGGTAGTTCAATCATTTTTTATATCCGTTTTTACATCTTCACCAACTTTTATATCTAATGTGATTCCATCTATTTTGACTGAACCCATTACATTAATATTGGAATTATTATTTTCCTTATCTGTATAAAGCCCGCAAAGTTTACCCTTTAATTCTTCGGCTTTCAAATAAACAGATATATCGGGATTAATTTCATCATCTTTACCCTTTCTGTTCAAAGCGAGCTGTTGAACCGCTTCTAAATTTTCGAAAGATTTATCTTTTGAATAGATAAGCCCCGATTTTTTTCGGGGCTTCCTTTTTCTTTCAGACATATTAACTCCAAGTCTAACCGATAACCTTGACAAGTTTTTTAGTACCGTTAAAGTCAACGGCATATTGGTATATTTTGCCGTTTTTGGCTTGTCTGTTCACGCCGTAAACAAAAGCCGCTTTTTCTCGTGTGCCGTATTTGACCTTAACGGTATCTAATTTTCCTTCCAGTGCTTTTTTTATAAAATCAAGTGTTCTTTTTCTTTTGGGTCTGTATGTATCATACTTTTGAGTAAGTACATTAAATTGTGTCAAAACTGCGACCAATCCTCCGCATTGCGGACATACCATAATTTCAAGTTTCCTGTCTTTATATTTAAAGTCAGGCAAAAGTTGAACCGTTTTATCTGGTTCATAATATTTCCCACAACAATATATCACACTTCTCCCTCTCGACTTAACGAATCCAGCCACCTTTTCGAAAATCCGGACTTACTCTCTATGTGCTTCGGGACTACTAAACAATGCCAAATCTAACCATATCCCGTCACGAGTAAAACCGCTACTCAAGTCTTAATTCAAATCTTAATTTTATAATAACATAACTTTCGTTATTTTGTTATTTTTTCCAAAAAATTGTTACAAATATTAATATTACTATCAAAAAGATATAATATTACTTACCGATGATAACTCTCGTTTGCATTGATTTTAAAGGCTCTATACACCTGCTCTGCCAATATAACCCTCACCATCTGATGAGTAAATGTCATATCCGAAATACTTAATCTGAAATCAGCCATTGCTGACACTTTGGGACTTAATCCGTTTGCACCGCCTATAATAAAAACAATCTCGCTTTTACCCTCGTTAGCTAATGCTTTTAATTTCGCCGCAAAATCTATTGATGATAATTTCTTTCCGTTTATTTCCAATGTTATAACGTATGAATCAGGTTTTATATTTTGAATAATTTTCTCCGCTTCCGTTTCCATATACTTTTGAGCCAAAGCTTCATTTTGAATCTGCTCCGCATTAACCTCGGATACCGAAAAATTGCAAAACGGAGTTAAACGCTTTTCATACTCCTTTAATGCGTCCTTTAAATATTGTTCTTTTATCTTACCGACAGCTATAATTTTTATATTCATATATTAATAATACAACTTTTAAATGTTAAATCAAAAAACACTTATAATACTCGCATTTTTTGAGTTAAGTAAAATGTTGTTTACGATTTGTTCAAAACAGAAAAGTTTTAGGCTAAAATTTACATGTTAAAAATTTTAATTTAAATCGGAGATAGAAATGTATAACGTAGCTATTGTTGGAGGAGGACCTGCCGGAATATTTGCAGCGCTTGAAATTATGAAACTTAAGCCTGATTGGAAAGTTATTTTGGTAGAAAAAGGGGTTCGAATAGAAGAAAGAAAATGCCTGCTGAGAGAGGGCTACGAAAAATGTCCAACTTGCAAAAAATGCGGTTTGCTTTGCGGTTGGGGCGGAGCAGGAGCTTTTTCGGACGGTAAACTCACTCTTACTCCTGATGTAGGCGGACATTTACTCGACTATATGCCGAGAAAAAATGTTGAAGATCTCGTTAAATATACCGATGATACATATTTAAAATTCGGCGCAACAGACGAAGTGTTCGGCACCAATAAAGAAGATTTTGCCGATATTGAACGTGCTGCAACTTTAGCTGAACTGAAACTTATACATTCTCCCGTCAGACACCTAGGTACTGAAAGAAGCCTTAATGTACTTAAAAATATGCAGGATTTTCTTGATAAAAAAATAACTATTTTATATGACACAATAGCCGATAAACTTATAGTCGAAAACGGGCAGGTAAAAGGATTTATCACTCAAGATAATCAAAAAATCGAAGCGGAACACATTATTATAGCCCCAGGCAGAGAAGGTGCAGATTGGCTAACTCATGAATTTGCAAAAAATAAAATAGGCATGGTTAATAATGCAGTCGACGTCGGTGTTAGAGTTGAATTGCCCGCACCTGTTTTTGAACCTATTACGGATAAATTATATGAATCCAAATTAATATATCATTCACCCACTTTCGGCGATGAGGTCAGAACATTTTGTATGAACCCTTACGGAGAAGTTGTTACGGAAAATTACTCGGGAATATCAACCGTAAACGGTCACAGTTATGCCAATTACAGAACGGCAAATACAAACTTTGCTCTTTTGGTTTCCGAAAAATTCACAGAACCGTTTAAAGAACCGATAGCATACGGGCAGCACGTTGCCAGACTGGCTAATATGCTTGCTGGCGGTGTATTGGTTCAAAGATTCGGCGACCTTTTAGACGGCAGACGTTCCACTCCCGAAAGAATTAAAAGCAGTATTATCACTCCGACTCTTGCTTGTGCAACTCCGGGCGACCTTAGTCTTGTTCTGCCGTACAGACAAATGAGCGCTATTATTGAAATGCTTTATGCTTTAGATAAAATAGCCCCCGGCACTGCTTCAAGATACACTCTTTTATACGGGGTAGAAGTTAAATTCTATTCGGGAAGAGTTAAACTTACTAATGATTTGGAAACGGAAGGAGTTAAAAACCTCTATGCAATTGGTGACGGAGCAGGAGTTACTAGAGGTTTAATTCAAGCTTCGGCTTCGGGTGTTCATGCCGCAAGAGTTATATGTTGTAAATAAAGAAAGCGTCAATTATGGCAAAAACATTTCTATATAATAATCATATTAAATTGGGTGCAAAAATGGTTAATTTTGCGGGATGGGACATGCCCGTCCAATACACGAGCATTATTGAAGAACACAATAATGTAAGAAACAATGCGGGGCTTTTTGATGTATCTCATATGGGTGAAATATTTGTTTTTGGCCTGGATTCACTCAATTTTCTTCAAAATCTTGTACCTCAAAATTTGGAAAAACTTATTGATAATAAAGCGATATACTGCCAATTTACCAATGAAAACGGAGGCATTGTCGATGATTTATTAATATACAAACTTCAAGAAAACGATTATCTTTTAATAGTTAATGCATCAAGACTTGAAGCCGATTATAACTGGTTAATTAATCATAAAAATAATTACTCGGTAAATATAGAAAATAAATCAGACATATATTCAATGGTTGCGCTTCAAGGGCCAAAATCCGCTCAAATACTGGACGAAGTCGGTTTACCGTTAAATCTGCAGCCAAAAACACTTTTTATTACAAAAACGAAACTGATAAATGAAGATGTATTCGTTTCTCGAACAGGTTATACGGGTGAAGACGGTTTTGAAATAATTATCAGGAACGAAAAAGTATCCGAATTGTGGGAAACTATTCTTGAAAAAGGAAAACCGTATAATATAATGCCGATTGGGCTTGGTGCAAGAGATACATTAAGATTGGAAGCGGCAATGAGCTTGTACGGGAATGAATTAAACGAAACAACTTCTCCTGTTGAAGCTAATTTAACATGGTCTTTGGATAAAGATAAAAAACAAAATTATATCGGAAAAGACGTAATTTTAAATCAACTTAAAAACGGGACAAAGAGAAAACTCATTGCATTTAAAATGCTTGATAGAGCAATAGCAAGACATGAATATGATATTTATTTCAACAACGAAAATATAGGAAAAGTAACAAGCGGCAGCATAGCTCCGTTTTTAGGGCAAAATATCGGTTTAGGGTATATAAACACCAATAAAAACTTAAAAATTAATGATACAATCCAAATTAAAATACGTGATAAAATGTATAATGCACTTATAACGGGTAAAAATTTCATAACTAAACACAATAAAGGAAATTAAAGGAGTTAAAAATGACTGTAAAAAACAATATCTTATGCAATAGTTCACACGAATATGTTTATGAAGAAAACGGAAGCTATTATATAGGGATAACTGATTATGCAATAGAGCAGTTAGGCGATATAGTATTTGTAGAGCTGCCTGAAATAGGCGCAAAATATACAAAAGGCGAAATTTTCGGCAGTGTTGAATCTGTTAAAGCAGCCTCTGAAATTTTTATGCCAATAGGCGGAACTGTTACGGAAATAAATGAACAGTTAATTGAACACCCAGAAATGCTTAATGAAAATCCGTTTGATGAAATGTGGCTTATAAAAGTTTCTTCGGAATTTTATGGTGAAGACAGCAAAGATTTAAAAGAGTACTCGGAATATAAAAAAGAAGTTGAATAAAATGAATAATTACAAAGCTAATTCGGATGAAACAATTAAAGAAATGCTTAATTCCATCGGTGAAAATGACTTTGAAGGGTTGTTTTCGGTTATTGATAAAAGAGCCAGAATGGAAAAACTTAATTTGCCCGAAGCCAAAAGTGAAATGCAGGTGCAAAATGAAATAAAAGCAATTGCCAAAGAAAATAAAACAGATTATAGCTGTTTTATCGGAGCAGGCGCTTATAAAAGGTTCATACCTGCCGCTATATCTTCAATATCCTCAAGATTCGAATTTAATACGGCATATACTCCATATCAGAGCGAAATTTCACAAGGTACTTTACAGATGATTTATGAATTTCAATCTATGATGTGTGATTTAACAGGCATGGATGTTTGTAATGCATCTGTATATGATGCTGCAACAGCTTGTGCCGAAGCTATTTTAATGGCATCAAGAATCAGCGGTAAAGATAAAGTTCTTGTTTCAGATGGATTAAATCCGCAATATACACAAGTTATAAAAACATACACTTCGGCTGCAAGTATTAACATTGAATTTGTTAATACAAAAGAGTATAAAACCGATTTAAATTCAATAAAAGATAAACTCAAAAGCGGTGAATATTCGGGGTTAATATTACAAAATCCAAATTTTTACGGAACGATTGAAGATATTGACATATTAAAATCATTGGAAAAATCACCCAAAACAATGCTTATAATATGCGCTGATCCTGTCAGTTTGAGCGTATTAAAAAAACCGTCGGAATATAATGCCGATATAGTAGTGGGAGATGTACAGTCATTAGGTAACCCGATATCATACGGCGGACCTTATGCAGGTTTTATTGCCGCAAAAGATGCTTACAAAAGACAATTACCGGGCAGAATTATAGGCAGAACCCTTGATAAGGACGGAAATCAAGCTTTTACGCTTACGCTTCAGGCACGTGAACAACATATAAGACGTGAAAAAGCAACAAGCAATATATGTTCCAATCAAGGATTAGCCGTATTGAATGCTGTTTTATATCTTGCATTATCGGGCAAAAAAGGACTGAAACAAGTTGCATATCTAAGCAGTAAAAATGCCCAAAATCTAATTAAGGGACTTTCCGATAAAGGATATAAAATTTTAAATAAAAATATATTTAATGAATTTATACTTCAAGTTACCGACAGTGACAATTTTCTTAAAAAGCTGAAAACTCATAATATTCTTGGCGGTTATAAATTAAATGCAACCGATATTTTAGTTTGTACAACAGAAACAAATACTAAGGAAGATATTCAAAAATATATAGAACTTGCGTAACCAACTCCCCCAAAAAAGGAAAGGCTATGAATTATATTAAAAAAAATATATCATTAATATTTATCATCGGATTAGCTTTATTATGCTTTTTTCTGTATTTTATAAACAGTTCGGGATATCCTTTTGTTGACACCGATGAAACTAAATTTGTATGCATAGCAAAAGATATGCTAAATTACAGAGATTGGCTTAATATCAAATTAAACGGAAATATTATATACTATATTCCGCCTTTATTTTTCTGGATAATTAACTTATCGTGTATGCTTTTTGGTAAAATTAATACAGAAATAGTCAGGTTGCCCGTTTCAATAATAACTCTTTTAAGCGTAATTTTCTTATATTTCGGCGTTCAAAAAATACTTACCAAAATATATGCCTTAATTATTTCATTGATAATGGCGACTTGCCTTGGTATAGTGGTATTATCAAGACTTGCAACAATTGATATTTTTTATGTATTTTTCACAATGATGACAATTTTGCTTTCTTATCTTGCGATATTTTCAAAAAATGAAAACTATTCATACAGATATTGGATGGCTATATATATATTTGCAGGATTATCCGTATTATCTGCCGGATTATTTGGGGCATTAACATCATTTATTGCAATAATATTGATGCATATATTTTCAGGTAATTTAAAAGAAATATTCAAGCCTAAAAATATTTTACCAGGATTATTTTTGTTTATGATTATAGTTATTCCGTGGCATATATATATGTATTGTACTCACGGCAATATTTTTATTAAAGAATATTTGCAATCATACAACTTTATTAAATATTCAAGTTTAAAAAACAGTTTAATTGTAATAGGGCTGTTTTTACTGGGTTTTTCACCTTGGGTATTTTCATTTTTATGGATACTCGGAAGAAAATTCAAAGATATAATTTCATCTGTAATTGCTTATTTTAAAGACAATTCGCAAGATAAACTGAAAGAAAAATGGAAGAAATTAAGCTTATCGGAAAAATTTGTTTCATTAAATACAATAGTTTTTTTCACTTCTTTAATATTTGCGATTTTTTACGGAGCTAAATATACATATTTAATACTATTTTTAATTTTCCCCTCATCTTGTATATCAGGTTATTTTTGGTGGGAATATCTAATAAAAAAGCAGCACGATAAAAGTATATTTTTTGCGACAATAATCCCCAATCTTATATTAATAATATGTTCAATAACGGGATTATTCGGACATAATATATTAAATAAATGGCTGTTTCAAGGTTTAAACCATTTGCTTATTCCGCTGGTAATAATATTTTTTGTTATACCTGTAATAAGTATATTTGCAGTATTATTAAAAAGCAGACTAACAGCATTTATGGCAAATTTAATACTAATGATAAGTTTATCGTTAGTGATAACTCCGGGAATTTTCAATTTTATAACAATAAACTCAGGAGAAAACGACCTTATATCATTTGCTCAAGGTGCAAATGAAGACAATGCGGCACTAAGTGCCTTTATACCGTCAGAGAAGTACAGCATAATGTACTATTATGATAAGCCCGTTAAATTTTATGATAATAAAAATATAGACTTATTAAGAAAATATCTTGCCGACAACCCCTATACTTATGTTATAGTCGAAATAAAAGATATGTGGGATATTGATAACAATAATATAAAGTATCTGTTATTAGATGCAGGAAAAAGGTACAGTTTAATCCAATATCTGCCACAAAACCAAATAATAAAAGAAGATACCCAAGAACCCGAGGTAATAGTATACTAATTAAAGGGAATAATGCAAAATGATAAAAAAGTTTCTAATAAAAATAATAAATCTATATCAAAAAATATCACGTTTAACTCCGCCGGTATGCAGATTTTACCCGACTTGTTCAGAGTATACAAAGCAGGCAATAATGAAATACGGGATATTAAAAGGAGGATATTTAGGTATAAAGCGCATTTTAAAGTGTCATCCGTTTCATGAGGGCGGATATGATCCTGTTCCGTAAAATTAAGTTATTATAAATTCAAGCCCGATAAAAGAGGAAAAGTTATAAGAACATATTACTTTAATCTTAGTGCTTTTTGAACGGCTTTTAAACATTCAATATAACATAAAAGTTCATTATCATCTTTTGCGGAATTAAGTATTTGCAGAGCTTTAGAATATAATGGATTTTTGTGAATCTCCGCTTGTTCAAGCTGAATCCCCACTTCATTAAGAGTAACGCCCAGAGCATTTAGTAATTTATTAAGCGTAGCAAACGATGGAAAATACTTGCCGTTTTCAACACGTGATAAATGTTTTTCGTCAATCTCGGCTTTTTCTGCCAAAGCTTGCTGTGTATAGCCTTTTGATTTTCTTAGTTCTTTTAATTTTTTACCAAACTCAGTATTGTTCATATTGCCTCTTTTGTTTTATTTTTAACTAAAAATCAAAATCCCAACACGATAACTACGGCAATATTTATTAATATATTTATTGTTATAATTATCACTTTTATATTTTTTATGTTATTATTAAAAACATAGTGAAGTATGCATAAAGATATATTTAGTTAAATTCAATAATGCAAATAATTATTGTCATAAACATCACTTTTGCAGATAAGAAAAGAGGTAGAAAATGAAAAAGAGAAAAGCAATGTTAGCGGTACTATTCATGTGTATGGCTGTACCGTATAATATTTCTTATGCACAAGAAGTCAGCAGCTGGTCAGGTTTAGTTGAAGAAATTCAAAAAGAAAATGCTGATGTTACATTAAATAGTGAAATAAATACAGATGGCTCTTGGATAGAAATAGGAGACTGGGAGAATCCCGTGCCAACATCTCACAATTTGAATTTAAACAGCAAAACAGTGACAGGTTCAGATTTTACTAATGCGGCTTTTTTTGTACATGACCCTTTAAACATACAAAACGGTACTTTTACAAACTTCACGAATAAAGGAACAAATACCGAAAATTTTGATATGTCAACACAAAAATTAGGCGGTGTAATATATAATGAAGATGCTAAAAGTACAATTAATCAAGTAACTTTTAATACAAATAATGCCGAATGGGGCGGTGCTATTGCGAACTTAGGTATATCCGAGGGAGCTGATATTGCCAATTCCAATTTAACAATAACAGACAGCACATTTAACAATAACAAAGCAAACTCTGTCGGCGGTGCTATATTCAATGCGGCGATGCAAGTAACAAGTTATAATGAGCAAACCGGAACAGGTAATTTTAATCCCCTTTTAAGTAACCCTAATGTGGTTATAAATATAATTGCAGAAGAATCAAATGTTACCTTTAATGGAAATAGTGCATCAAAAGCAGGCGGAGCTGTATTTAACCTTGCGACAGTTAATATTGAAGCTGAAGACACAAAAAAAGTAACCTTTGGAACCGAAAGCAAAAACAACAGCGACAGCATATATAACGCAGGTGTATTAAATATAAAAAAGGGTGAAACCGTTGTTAACAGCAGTATTACTGATGAAGAAATACAATTACAGCTTGATAAAAAAACATATACTATCGGCAATAGCGGTGTAACCAATATAGAAGAAGAAGGAACTCTTACATTAGGTAAAGATGCCACAATTACACAAAAAGAAATTAATGTTAAGGGAGCTTTATACGCAAAAGAAAGCGGATTAATAACGGGAGCATTAAATATTGCAAGCTCGGGTATAGCGGATGTTAATGCAGACAAGCTTACAAGTGAAGTAAATAATGATGGTGATTTAGCTCTTTGGGGAGGAACACTTGGACAAAATATTAAAGGGAACGGTACCACGGGAATATTAGGAGAAGTTATCAATAATGCTCACATAACACAGAAAACTCTTGTTATTGAGAAAGAGGAAGGCTCTGAAAATGGTATTTTCACAACTAACTTAGATAATATTACCATTGCGGATAAAAAAATTCATAATTATGGTACTTTAATTTTAACGGGAGGTACTAATGAATATGAAATCAGCTCTACTGATGACGAAGGTGCTCCCAAAGAAGGCGGTTTAACCAAAATTCAAGGTGAAGTTACCAATAATGCTTTAATTTCTCAGAATGTAGAAATTGCAAAAAGCAGCGGAAACCTGACTTCTTCCGCAGATAAGATTACGGGAACAATAAAAAATGACGGTATATACAATATTACGGGCGGTACTATTGCTCAAGTTATTTCAGG
>CANQLG010000046.1 GCA_947624645.1 Candidatus Gastranaerophilales bacterium
ACCGTTACAGGTGTTGAAATGTTCAGAAAACTTCTTGATGAAGGTATCGCAGGTGATAACATCGGTACTTTATTAAGAGGTGTTGATAAAACTGATGTTCAAAGAGGTCAGGTTTTAGCAGCTCCCGGTTCTATTAAACCGCACACTAAATTTACTGCTAACGTTTACGTTTTAACTAAGGATGAAGGCGGTCGTCATACTCCTTTCTTCCCGGGTTACAGACCTCAATTCTATATCAGAACAACTGACGTTACAGGTTCTATTAAATTCGACGGCGAAATGGTTATGCCGGGTGATAACGTTGTTATGGACGTTGAATTAATCGCTCCGGTCGCTATTGAACAAGGTATGAGATTCGCTATCAGAGAAGGCGGTCGTACCGTTGGTGCCGGTGTCGTTGATAAAATTACAGAATAGTTTTTTAACGCTTTAAAAGAAGTCCGGATTTATTTCCGGACTTCTTTTTTTGTAAAATATTTTTAACCTAATAACAAAAAAATAATTTTTGGCTTTTTGTCTGTATAGTTGTATTTTATTAAGAGAAGTTTTGTGAAAATTTTATCGTTAAACACTATACATAATACTTTTAAACCAAGGCAGATAAATAAAAAAAGTTTTATTGGTGCTGATGTTGTCAGTTTCTCTTCAAAAAAATATGATATTGAAGATATAGTTAATCCGACAAATCACTGTGCATATTGCGGTTGTAAGGTATATAGCCAAGCTCAAATAGACTCTATCGCAAAGGAAATTTTACAATCTAAGTCCAGCAGGTTAGAGGGTAAAACAAAAAGTGTTCTTGAAAAACTTGAAGGTGCAAAAAATGCTCATGATATTGCCATTGCTAAAAGATTAGAAAATGAAGAACAAATTAAATTTTTCAAAAATTTTCTTGATATTGCATCAAAAAAATCTTATTTAAGGGGCGATGCCATTTTTGAACAGGTATATAAAATGGATAAAGATGCAGCTATGAAAGTGTTGGTTAAAAATATGCTGCCTATACTAAAAACTATTGACCATGTTTCGCCTCAAAATGAAGATAAGGACAATAATAATTCAGATATAAATTTAGTTGAAGCTTGTTATTGTTGTAACCATGACTTAAAAAAAGGAATACCTTTTAATGAATTTTATGCTATTTTCCCTTCAATAAAAAATAATATGCCCTCTGATAAGTTTAATTATGCAATTTCAGCTGTGTTGGATTCTTCAAATTCGGGAATATTACAAAGAATTTCTGCTAAAAGTATGTTAAAACTTATTGAAAGACTGTTTATGCAAAGAAAAGAAGCAGCTAACTATCTTGATTCAATTGATTTCAGGATAAAAGGATGCCAAGCTTCAATTCAAGATTCCATTAATTCCTGCCAAGATGAAATTAATCTTAAAAAGGCAGAAATCTCAGATTTACATTCAAAATTAGATGCTTTGATGAGTGATAGTGAATATGTTGCTATGCTTGATAGGATTTCTTTGTGTGAAAAATTTGAATCACAAAATAATATGCTTGATTCTTTAAGGGCAAGAAGGAAAAGAACAAGTGATTCAATTAATGAACTTAGAAATCCTAAACCAAATAAAAAACAGCAAAGTAAAATGACTGATGAAGAAAAGGCTCAAAAACTTACTGATTTAAAAGAGACACTTACGTTTTTGAATTCTCAAATTGAAGAACAAGAAAAAATAGTTTCGGGTACCCAATTGAAAATTTCTGCTCTTGATGAAAAATTTCCTACTATTGATATGCTTCAGCATAAAAAATCTAAAAAAGAAGTGATTTATCATGCGTATTTGTCACTAAAATCAGAAATGGAGATTTTAGCTCAACGCAGAGAAGAACGTATAAATTTAGCTGATAAAAAATCAGCATTAGAAGCAGATATATCTTCTATGCCTGCTGATTCTGATTCTTTTGTTTTAGAATCTTATTCCCAAGAAGAACAAGATGATTATAACAGATATGTTAATTTGACAGAAGCTGTTAAATATATAGATGAACATCCTAATGGCGGCACTTTGAGGACTGTTATACATCAATCCGCAAAAAAATCGATTGATGAAGAAATAGCTCAATTAGAGAAAAAACAGGTTATTATTGATTATAATAAATCAATAGTCAGGAAAAACTTGGAAAATCAATTGGCAAAAATTAACAAGTCTATTGAAGATACGGATAGTGCTATTGTTTTGGGCGAGAAAAATTGTGAAAACTTCCAAAAAACCATTCAAGGGGTTTCTTTTGAACAGGTCAAAAAAGAAATTGCCGATTTATCCGAAACCATCAGAAGACTTACCAATAAACAAAATCTTGTAAAAATCCCGCAAAGAATTATTACTTTAAAAGCTGAAGTTGCGCTTTTGGAAAGTACTATTTCCGACTTATTAAAAAAAGCTCAGCAGATAGATTCTTCTTTTAGTGTTACTGCTTAATAATTGTAAAATATTTGTCTGTTTGGTCAATATAATCTATCATTTTATTATGGAGTATTATTATTGTGAGTAGTTCATACAAAATATTAGTAGTTGATGATGATAAATTGGTTACATCTTCTCTCAAATCATTATTGATGATTGAGGGTATAGAGGGTGCGGTATTTTTTAATGAACCAGAAATGGCACTTGAGTATTTAAAAAGTAATAAATGTGATGTTATTATTTCTGATTTTATGATGCCGTCTATGAATGGGCTTGAGTTTTTGGGCGAGGCAAAAAAACTTTATCCTGCTTCAAGTATGATTTTACTGACCGGTTATGCTGATAAGGAAAATGCCATTAAGGCTATTAATGAGGTTGGGCTGTATAAATATATTGAAAAACCTTGGGATAATGATGAATTAATTATTAATATAAAAAATGCGTGTGAACGTTCTTGTCTTATTGAAAAGTTGGAAAAATCAAATGAACAGTTGAAAAAATATTCGGTTCATTTGGAAGAGTTAGTCAGAGAAAAAACAGAACGATTAACTGCCGTAATTAATAATTGTGCGGATGGTATTATCTTGGTTGATTACGGGGGTAATGTTTTGGAAGTTAATCCTGCTTGTGAATCAATGTTCGGGTTAGATAAAAATATTTTGAAATCTAAAAAATTAAATGAGCTGTTTATAGGCAAAGATGTCGATTTTTTAAGTCTTTGTGTCCAAAATCAAGAAAATTTTTTCAGAGATATTGATATTGTAAATGCCGTTAACGGTAATAGAATACCCGTTGAAATAAGTTCTGCTTATATTGCACCTAATAATGACGAAGAACAGGGCAAATTTGTTTTTGTTATAAGAAATGTAATTTTCCAAAAAGAAATGGACAGGTTGAGAGAAGATTTTATTGCCACTTTAACTCATGATTTAAGAACTCCGTCTTTAGCTTCTATTCAAACATTAGAATATTTTATTAAAGGAAAATTAGGTGAATTAAACGATAAGCAATTGATGCTTTTAAAAACAATGAAAAAAAGTAATGAAGATATGCTTGGGCTTGTAAATACATTACTTGAGGTTTATAAGTACGAATCGGGACGTTTAAAACTGGTTAAAACTCCTTTTGCATTTGATTTGTTGTTGGATGAATGTATTGAACAGGTATTGCCTATTGCTCAAGCTAAAAATCAAACTGTTGATAAAAATTATGTTAATTTGGAATCTGCCGATATTGTTGCCGACAGAAATGAAATAAGACGAGTTGTTGTTAATCTGCTTGGTAATGCGATTAAATATACTCAGGATGGCGGTCTTATTCAGGTAAATGCAGTTATAGATGGTCAGGATTTAAGAGTTTCGATAAAAGATAACGGCGAGGGTATTTATAAACAAGATATTCCAAAATTATTTAAACGATTTTCACAGGGTACAAAAGAAAAACGTTCTATTAGTACAGGTTTAGGATTGTATTTATCAAAACAGATTATCGATGCTCATGGCGGTAAGATTTGGCTTGAAAGTGATAAGGGAAAAGGCAGTGAATTTTTCTTTCTGCTGTTAGATTCTGTGAAAACAAAGAAAAAGGATGAACTATGGACTGCTTAAAAGTTTTGCTGGTTGAAGATCATACAATGGTTCGTTTGGGACTTTCTTTAGTATTTGATAATTGTGAAGATATCAATATGATTGCAGATGCAGATAACGGTAAAAAGGGTGTCGAACTTGCTTTAAAATTAAATCCGGACGTAGTATTAATGGATATTGGATTGCCTGATATAGATGGGATTCAGGCTACGGCTATGATTAAGAAATCAAATCCGAAAATAAAAGTTTTAATATTTACATCAAGAGAAAGTGAAGATGATGTATTCGATTCGCTTGCCGCAGGTGCAGACGGATACATCATGAAAGGGGCTAAGGAAGATCAGGTTATTTCGGCAATAAAGGCTGTCGCAGAAGGCACTGCTTGGCTTGATCCTGCAATTGCAAGATTGGTGCTTTCAAATGTTAAACGTCAAACGTCTGTTAATAATGATAATAATGCTTTACCTGCCAATAACAAAAATGCTAAAAATACTTACGGGCTTACCGATAGGGAAATTGAAGTCCTTGCACTTATTGTTGAGGGGTTAAATAATAGTGAAATAGCAAAAAAACTTGTTATTACTCTTTCTACCGCAAAGGCTCATGTTCATAGTATTTTGCAAAAACTTTATGTTACGAACAGAACTCAAGCAACAATTCAAGCCGTCAAAGAGGGGCTTGTTTAGATGCTGAAAAATTGTTTGGTTATATTATTTATAATTTGTTTTTGTTTGCCTGTTTTTGCATATGAAACACCTGATCCCCTGTATTTAAATTCTACGCCGCTTGATGCTGATAAGATTGAACAAAAAACTAAGGTCAAAGATCCCAGAACCTTGAATGAAAAATTCAGGGCTAAATTTCATTTGCCTCCCACAAGAAAAATTTATTTGCATAATATTGATAAATCAGGTATGCCTGTTACTGAAGATGAATATTATATTTTTTCGGCAGATACAAAACGTTCTGAATTTGTTATTCCTGAACCTGTTTTTACCCATGCGGATGATATAATTCTGCCGGAACCTAAGTATAAGGTTATTCTGTATAATACGCCACCCGGACAAAGAAATTTTGATTTATCTAAAGTTATTGCTCAAAGAGCGGTTACTTCGCCGGGTATTTTATCGCCTGATAAATCAAAAATGGTTTATACAAAAGCGTTCTTTTATCCCGAGTTCGGGCAGATATCTTCTGCAGCTTATTATATTCCTATTAAGTCCCGAGTCAGAGAACCTTATTATGCCTTATATAATACAAATATTATTGAGGGTGACCAAAAACCTATTGTTGAAATCGGTATGGACTATCTTATAAATTTTCAATTCAAATCGCTTTATCCAATTGATTGGTCAAGGGATAGTTCAAAAATCGCTTTTAAAGAAAAAATAGGCTCCAGCCTTGAACAAACTTGGCAAACCAATATTATTATCTATGACTTTGATACTAAAAATTGGAAACGGCTTTCCGCTGTCAGAGAGGCTATTATATACTGGTGGCGTACAAATAAAAATATTGATTTAAAAGATTATTTGTGGGACATTTTCCCCGTCGGCTGGGATAAAAATAATCCCGACAGAATAGTTTTATATGCGTATGCGTTTACGGATAAGGCTCCTATGTTTTTGGGTACTTGGAGTATCGATTTTAAAGAAGCAAAATCTATGCTTGTTTCTATTGATTCTACCGATGTTGGAATTGATTTAAACGGGTACGGTCTTAAAGAATTAAAACTTGAAAATTAAATATTTAAAGCGGAAATAAAATTCATACTTTTTCTTATATCTTCTTCGCTAAACATTTCCAGTACCATAGATGGATTTAAGTTCAGTCCTTTTAACGTTTCAAAGACTTCTTTGTAATTTACGGTTCCGTTTGCTAAATTTGAATGGTCATCATTCTCTCTGAAATTATTATGTATGTGCATGTGATATAAGTTATTCCCGTATGCTTTTATCCACTCAATGGGATTGGTTTTATGCGAATATAAGTTTACATGTCCTACGTCAAGTGCTAATTTCAGATTGTCTGAATTAACTCTTTCAATTAAATCCATACAAAATTGCGGACTTGTTTCAAATACATTTTCTATTACAGCTATTATATTTGAATTTTCAAATTCTTTGATAAAATCTTTCCAAAAACTTGCGAAATTTTTTTTAAATGAATCTATTGAACCATAATGCAGTGTACCTTTATTTCCGCTATGAAATAATATTGTATCGGCACATAATGCTTTACCTATCTCAAAAGACTCAATACATCTTTGAATAGAACATTTTCTCATCAAATAATCCTGCGAGGATACATTTACGTCAGAAAACATACCATGCAGAGTTATTCGCCCATCAAAATCGGAAACAGAATTTTTCAATATTTCAATAGTTCCATCTAAAGTTAATTTTTCATTTTTATATAAAGGTATTCTGCTTATTTCAAGCCCTAATCCGAGATTTTTTGCCAGCTGTGCTGATTCTTGTACTGTTCCTTTTGCTGAAGATGATATTAATATTTTATTCATTTATTTGGTTCTGCATTTCATTCATTGTTATTCTGTTTGAAAATTCTCCGGCTATATCATCTATTATTGTGTTTAATAATTCTGCTGAAAAATCTTCAAAATCATACGTCTGTCTCCTTATCATAGGAGGAATATCTTTTTCATAATGTTTTATATCCATTATAAGTTTTATATAAGAAGGATAGGTTATAGTTAATTCGCTTATTATCTCGTCTTGAGATATAGTAAATTTGCTCTCATTTTCATTTACATTATATTCAATTTTTGCGTTAGGGAATTTTGCTTCCTTATTTGCTTTCTGTTGGTAAAATACGGGTGCCGTTATTTTTTCAAAACTTTTATAAAACTCTTGTTTAAATTCTTTAAACGGTTTTCCGTTTTCATCATTTATGGCTGAAGCTTCGATTGCTTCATTCAAATTATCTTCATATATATAATTAAATTCTTTACCTGCTTCAATTTGATCTTGTACACTTTGGTATAATACAGGTTCCATCTGTTCATAAGATGTTGTTATCTGAGCTGCAGCTCCATATATTTCACAAATATTGTTTAAAGAATTTTTTAAACGTTTTATTACAGATTTTGAACCTTCTATTCCTGAATTATATAAGATTATATAAAACCCCGAACCTCTTCCGTATGCTACTATATCATCAGCTCTGAGTATTTTTTTGACTTTCTCTGATATTTTAGGGAAATTTACTTTCTTATTTTTTATTGATACGGGTTTTAAATACATAAAGACCGTATCTTCCGCATTTTCTTCCATACTTTTACCGAAAAAATTCCTTAATATTATAGGAGCGTGTTCCTTTTCATATATTCCGGTTCTTTTTTCAAGTATATTTGTATTTACCAGTATGTCATTATTTGCTTCAATCTGTTTATAAAGTACAAATTTTTGTATAGTTAATAATATTCTCATTAATATTATTGAATCGGAATCGGTTAAAAAGAAAAAGTCATCTATTCCGTTATCAAATGCATATAACAATATATCTTCTACAAAATTATCAGCTACATATATTATCGGTACTTTGTCTAATGAATGTATAGCTCTTATTTCTTTAATTATCCCTATTGAATCTGAATTGGCGCAATATACCAATATCAGTGATGGTTGGCTTGAATTTAATACCGATACAGCTTCTATATACGATACTATTCTCACAGTATCACAACTTCTTAGGAGTTTAATTTTATTTTCAATTTGTTTGCCAATCTCTTTATCGTTTGAAAGTATTAATATTGAACTTCCTATCAATTTAAAGCCTCTCTTTTATTAAAACATACCTTTTTTTCTAAAGTATACTACTACTGCAATTGATGTTATAACGGATAATAAAACTACTATTAAAAATCCGTACGGATTATGCCCGTATGGTACAGGCACATTCATCCCCCACAATCCGCCTATCATCGTGGGTATAGACATTATGATTGTTATTGCAGCCAAAAATTTCATTACAAGGTTTAAATTATTATTTATTATTGATGCAAAACCTTCCATCATCGCTTCTAATATCATTCTGTGCATATCAACCATCTCTATTGCCTGACGAGTATCTATTATTACGTCTTCCAATAAATCTATATCTTCTTCCGTATTTTTCATATAGTTTAAAGAACTGGAATTGGTCATTCTCATCAATTTTTGCAATACTATATCGTTGTCTTTCAGCGCCGTAGAAAAATATACAAGCGTCTTTTGGATTTCCATTAATTGAAATAAGGCTTTATTATTTGTTGCCTTTTGAAGTTCATTTTCTATGTTATCTGTTGTTCTGTTTATAAGGTCTAAATATTTTAAATAAAATTTTACGCTGCGATACAATATTTTGAGCATGAATTCCGTTTTGTTCCTTGTATCAAAAGCGTATGCCGTACTTTCATTAAACGATGACAATATGTTATTGTCCTTTGAACATACCGTTATTATTGAGGTTGGAGTATATATTATACCTAAAGGCAGTGTATCAAAACTTCCCTCATCTGTTATTATAGGCAAATTTGTAATTATTAATATATTTCCGTCAGCTATTTCTATACGTGATTTTTCGTCTAAGTCTAAAGAGTTCAAAAGAAAATCTTCATCTAAACCTAATACTAATGATACTTGCTTGATTTCCTCTTCATTTGGATTAATCAAGCTGAACCAAGAGCCTGATACAGCCTCATTTATACTTAACTTTGACAGCTTTTTATCTTCTTCGGTTTTTAGTATCTTTATCATAGCTCTATTCCTTTAAAGAATATTAAATCATAAAAAGCTTTTAATTGGAAGCACTTTAAAGCACATACTTATTTGTATGTGCTTTAGTTTTATATTATATTATTTTATTTATTAATCCAGTAATGTTTCCAGTATTGCTGCATTTTTTGCAGCCAATGCATTTTCTCTTACTCTGTTTCTGTGAATATATGTTCTTAGGGCTTCTCTTATTAATTCGCTTCTTGTTCTATTTTCGTTATCTGCTACTTTATCTATTTCACCCAGAAAATTTTCGGGCATTGATATTAATACTCTGGCCATATTTATTCTCCTGTTTGTTCCCTCTATTTATATAAAGTCCTTTAGAAAATAAATATTGTCTATTCCGTATTTATAAAGTATATATTCGTTACAAATCTTAATCTTTTATTCTTATATCTAACCTGTTATTATTCAAAAGATTAATTAAAACCTGTGACTCGTTATTTGAGCCTTGAATTGATTTAAAATATTTATTTTTATATAGATATAATAAAAATTGTCTTTTGTCTTTTATGTTATACAGGTTCAGTAAATCTTGCGGGATATTTATGTAATATAAAGACATTTTTTTATTTGCATTGTCTTTATAAAGCTTATTTTCTATACAAATTAAATTTAATATGCAGTTAAATTCTTCTTTATCATTCTGAATGTTATATTCTTTTATAAATTTTATATAGTTAAAAGAAGTCTTTTTTAAGTTTTCTATGGCATTAGGATATACAAGATTAGCCCGAAGTGTTTCAAGTTTATATTGCAGTGTAAATGCACCCTCTTGCGCAGTAAGCCCGTTTTTTGCCAGATTTTCAGTACTCGTTAATAGGTCACTCATATTTTCAAAGATGTAATTATCCAGTTGGTGTTTAATATAAAAATCACTGAATTTATGCTCAAAAGCAAGCCAAAATGATGTTAAATCACCATTTTTGGTCTTTATACAGATTTCAAGTTCTTTATTTAATTCGGGATATTTTTTTATTATTGATTTCATAAAGAAATAATCAAAAACGGGAATGCGTTCGTTTTCAAGCAGAGAATATTTCTTTGCTTGTTCAAATACGGCCCAGTCTGCATCATTAAATATTTTTGTTAATTTGCGCATAGGACCTTCTTCAAGCTTGATATTATAATGATTATATACATAATCAGATGCTTCATAAGCACTTACTTCAAGCGGATTACGCATATTTTCAGCTAATTTATAAAAATCCGAATAGGAACTTAAAAGCTCTAAATCATTTTGAGTTAAAAATCGTTCTAATGCTTTTTGATAATATTCACTGTTAAATCCGTCTAATTTTGCATATTTAGCTGCTTTAGTCCAAAAAATCGTGTCTATTTGCGGTATTCTGTTTGTTTCAAATAATTCTTTAAATTTTTCTATCCCCATATATTTACATACTTTTGCGAGTTTATCAAAATGATCCAACTCATGTACAAGTATTGCTATTATCATTCTTTTATCTGAGGTGTTTATTATTTTTTTGCTTATATTTAAGTTTCCGGTTTTAAAGTCAAAATTTGCAGCCATTTGTATATCTTCTGATTTAGAATTGGCTTGAGAATTATCTAAATATTTTATGTCTATTATATCGGCAGGATAGCCTTTATAAACAAGAAGTTTGTTAACTATATTCTTTAAATAAGCGGAATTACTTATAGGATAATCTTTTATACTGTCAAGTAATTCTTCATAAGTTATTACGGCCGTAGGTGTCTGTTGAATACTATTTTGTTCTGTTTTCGCAGGCAGGCTAGTTTGAATTTTAGGTGAAAAATTTGATTTCTGAGGTTTTAAATTTAAATCAATCAGATTATCTTCGGATTTCGTATAGTTTTTGACCGGCTCTTGGGCAGATTCTTGAGCGGATTCCTGTGCTATTTCATCTTTAGCTGTTTCCTTTGGGATTGAAATATAGTATCCAAGCCCTATTATTGTTATTAAAACAAAAACTAAAAACTTTAAAGAAATCGGTTCTTTTGAATTATCTGCCATGGTATATTTCCTTTCGCAAGTAAATTATAACATACGAAACGGAACTGTTCAAAAATGTAAAAAATTATGCTTTATAGTCAACGCCGCCAAATTTTGGTGTTGATCTGTCTATATTCTTCTTTAAAGCTTTATTTAAAGAATCAATTAATTTGTCATATACGGTAATTTGAGTTTCTGCGGCTTTATTTTGCAATTCTAAAACATCTGAGCCTGCAAATGACGGCATTAAAGGTTGTGAGTTGCCGAAGCTTATATTAGCCAGCATTTGATTAGAATTTTGCATCAAACGAGTTGTTGCCATATTTCTGGCTAAAATTGCATTTTGTATTGCTAAATATGTTGAAATCACTTACCTTCACACTCCTTACTAACATTATAGCACATTTTTATTTTTTTTAAAGTGGGTGGTAAAATTATCTTTACATAAACTTTAAATAAACTAAGAAAGAAAGCGTAATTATCGCTTTCTTTCTTGTTTTTTTGTTTGGGAGATTTTATTATTTTTTAGCTATATATTTTTTCTCGCCTGTTGAATTAGCGTGTTTAGGCGCTGAAGAATTACCGAGAGTCCATCTTAAGCCTGCTTGAAATCCTACACCGTTTCTTCCTCCGTTAGTAAAGAATGACTGGAAGAATCCTGTTAATCTTTCGCCAAAGGTTTTTCTTACGCCGACACCGTATTTAACGAAAGGTTTAACGCTTAATTCGGGAAGTGTAGCATCAGAAGCTTGGAATTGCGTTTTGTCCATAACGTTCCATACTACGCTTACACCTGCATAGGGCTGCCAGCCGTTATTTAAATTGCCTATAAATTTAACTCCGGGTTCAAAAGTAATAGCGTGCAAGGGGTCTTGAGTTATTCTGACTCCGGCAGAGTTTGTATAGTCAAAGGTATTAACAAATGAATAGGACATCATATAATTCGGTTGGATAATGAATTTCCCGTTTGCAAGTTCCCAGTTATAACCTGTCTTAGCTGCGATACCTGACATTAATAGTGTAAAATCATCGGTTCCGTACATAGTATCAGCGTTAGCAATGTTAGAGCCTACATTAGCCGTTAATCCTGCAAAGAAGTTATCTTTATACGCCATACCGACTAAACCAAGTGTTGCCCCGTTTTGATATATACTTATTCCGTCATAAGCCTGATGTGAACCGTTATATCCTAAATAAACTCCAAACATACCGTCCCAGCCGTTGCCTAAGTCCATAAGTTCACTATCGGCACCAAAGAATGACCCCCAAGCTACGTTTGATACTTTAGGACCGTTCTTTAGCTTAACGTTTTCAAATGTTGCGTATGGTCTAAACCAAGCTGACATATTATCATAAGGAGTATTAACTGGCTCAAAAGTATGACTTGAATCAGCTGCCGCTATTTTATTTGCGTTTTTCATAGCTTGTCTTTGAGATTTAGTTAATAACATGTACATATCCATATTACGGAAAGCTTCATCGTATGAATTTAATTGGTTTAAATAACCGCCTATTTGTGCGGCAACAGGTGCTGCCATAATTGATGGGTTTACGCTGTTATAACCGCTGCCGCTGCGTTCAAAGTTTAACATTGCAGTCTCAGGATTATAAGAAGCGGTATATTTATATATCGGTGAATATTCTATTTCGTCACCAGTATATTTTAAAACTTGAGCAAGCTGTTTTTTTACGGTTTCATCCATTTCTTCTCCGAGTGGTGAGATAGAAAAACTTTGAGCCGTTGTAGGGGCAAGGATATTAACATCTGAAATGTTGATATTATGACCGCCTGATGTAAATTGATTTGCAGAAATTGTATCCAGAGTTTCTTCGGCAAAATTACCGTCAAGAGTTATATCTAAATCCTGATTTAGTGTAAGGTTGCCGAGGTTAGTATCTTGAATAGCTCCGTTTTTAAGGCTTAAAGAACCCCCTGCTGCAATAAAAGACTCTGCCTTTGTTATATCCGCAGATTTTCCAAGTGTTAAAGTACCGTTATTAAGATTCAAGGTATTTCCTTCTATGGAATTATTTAAAGTTGTATCACCCGTGATATTTGTTTTACCGTTTGTACCTGTGATTTTATCATTCATTGTAACACCTGAAAGATTTACGGTTCCGCCGTTATTTTCAACAGCTGTTTCGTTTGCAAAACCGTCAACTTCAATATCTGTCAGATTTAAGGTTGCACCTGATGCAACTTTGGCACCTTCCTGATTGTTGCCTTGAAGCGTATTTCCTCCGCCGTTAACTGTTAAATTACCGCTGCTGAGTGTGCCTAAGCTTCCTGACGCTTCTTCATCGCCTGACATCTGATATACTCCGGAACCGCTTCCTTTTGAAGCCTCTTCAATGGCATTTTCCACGCTATTTATTTCTTTTGATATTAATTTACCCTCTTGTGCGTCGTAACTTAAATAATTATCCTTGTTTTCACCAAGAATAAGCTCTACGTCATCAGCTAAAGAGATTTTTTCTTTAAGATTTTCTGATATTAGATAGTCTTCACTACCTGCTTTTTTTGTCAAATCTATTTTTGATAATTTAATGTTACCTTGGACTTTATCAGCTTCAGAAGCAAGTTTATCTCCAATCAACTTCTAAATTAATACTATCATCTGATGCGACATTCAGATTTCCTAAAACCGATGAATCAGTTTTTTCGTTTATTAAACTTATTGTTGAGCCGTTTTTAGCATTAAGAGCTGTTGCATTGTTGAATAAATTTCCGTTTTTCCCAAGCGAAAATTTAGAACCTGAATTTACATTTACTGTGCCGGTTAAAGTATTAGCCGCATCAGAAATTACGTCGCCGGTTATATTTACGGTGCCGTCACCTGAAATAACTTGAGCAATAGTACCGCCCGTAATATTGTATATACCGTCATTTTTTATTGTTCCCGTAATCTTATC
>CANQLG010000047.1 GCA_947624645.1 Candidatus Gastranaerophilales bacterium
AAATCGGGATGACAGGATTTGAACCTGCGACCCCCTCGTCCCAAGCGAGGTGCGCTACCAAGCTGCGCTACATCCCGATATAGTTATTTAGTTTTTATATTGTAGCGCACCTACGGTGTCAAAAGATACAGTGTATCTTTTGAGTTGGCAGAGCCAAGCTGCGCTGCATACCTTATTTCATTATCTACTCTATCAATAACATTATTTTTAGTCAAGATTTTATTCAAGCTATAACTACATTAACGGGAAAATTTTTTACTGATAATTTATATATTGCTTCCGTTCCTAAATCCTTAAATGCGATGATTTCGCTTTTCATAACTTTATCTGCCAATAAAGCAGCAATTCCGCCGGTTATAGTAAAATATTTACCCTTATTCTTTTTTATTACATTAATAACTTCTTCACTTCTGTTGCCCTTGCCGATTGTGGCTAGTAATCCGCATTTATACATATCCGTCGCATATTTATCCATTCTGCCTGCCGTTGTCGGGCCTATGGAGCCTATTATTTCTCCCTCTTTTGCAGGACAAGGCCCCGCATACAATATTATTTTATCTTTTACATCAAACGGCAAAGCTAAACCCTTTGCAGTCATTTCCTGCATTCTTTTATGGGCAGCATCTCGTGCGACATAGATTTCACCTGTTAAATTTACATTTTCACCGCACTTTAACTTTCTCAATTGTTCTATATCATCAGTTAAAATTTCTTTTAATTCTTTGGTATCAGATTCTATATCAATAAAATCAGGCTGTTGATGCAGATATTTTATTCCGTTCTCATTTATTATACATCCCGAGGTTCTGTATGAATGGCAGTTAATTGTCATTCCTATTGGCATAGAAGCTATATGAGACGAACTTGTTTTTAATTTAACGTCTAAAACATATTCCCCTTTGTATTTTTCGGGAGCTTTTTTATTTGCCGAATCCTTTATTTTTTGAGCAAATTTAACCTCTTCACTTGAAAATTCATCATCAAGTAATGCCTCTTTTGATATCAAAATTGCCTCATCCGCACTTGAACCTATTCCTATTCCGATAAACATTGGCGGACAAGAATCTTCTCCCGCTTTAATTATCATATCGGAACAAATCGAAATAATTTCTTCTTCACTTGCGGTAGGCAAAAACATTTTTAATAACGATTTATTTTCGGATCCTGCACCTTTTATCAATACTTTTATAGTAATTTTGTCACCCGGGATTATTTTTGTATGCAATATTACCGGTGTATTTGTATCAGTATTTACCCTGTCAAACAGTGCATTTTTTACAACGGATTTTCTGAAAAAATTTTCTTTATAGCATTTTGCCGCCGCAAAATTTACCGCATCACCGATAAACTCGCCTTTTATATGAACTTCTTGCCCTATTTCCATAAAAACATTAACTTGACCGGTATCTTGACACAAGGGACGGGATTTTTCGTAAGCCATTTTAGCATTCTTCAATATATCTCCCAAAATAGCTTTTATTTCACCCGTTGAAGCATTATATGCATTGTAAATCCTGTTATAGATTCGTTTATCCAAACATACATTTGCCTTGTAACACAAATTATATACAGCTTCTCGTATTAAATCGGTTGATATCTCACTCATAATAAAATGATATAATTTTACACAATTTATGTAAAGCATTATAATTATTTTATGCCTCATTTTTTAATTAAATCTGAAAATATAATCAATGATGTTTTAACGGTTTTTGATAAAGAACTTTATAAACATATTATTAAAGCTTTACGTACTGAAGTTGGCGAAAAGCTTTTATTTCTTGATGAAAATCAAATTCAATATGAAACAATATTAAGTAAAATAGAATCTGACAGGTTTTTATGCGAGATTCAAAATAAATATAAATCACAACGTAAACTTGATATAGAACTTTATATAGCACAAAGTGTACTAAATTCAGATGCTCAGATAAGTGCCATACAAAAAGCAACAGAACTGGGAGTAAAAGGAATTATACCTTTATATACCGATAATTGCGCAGTTAAAGAGAATATTATTAAAAATAAGATTGAAAAATGGCAAAAAATTGCATTGGAATCGGTTAAACAATGTGAAAGAGCAGACATTCCCAAAGTATACAATTTAATGCATTTACAAGAGCTGTTAAATAATTTCGAACAGATTATTGTATTTGCCGAAAGCAATACAAAATGTGATTTTGGGCAATATATTAAAAAAAATAAAATTGAAAGAACAAAAAAAATACTTGTTATAATCGGTCCTGAGGGCGGGTTTAGTGTAAGAGAATTTGAATTTTTTAAACAAAATAACTTGCCTTTAATTACCCTTGGAAAACTTATATATAGAGCAGATACTGCACTTGTTGCTGCTCTAACATCAGTAATTATCGGAGTTAACAATGACAAATAAATATACGGAAAAAATCCAAAATGATGAAATAATCAAACTGATAATACCTTATATACAACACGAACAGGCATATTTGGTAGGAGGCTATATTCGTGACTTATTTATGGATAAACAAAGTCCTGACAGGGATTTAATCATTTGTACGGAAGATATAGAACTTTTTGCAAAAAACCTTGCGGATAATTTGGAAGCCCATTTTATTGAATTGGACAGTATTAATAAAATATACAGAGTTGTTTTACCCGATAAAATCAATTATATTGATATAACCGCTCCTATTGAAAATGATTTACAAAAAGACATCCTGCGCCGTGATTTAACAATTAATTCCATAGCATTCAGCTTAAATTATAATAAGTTTATTGATATAACAGGCGGTTTGGATGATATAAAAAATAAAAAAATAAAAGGAATAACTGATACAAACTTTGAAGATGATCCCTTAAGATTGCTGAGAATATTTCGTTTCCATGCAACAACGGGTTTTGATATAGATGAACACTTAATAACATTAGCAAAAAAATTAAATACCCGCATAAATGAACCGGCAAAAGAAAGAGTAAACGTTGAACTCTTAAAAATGTTTGAAGGGGAATATACGGTTTCCGCATTGCAAAAACTTGATGAATCAGGGATTTTAGAAGAGATTTTCCCTATTTATAAAGAAGTAAAGAAGATTCCGCCAAACTCACACCACCATCTGGATTTATTTCACCATCTTGTCGAAACGGTCAATCAGATACAAATATATTACAATCAAGCACCTGAAATTATAAAAAAATATTTAGAGGATAAGGCCGTTGGGGGAGTAAAACGGCTGGCATTTTTAAAGCTGGCAGGTTTTTTACATGATATAGGCAAACCCTCTTGCTGGACAATAGAAGAAGATACGGGACGCCACAGATTTATTAAACACGATGAAATCGGTTCTAAATTGGCTGTACCTATATTAAAAAAACTTAAATTTTCAAAAAAACAAATTGAATATATATCAACTCTTGTAAAATATCATATTTATCCATCTTCACTTGTAAGCGCTCCAGATGTAAATGATAAAGCTTTTTTAAAGTTTTACCGCAAAATGGATGGAGTAATTATTGATGTAATAATTCTTGCAATGGCAGACAGGCTCTCTGCCAGAGGCGAAAAAGTTACAGATGAAATGGTTGAACATAATATAAACGGTTTGAAAAAATTGGCTGATGATTATCTTAGGATGCAAAATGATATAAAACCGCTTGAAAAACTGCTTGACGGAATTGACGTTATGGAAATTTTAAATATTCCCCAAGGTCCTAAAGTCGGTGAAATTATAGAAGCACTTCAAGAAGCTCAACTGAACGGTTTAATAAGAACCAAAGAAGATGCGGTAATTTTTATCAAACTTTATAAAGTATAAAATCTTAACAGATTATTTAGGAATTTTTGCCAAACAAATAATTTTTCTTTATAATTCATATGTAGATAAAAAAGGTAATAATATGAATTCAGTAGTAATAGTCGGAAGAGCTGGGCAAGATCCCGAAGTAAAATATTTTGAATCAGGAAAAGTAAAAACGACATTTTCCGTTGCGGTATCAAGATGGGATTATAAAACAAAAGCTGAAACTACCGATTGGTTTAATATAGAATTGTGGGATAAATCTGCCGAAATAGCAGGCGAATATGTAAAAAAAGGGCGCCAAGTATGTATAGACGGACGGCTTGTATCTAACAAATGGACAGGCGCCGACGGTGAGCAAAAAGAACGATTTGTTATTCGTGCTAATACAATGAGACTTCTTGGCAGTAAGAGTGAAAACTAAAAGGGATTTATGAATACTTCTAACTATATCGCTATCATTGCGGATGATCTTACGGGAGCTAACGATACAGCTTTACAATTTTTTCAAGCGGGATGCAAAACCCAAGTTGCTTTTGGCGAAGATATTTCTATTGATGAAAATCTTCAAACAGAGGTTTTGGCAATATCTGCCGAATCCAGAAATATAAGTGCAGAAAAAGCTCATGAAAAAGTATTAAGTATTAGTGAAGATATACTTAAAAAATATGGATTTGAATATATTTATAAAAAGATAGACTCCGTTTTAAGAGGCAATATTGCGGTTGAAATTATTACTTTATTGGAATCATTGGAATATGATTGCGCAGTTATATTTCCTGCATTTCCGAATGAAGGCAGAACAACAATAGGCGGATTCCATTTGGTAAAAGGTGTTCCGCTTCAGAGAACAGAAGTATCACGAGACCCTGCCTGTCCGATTTTGGAATCAAATATAGTAAACCTTATCCGAGCACAGCTGCCTGAAGAAATGGCAAGTTTTGTTGATTTAATTACCCTTGATACAATTATGAAAGGTGCAGGGCCTATACTTACTAAATTAAATGAACTTATAGCAGGCGGGAAAAAATTAATTGTGGCAGATGCCGTTTCTACAACCGACGTAGAGCAAATTGCTCTGGCTTTGAGTAAAAGTAATTATAAAATACTTCCCGCAGGATCGGCAGGTGCAGCTCAAGCGCTCAGCAAAATTTGGCATCCCGCTGCGGAAGATAATAGACTTATAGAGCATGAAATTCCAAGTTTGCCTAAATTAGTGGTATCGGGTAGTGCTACCGATTTAACTGCTTCCCAAATCAAAAGACTTCAAGAAAATGATGATATTGAAAATACCTATTTTATTGCAATTAAACCTGAAAATGTTTTTTCCAATGATTATGAACAAATTGCTCAAAGAATTATAAATAATCTTGTTAAAGACAATACCGTTATTATTCATTCTTCAGAACTTATTGAAAATAATGAGCAATTATCAAATTTACTGATTGAAAAAGAATTAACTCGTGAAGCATTTATATCAGGGATATGTGACTATCTTGCGGCAGTTACAAGAGAGGTTATAAGCCAAAAAGAAACCGTATTAATTACTGTCGGAGGTGAAACCTCCTATAAATGTTTGCGTGCCATCGGAAGTAAAAATTTGCAGATTATTGATACAGTTGCGCCTGCAATTCCTTTGGGGATAAATCACAAAGGTCAATATATTGTAACAAAATCAGGCAATCTGGGTACTCAAAATACTTTAATTGATATTATAAGATACTTTGAACAGGATAAATAATGAAAAGAATCGGAATTACACTGGGCGATCCTAACAGTATTTCGCCTGAAATAATAATAAAATCGCTTAATTTTTTAGATTTACCTCAAGATAAAATAACTCTGTTGGGAAACAAAAATATTTTTGATTTTTATGAAAAAGAGCTGAATCTTTCACTTGAAAAAAACTATAATTTAATTGATATTCCGTATAATACGGAAGATATAAAGATAGGATATGAAACTGAAGCTTCAGGAGAATTTGCCTTTAGAGCAATAGTTGAAGCCTGTAATTTAGCCGTAAACAGTGAAATAGATGCAATAGTTACGGCTCCCGTTTCTAAAAATGCCATGAAAATGGCAGGGCATAATTATTCGGGGCAAACAGAAATCTTGGAACAATATTTGGCTCAAAAAAATCAAAAAGCCGAAATGCTCTTTATATGCGATAAATTTTCGGTACTTCTTTTAACTCGCCATATTTCACTAAAAGATGTTGCTCAAAATATAAGAAAAGATATTATTATTGAAAAAGTACAAAAGCTTGTAACCTCGCTTCAAATTCAGCTTGGTTTACAAAATCCGAAAATCGGAATTTGTGCACTAAACCCGCACGCAAGCGAAAACGGTATGTTCGGAGATGAAGAAATTAATGAAATTATACCGGCTGTTAAACAATTACAGGCTCAAGGTATAAATATAGAAGGACCTTTCCCCGCTGACAGTCTATTTACAACTTGTCTTAATAATGATTGTAAATATGATTCTTATATAGCAATGTACCACGACCAAGGATTGATTCCGATTAAACTTTTAGAGCGTGAAAGATGCGTTAATACAACAATAGGGTTAAATGTACTCAGAACCTCGCCCGCTCACGGTACGGCTTTTGATATTGCAGGCAAAAACCTCGCTAATGAATCAAGCATGATTAAAGCTATTGAACTTGCCATAAAATAAACTTAATAACATATTAAGGAGTAGATAATGAATAAAATAAAACCGATGATTTTTTTTATTATATTTTTCTTTATTTATTGCTTTATGCAATCTGTTTTCGCAGATGAAAATTATAAATTTGTTCTACCAAGGCATGATAACTATATTGTCTGTACTAATGAAAATAAATACGGATTATTAAACTTAGAAAAACAAATAACTATTGAGCCGATTTATGACAAGATAGAAGATGTGGGAGCAAATTACATTAAACAATCAGGTAAAAGTGCATATAAAAAAATTATTTATGTTATTAAACAAAACGACAAGTATGGAATTGCTGATACAAACGGTAAAATTTTATATGAACCTCAATTTGATTATATTAGTAGGGTTGGTTATAACAATATGGTTCAAAGTCGTTTTGCAGAAGTAAAAAAAGATGACAAATATGCTTTATATGATATTTATAAAAAGGAAATGAGCGATTTTATTTTCGATAATATTGCTGTTTCTCATGACGAAATTCAAATTACTGTTAACGGTGAAAAATACTTACTTCATCCTTATAAATCAAAAATAAAAACAATATGTTGTATATTGCTGTTACCCGTTACAATCCCTTTAACAACAGTCGTAATTTTGCTTGCAATGTTATCTTTATTATAAATGATTATATCCCGTAATCGTATTTATCGTATTCATCCGAAAATTCATCGTTTATTATATTTCCTATACCCATAGGCATTGTTAATATTGCAAACGGCAGAGCAAGAACTCCAAATATAGTACAATATAAAACTTCAAATAATTTAAACGGAGCTTTAAGCGTATTATATTTATTAATTTGCTTTTTTATTGCAGCTTTTATAAATTTTTCATTTTTATCATCGAAAATATTTATAACCGTAAAAGGAACAATTTCTTCATTATTAATATTAACAACACCATATTTACCGTTCTTTTTTGCAAGGAATAGAGTTTCATTTTTAGAAGGGATTTCTATGGCTTTTAATGTTATTAATAACTCGGAATATTGATTTTCTTTTTTATTAAACAGTTTGAATCCCTTATCTTTTTTCATAACGGTTTGAGTATCAAAATCAGAAAAATCACAACCTTTATATTCAACAATCATTTTAGAATTATTTATTTTAACATCTTCTATTGGTTCAGAAAGTTTAACCTTCGCCGGCAAATCATGAAATTTAGCATTTTGTAAATATTCTTCTAACGATAAATAACTGTAAAAGTCATCATAAATTAATACAATATCTTTTTTATCCGCAAAAGAAATTCCGAGGACATGAGATATTATTGAATTCTCATCAGGATAACGAATTTCACGGAATATAGGCGGTAACACAATAATATAATCATCATCCGCATAGATTAATCCGTATATTCGATTATGTCTGTATAATATTGCACCATTTTGCGGATAATTATAGAATTTAATGTTTTGAAATTTATTATTATATTCAATGTATTTTTTTAAAAATCCGCTATATGTTCCATCAGATGAATATATAGCATTATAATTGCCTTTAGATGCTATTATAACAGTTGTATTTTCAATCTCATTAATTTTTATTTTTGAAAATTCAGTATTAAAAATTGCCTTACCCGTTTTTAAATCAACTAATCCATACCTATTGCCATCTTTTTTTATTTGTAAATCGGTATTTTTTATATTTTCTTGAGCCCAAACAAAATTTAAAGGATTAATAAAATTGAAAAAACACAATAATAAAAATAAAGCAGTAAACTTATATATAAATCTATTTATTTGTTTAATCATATTTATTCCTCAAATATAAATAATTATACCATTTTTACCCCCCCCCAACGCAATATTATCAATAAAAAAAGAACCCTTAGAAATAAGGGGTCTTTTTTTTGTTTTAATCGTTATTACAGACTGCAAGAGCCGCAAGTACAACAATCTTTTAATGTTTCCTGTGCTTCTTTCATTCTTACTTTAATACGCCCGTCAACTGCAATACCTTCGCCTGTTTTTTCAGAAATTAAGAGCGGGTTAATATCAAGTTCATCAATAAACTTGAAGTCATTAACCAATTGTGACAGTCTTAATAAAGTTTCTTGAATTTGATTGATGTTTGCAGGTGTTGTACCTCTTGCACCTTGTAACAGTTTGTATGCCTTAACTGATGTAATCATATCCATAGCATCTTCATCCGTTAAAGGAGCGATTCTGAACGTTACGTCTTTCATAACTTCAACGAATACACCGCCTAAGCCAAACATCATCATCGGACCGTATTGAGGATCTGTTGCAATACCGCAAACCATTTCTCTTGAGCCTTTTACCATTTCTTGAATGATAACACCTTCTAAACCCTCAAGTAATCCTTTTTCTTCAAGACGTTTCAGAAGTGCATTGTATTCGTTTCTTAATTGTTCTTCGCTTCTGATGTTAACAACAACACCGCCAACATCTGTTTTGTGAGATGTCGTCTTTGATGTCATTTTCATAACAACAGGATATCCGATTGAGTTGCCTAAGGTTACAACTTCATCAATATTAGTAGCTAAGCCGTATTTGCAAGCTCTTATTCCGTATGCTTGAAGTACGTCGATACTTTCAAGAGTTGTTAATTGGTCACGGCCTTCTGATATTGATTTTTTAATTATTTGTTCAACTTTAGCTCTATCTACATCGTAGCAAGGGATTTTACCCATCGGTTTTTCCATCCATTGTCTTTGCTGGTCAAGTCTGCATAAAGCCTCAGCAGCTTCTTCAGCGTACATATAGAACGGCATATTAACTTCCATATTTGAAATTTTTGTAAAGAAATCGTTTGTTGTCATAAATACGCCCAATATCGGTTTAGACGGATTTTTAGCTTTGATTTCCATTAAAGCATGAGCTACGTCGATATCCTTTAAACCTAAGAACGGTAAGTAAATTACCATAATCATATCAACATTTTCATCAGCAATAACTGTTTCCAATGTTTGCATATAGTGCTCGATAGGTGCTGAAGCAATCATATCAATCGGGTTTTTAACCGATGCTGCAGACGGCAAAAAGCTTCTTAATTTTGCTTTTGTTTCATCGGTGATAGGAGCCATTTGCATGCCTGCTTCACAGATAGCGTCAGTTGCCATAATACCGGGGCCGCCTGAGTTTGTAATAATTGCAACTCTGTTGCCTTTTGGTATCGGGCAGTTAGAAAATGCTTTAGCGTTAGCAAATAAGTTCTTTAAAGAAAATTCTCTTATAACGCCTGATTGTTTTAATAATGCTGCTGCAGCTTTATCTGCACCTGCGAGTGAGCCTGTGTGAGATGATGCAGCTGATGCACCCGCTGCACTTCTGCCTGATTTTAATGCTAAAATAGGTTTTTTCTTAGTTATTCTTGTTGCTAATCTTCTAAAATTTTGAGGGTTTTGGATTGATTCCATATATAAAAGAATTTGTTTTACGTCGTCATCGTTTTCCCAGTATTCAAGCATTGTTTCAGCGTTGATATCAGCTTGGTTACCGATTGATACAAATTGAGCAAAACCAAGATTTAAGTCTTTCAATATGTTTAAGATACCGCCGCCCAAAGCGCCTGATTGAGAAACAAAACCGATATCGCCTCTGATTGGGAGTGATTCAGCGAATGTACCATCCATCATTACATCTGGATGAGTATTCAAAACGCCTAAGCAGTTAGGCCCAACACATCTCATGCCGTATTCTTTAACTTTAGCTAAGAGCTGTTTTTCCATCTCAGCGCCTTCTGCGCCTGTTTCTTTAAAGCCTGCGGTAATTATACATAAGCCTTTAATACCTTTTTGGTGGCATTGGTCGATTGTATCAAGTACAAATTTAGCGTTAACAACGATAAGTGCTAAATCAACTTCCCCCGGAACTTCATTTATGGAAGTATAAGCTTGGAAGCCCTCGATTATACCGCCTTTTGGGTTAACGGGATAGATTTTTCCGTTAAATTTATAATCTCTAAGTCTTTGCATAATCTCGGAACCTATTGTTTTCGGCTTTGTTGAAGCCCCGATAACTGCAATAGACTTTGGTTTCATAATTTTGTCTAAAGTGTTCATTTATTTTGTCCTTTCCTTTATTAGTAACCGTTTTCAATCCATTCACGTACTCTGAATTTAGCGCCTAAATCGTTTGCGATTTTTTCGCAATTCTTTAAATTCAGATGTCTGCCTTTATAGCCTTCCACTACTGTTGCAGTAACGTTAATATCTGCATCAGCACAGGCTTTTATAAATTTTTTAACTTCATCATAAGCACCTTTAAAATTGGGCTTAGAAAGTTCATCATATTCTTTTTCGTTTTCGCCGTTTAAGCTTACTGAAAATTCATCAATCAAACCCTTTAGCTCTGGCACTACATTTCTTTTATATACAAAATTAGCGTGTCCGTTAGTGTTCACGCGCAATTTTATATTTGGATATTTTTCTTTTATATATTTTGCGACTCCTTTTAAAACTTCAAGCTTTAACATTGGTTCACCGTATCCGCAAAATATTATTTCACTTGAAAGCTTATCTTTCATTGCTTCCAGTTGTTTTATAACATCATCGGCGCTGACATTTTTAGAGTTTAAAAATAAATCCGCACCTACAACATCATCTTTAATTGAGCGTATACAAAATATACAGTTATTGGTACAGCTGTTTGTCAAATTAATATAAACTTTTCCGTCTAACAAATACGCTAAATTATAATCTGTCATGCTTCTTACCTACAACTAAATTTTGCCACAAATAATATATGATAACAAGTAATTTTTTAATAATTTAGCCTAAAAAATAAATTTATGATATAAATAAAATATGATAGAGCTTTTAATTTTATTTGTATTAAACAGACGAGAAACAACTCTTTACGGAATAAGAAAAGAGATTATAGAGCAATTCGGAACGTTTACCGTTCCCAGTATCGGTACTCTCCATCCTGCTTTAAAACGTTTATTAAAAGAAAACGCAGTAACTCTGTTTGAAAAAATATCTGATGGCGGTAAAAAATTTTGTTATTATTCTATAACAAAAAAAGGTTTGGATGTATTTAGAGATATGTTTTTAAATGCGCAAAGCGACAATCCGTCTTTGTTTTACACTCAATTACAAGCGAGATTTGCAACATTGGGACTTTTACCCGTACCCGACCGAAAAGCTTTTTTAACGGAATCTGCAAAAAAAATTAATCTTTTTGAAATTCAAATAAAAGAAAAACTGAATGATGAATATATGGAGTTTGATGAATTTCAAAGAATGCTTTTATATAAAACATTGGATGATTTAAATAGTTTAAATGAGTATATAAAAAATATAAAGGCGAAATATGCCGGCTAAAATATGTGCCGTTGTGCCTGATTCTATCGCCGATGAACTCAATATTAAATCAAATTCCGAGTTAATAACCGTCAACGGCAAAACACTTAAAGATTATATTGAGTATAAATATGCCGTTATGACAGAGAATTTAGAGTTTGAAATAAAATCCCCAAAAGGCACAATTGAAGTATATGAAATAGAAAAAGATTTTGAAGAGGATTTAGGTTTTATATTTGAATCTGCAATATTTGACAAAATAAAGCCTTGTGCAAATAATTGTATATTCTGCTTTGTAGACCAACAGCCGGATGGTTTAAGAGAATCTTTATATGTTAAAGACGATGATTACAGACTTTCATATCTCCAAGGTACATACATAACACTGACTAATTTAACAAAAAAAGATAAAGAACGTATTGCGTCTCAGCACTTAGGACCTTTATTTATTTCTATCCATACGACGAACCCCGAATTAAGAGCGAAAATGCTAAAAAATAAAAATGCCGCAAATCTTTTAAAAGAACTTGATTTTCTAAAAGAAAACGATATACCCGTTAATACTCAAATCGTTTTATGCCCAACATACAATGACGGAGAAGAATTAAAAAGGACTTTAAATGATTTATGGAAATATAAAACTATTTTAAACTCAATAGCAATAGTACCTGTCGGAATAACCAAATTCAGAAAAGAAAAGCTCAAGCAAGTTACAAAAAAAATTGCGCTTGAAACTATTGAAACAGTTGAAAAATTTAATAAAAAAATAAAAAAGAATATCGCAAGCGTATCTGATGAGTTTTTCTTAATTGCAGGGCTTGAAATACCTGAAAAGAAATATTATAACGGATTTAATCAGCTTGAAGACGGGGTAGGCTCTTTAAGATGCTTAATTGATGATTTTAATAAACGCTTAAAAAAAGCAACTAAATGCGTAAAAGAAAAGAAAGAGTACACGATTGCATGCTCTGTCAGTGCATCGGGTGTTTTTTATAAATTTGCCGAAGAACTAAACAAAATAAAAAACATTCATCTTAATATACACCCTATAAAAAGCGAATTTTGGGGTAAATATGTTAATGTTGCGGGTTTAATTACCGCAAATGACCTGATTAATCAATTAAAAGGCAATTGTTATAAGGATGTAATAATCCCTTCCATAATGATAAGACCGTATACGCAAGAGTTTTTAGACGGTTTAACCGTAAAAGATGTTGAAAAAGCTCTAAAGGTAAAACTGCATATACAACAAGATATATACTCTACTAAAGAACTTTTTGAATTGTTGTTTAAATAAATAGTTACTCAATATTTTGCCTTTTTTAGAGGTTGTATAATTACTTTGCTTTCAAATGCAAGTGTTTTTATGAGCAACATAAAGAAAATAAAAAACATAATTTGCGAATAGTGTAAAACAGTCATAATATTTCTATAAAAAATAAATAATCATATAAAAAGATATTATTTACAAATAGCCGAATGCATGTAAGCATCATGATTTCGGATATCTTTAATTTTAAGAAAAAGGTTAATTTTAATGGGATATGGTTGAAAAGTTTAAAAAAA
>CANQLG010000048.1 GCA_947624645.1 Candidatus Gastranaerophilales bacterium
CTAAAGATATTAAAATTGACTCTAAAATCATTGAAAATACAGCAAAAGCATTAGTTTCAAAAATATTTAAAACATCTGCATAGGTTCGAACTTCTGAGAAACCTATAAATAAAGAGTTATAGCGATATTTAAAAAATAATCGTTTTTGAAAAAATACCCAAGAATTCCAAAACACAATAAAAAAGAGACTTTTAATAAGCCTCTTGATTAAATGGTGGAGAATAGGAGACTCGAACTCCTAACCCCCTGCGTGCAAAGCAGGTGCTCTACCAATTGAGCTAATCCCCCTTAGGTTTCACAAGAATTATATTAACATGTCATAAAAAAAAATCAACTCTTTTTTTTCAAATCATCAATAACGTTTTTTATTCTAGTATTTTCTTCTTTATTTTTATGTTTATTTATAAAGGATTTCAAGAAAGATAAAGCTTTTTTCTTTTGTCCTCTATCATTTATGAATTGTGCATACTCAATCGCATAATTGTAATTATATGGTGCAAGTCTCAATAAAATTGAATAATTTACTGATGTATTTTCCCAATCTTCTGATTTTTGTGCACATTTTGCCATATAATATCTAATCTCGGGATTAGATATATCGATATTTGATGCTTCCTTAAAATAATAATATGCATCCTGATATTTTTCTTGTATATAATAGCACAATCCTGTTTGCTTATAATATTCAGATTCTTTGGGATTTATTGACAGAGCTGTTTTATAATTTTCTATTGCTTTATCATAATCAAACTTGTTATATAATGCGGAGCCTTTTATATAATACACTTCCGCAATATTTTTATCCAAATATAAAGCCGTATTTGTCTTATCTATTGCAGCTTGATACTGTTTATTTTTTAAGTCAATTTCCGCAAGCAGGATATATGCTTGTATATATTTAGGATTTTCTTCTGTTATTTTATTTAATACTTGCTGGGCTTCATCAATTTTTTCCGTATTATAATACAGTTTTGCAAGCATATATCTATACTCAAATGAGTTTTTATTTATTTTAATTGCTGATTTTATTGATATAATTGCCTTTTCCCAAACATTTAATTTAGTATAATAAACTGACTGAGCATAATACATAAAATCTGTTTTAGGCTCCAAAGCCGAAACTTTTTTATTCAGTTTTTCGGCTTCAGGTATTTTATTTTGTTTTGTTAACAAAATCAACTTCAATGCCAATGCATCTTTATTATTTTCTTCAAATGACAATATAGTATCCACTATTTGTTCTGCAAGATTTATATTATTATTCATATAATATAAAAATGCTAAAGCATAATTGTATACTTGATTAGCAGGGTCTAAAATCAAAGCTCGAGAGTAGCTTTGAACAGCTTCCGAAAAATACCCTTTTAGTGAATACACTATACCGAGTTTGAAATAATATAACGCTCCTTGCGGATTGTTTTTTATTGCATAAGAATAATATTTTATTGCAGAATCAAAATTTTTATTTATATAGTTTATTTCTGCTAAAACATAAAACAATTTATCATTTTCTGATATTTTTAACAGTTTTAAAGCCAGTTCTTGAGCTTTTTCCAAGTTATTTTGAGCTAAAAATATTTCACAAATTTTAGTTCCCGCTTCTACATTACTTGAATCCGCTTCAAAAGATTTTTGATAATACTCTTGTGCAATATCTTCTTTTGATTCCGCCTCATAAGCTTTTGCAACAATATATAAAATTTTGCTTGTTTGTATTTTAGAAGAATTTTCATTATAAAGTTCTATAATTTTTTCAAAGTCTTTATCTATTAAAAGTAAATCAAACAGTTCTTCGGTGACTGTTAATGCTTGATATTTCGCGTTAAAGAGTTCATTTAAAAGATTTAACGCCTTATTATATTCTTTATTATCCTTTAATACAAGTGCATATTGATGTTTGACCTTATAATCATCAGGATTTTTAGAAATTATTTGTTCATAAAAGCTGTATGCTCGGTCATATTGGCATAAATTAGTGTATAAAACCGCAAGTTCATACATTATCTCGGCACTCTCATTATCCAAAGCCAAAGCTTTATAAAAATAATCAATGGATTCTTTATAATCACCCTTATCTTTATATTCGAATGCTGTTTTTAAATATTCGGTTATATTATTGCTCATACAATAATTATATTTTTTATAAGAAAAATAGTAAAGCACATAATTTTATTTATAGCGGACTACAAAAAAATTTCATTTACTATAAAATATAAGTATGGGAAAGAAATTTGAAATATGTTCACAATATAAGCCTTCTGGTGACCAGCCAAAAGCTATAACGGAATTAATTGACGGGCTGAATAAAGGATATGATTCTCAAACATTGCTTGGCATAACAGGTTCGGGCAAAACTTTTACGATTGCAAACGTAATAGAAAAATTTCAGAAACAAACGCTTGTAATCGCCCATAATAAAACCCTCGCAGCTCAGCTTTATAATGAATTTAAAGAGTTATTTCCCAATAATGCAGTAGAGTATTTTATCAGTTATTACGATTATTACCAGCCGGAAGCTTATATCCCCAGAAGTGATACATATATTGAAAAATCGGCAACAATAAATGATGAAATAGATAGATTACGCCACAATACAACCAGAAGTTTGTATGAGAGGGATGATGTAATTGTAGTGGCTTCTGTCAGCTGTATATATGGTTTGGGGTTGCCCGAGCAATATTTTTCGGGTGCATTAAAACTTGAAGTCGGTGATGAAATAGACAGAAACGCATTTTTAAGAGAACTCGTTAAAATTCAATATACACGAAATGACCTTGAATTAACCCGTTCAACTTTCCGTCCGAGAGGCGATATTATAGAGATTATGCCTGCTTATGAAAAAATGATAACAAGAATAAGTTTATTCGGAGACGAAGTTGAAAAAATAACAAGAATAAATCCCGTTTCGGGTGAAATTATAGAAAATGTCGATTCAACAGTTATATTTCCCGCAGTTCACTATCTTTCAGATGATAAAGATAAAGAAGAAACTATTCAATTAATAAGGCAAGAACTTGCTTCTCAAGTTAAAAAATTTGAATTTGAAAATAAACTTATTGAAGCTCAACGTATATACCAGAGAACAAATTATGATATTGAAATGATAAAAGAGATGGGATATTGTTCAGGAATAGAGAATTATTCAAGAATAATAGAAAGAAGACCCCCGGGCAGTGCACCTGCTACTTTGCTTGATTATTTTAACGAAGATTTTCTTGTTGTAATAGATGAATCTCACGTTACAATCCCTCAATTAAAAGCGATGTATAACGGAGATCAGGCAAGAAAAAATGTACTGGTGGATTACGGTTTCAGACTTCCGAGTGCAAAGGACAACAGACCATTAAAATTTGATGAATTTTGGAACAGAATCGGTCAAAAAATATTTATATCAGCCACACCCTCCGATTTTGAAAAATCCGTATCTTCCAATTTGGTTGAACAAATTATCCGTCCGACAGGACTTGTTGACCCGGAAATTTTTGTAAGACCCACCACTAATCAAGTTGATGATCTTATTAACGAAATAAAAAATGTTACCGATAAAAATGAACGTATACTTGTTACTACGCTTACAAAAAAAATGGCAGAAGATTTATGCGATTATTTAAGTAATTTAGGTATAAAGGTCAGATATTTACACAGTGAAATCACTTCTCTTGAACGTGTAGAAATACTTAGAGATTTAAGACTTGGTGTTTTTGACTGTCTCATAGGAGTAAACTTGCTTAGAGAAGGACTGGATATCCCAGAAGTATCATTAGTTGCCATTATGGATGCGGATAAAGAAGGGTTTTTGCGTTCCGAAACAAGTTTGATTCAGACAATAGGACGTGCAGCCAGAAATGTTTGTTCTAAAGTCATAATGTATGCAGATAAGATAACTGACAGTATGGATAGAGCTATTAAAGAAACAAAAAGAAGACGTGAAATTCAACTTGAATATAATAAAATTCATAATATTACGCCGAAAACCATTAAGAAACCAATAGAAAATAACCTGCTTCAGCTTGTAGCAAGTTATAGAACTCTTGAAGACGTTGTTGCGGAAGAAATGGTCGAAAATAATATTTCTAAAAAAGACTTACCTAAACTTCTTGATAAGCTTGAAAAAGATATGAAAAAAGCTGCCTCAATTCTTGATTTTGAACGTGCTGCCGAAATCCGTGATCAAATCAAGAAATTAAGAAATCTGTAATTAAATTTTATTTAACGTTTTTTCTTCTTTTTTGCCTTTATTTCAGGTATTACATCAGTATACATATCAGAGCAGTATGAGAAAAGCGAAAATATTACAAATGCGATTGTCAACCCTACCAGTACTTCTACCGCTTGAGTATATCCGAGCATTTCCGTTAAGAGTTTATATAATAAAAATGATACTAATATTATAGTAAATATACATTGCAATATATATGAAAGAAACTGAACTATAAAATTTCCCGATGCTTCCATTATTATATTGAATCTGAATGCATCATTTATTTTACCGTTAACACTGTATAAAACCATCGGAATAAATATAAACGGAGCAAAAATTAAACTTATTATTATATAAATTAAAGCCATTACAAATGGTTCCATTTGAATATTAGTTTTTATAAAGCTTATTATCAAATATAATATTATAGATACCGGTAATACTGCAATTACAGACATTATTCCTTTAAATATTATCTCAGGCAGACTTATAAAAGATGGTAAAATCGGTGTTATATTATTCAAATTACGATGCATCATAACTGATAAAGAACCCATATATATTATCGCTATTGAAGATAATATAATTAAATTAGTGGTATTATTTTGGAAAATAATTTCACTGTTAATAAATACAAAAAAAGCTAAATAAGAGAATACAAGCATTTTAACAAGCCACCAGTTATCACCGGTAATATTTCTTAGTGCATTTGTTAAAGAAGCCATTTTTACCTCCAAATCTTTAAATTCTATCTAAAAAATCTTCACCTTTAATATCTGTAATTATTTTTGTAACATCATCATCATCAAGCGTTTCTTTTTCAAGCAATTCTTTAGCAATTGCATCAAGTAAATCCCTGTTCTCAGTTAAGAGATTTTTAGCGACTTCATACCTGTCGTCAATAATTTTTTTAACTTCTCTATCAAGGTCAGCGGCAAATTCTTCTGAAAAATCTCTGGTAGTACCAAAATCTCTGCCCATAAAAACATGTTCTTGAGGCTTGCCGTATGTCATTGCACCCATTTTATCCGACATTCCCCATTGTGATACCATTTTTTTTGCTACTTCCGTCACTTTTTGGAGATCGCTTGAGGCACCTGTTGAAATCTTATCCGAACCGTATATTATTTCTTCCGCTACTCTTCCGCCTAATGTCATTGTTATTTGGTCTAGTAATTTAGACTTACTTACATGGACTTTATTATCTTCGGGTTTTGTCCAAGTTATACCGAGAGCATAACCTCTTGGGATTATGGTTACCTTATGCAGCTCATCACAATCTTTCAATAATTTTGCTAAAAGTGCGTGTCCTACTTCATGGTACGAAGTTATTTCCTTATCTTCATCAGTCATAACCTTACTCTTCTTTTCAATACCGGCTATGACTCTATCAATAGCATCATCTATTTCAGACATATTAATAACAGTTTTATTTCTGCGGGCAGCCAGCAATGCCGATTCATTTAGCAAACTTTGTAAATCTGCACCCGTAAACCCCGGAGTTCTTTTGGCTAAGACTTTTAAATCTACATCTTTATCCAAAGGTTTTCCTTTAGCATGAACATTTAATATTTGTTCTCTACCTTTAACATCGGGCAAGCTGACCATAATTTGTCTGTCAAACCTGCCGGGTCTTAACAGTGCATTATCAAGTATATCGGGTCTATTGGTAGCAGCAAGTATAATTATATTGGTATTTCCGTCAAAACCATCCATTTCAACAAGTAATTGATTAAGAGTTTGTTCTCTTTCATCATGTCCGCCGCCTAAGCCTGCTCCTCTTTGACGTCCTACGGCATCTATTTCATCTATAAATACTATGCAAGGCTGATGTTTTTTTGCCTGTTCAAATAAATCACGAACTCTTGAGGCTCCAACACCTACAAACATTTCAACAAAATCAGAACCGCTTATGGAGAAAAACGGGACTCCGGCTTCTCCGGCTACTGCTTTTGCCATCAAAGTTTTACCGGTACCGGGGGCTCCAACCAACAAAACACCTTTCGGTATTTTGGCTCCGAGTTTTAAATATTTTTCACCGTTCTTTAAAAAATCTACTATTTCTTCAAGCTCTTGACGTTCCTCATCTATACCTGCAACATCTTTAAACGTAACTTTTACTTTACTGTCCAGCATCATTTTCGCTTTGCTTTTACCGAATGATAATGCCTGAGAACCGCCTGTTTGTATTATTTTAGCTAATATTATAAAAAATGCTATTATTAATATTATCGGTAAAGCCGTTCCCATCAATCCCATCATTGAAGATTCATTGGCTTTTTTTATTTCTACGTTTACATTATTTTCTTCTAATAAAGGATAAAGACTATTATCGTTTGACGGAATATTTACCTTATATCTTAATGATGCCGTAACAGTGTTTTTTCCGTTTATATTACTTGTTATGCTGTCATCAAAAGGAACCGCCGTTATTGCATCATTTGATATTACAACTTCTTTTATTTCGGCATTTTTTACCTTCGCTAAAAATTCTGTATAACTTAACATTTTTGTTGAAGTTGTCGGACCTGCCATCAGCATTGATGCCAATGCCAAAACCAAGATTACAACTACAAGCCATATTCCCATTGATTGATTTTTATTCATTATTTTGTCCTTTTATAATTTTCAATAAAAATTATATCATCAAATTATTGTTTTTAGTACTTATTTTACTCGTCCGTACATATCCTCATATCTAATAATATCTTCTTCGCTTATAATATCGCCTTTTTGTACTTCCAAAATTTTTAGTGCCTCTTTTGTATGATTTTGCAAAGAATGCTTTATGCCGACAGGGATATCAATACTTTGTCCTTTTTTTAAATTATGTTTTATTCCATCCAAAATAACTGTTGCAACACCTTCAAGTACAACCCAATGTTCGGAACGGTAATTGTGTGACTGCAAAGAAAGCTTATGTCCGGCTGACACATTTATAACCTTTGTCAACCAACCTTTCCCAGAGTTTAAACAAGTATAAAATCCCCAAGGACGATATACGGTTTTTCTAATTTTTACCGTCCCATCTTCATTTCGTTTTAATTCTTTTACTATTTTATCAATATCGGTTATTCTTAACTTATTACATACCAACACTGCGTCTTCTGTTTCTACTATTACCATATCTTTTATGCCACTTAGCGCAACTAATTCTTTTGATGAATATATAAAAGAATTTTTTACTTTATCAGCTATAACATTTCCTTTTATTACATTACCTTTTTTGTCTTTTTCACCTGAATTATATAAAGTAAGCCAAGAGCCATAATCTACCCATTTTGTTTTTAGTTCAACGCAAGCAAGATTTTTTACTTTTTCAGTCAAAGCACAATCTATTGATATGACGGGAAATTTTTCATAATATTCATACTTTATTTTGTTATTTTCATCAATCATATCTTTTGAAAGATTATTATAAATATCAGGCGCAAATTCTTTATATGCATCCAAAAGTACTGATATTTTCCCGACATAAATTCCTGTGTTCCACAGATAATTTTTTTCATTTAATAATTTTTTTGCCTCATCTATGCCGGGTTTTTCAATAAATTTTTGAACTAAAAAACCGTTTTTATACTTATTCCCGATTTGCATATATCCAAAACCGCTTTCAGCATATAAAGGTTTTTCTCCTAATATTACGATATACCCGCTTTTTGCTATTGAAACTGCATTATTTATTGCTTCAAAAAATATTTTTTTATTGTCTACATTAAAATCTATGGGCAGGATTATTACAACTTCATCTCTTTTTCCCTTTAAAAAAGTTAAACAAGATGCAACTGCGGATGCAGTATTTTTTGACATGGGTTCAGAGATTATTAACGGATTTTTATATAGTTTTTTCAATTGCAAAACAGTATCATCATACTGTCTTATATTTGTTATAGTTAAGATATTTTTGGGAGAAGTTACACTGCTTACAAGTTCATAAATATTTTGAACAAGACTTTTATCTCCATATAAATTTAATAATGATTTGGGATATAATTCCCTTGATATCGGCCATAAACGTTCACCTGAGCCGCCTGACATTATTATAAATTTCATTAATATTTACTCCCTGTTTCGTACTAAATAGTAACATACTTTTTGCCAAATTGAAAAGTTATGTAAAGATAGATTCATTTCTTAGACAATTTTTTAAAAACCATATATAATATTGTAAGAGATAGCATGTTTAAATTAAAGGGGATTTATTTCATGGGAATATCTACGGCAGAAAAAATTGATAATAAAGAGTTTTCACCAAAAGAAATCAGAGAGATGTTGGGCATTGATAATACCCAAATTCAAGAGCTTTGTAAAATGGCTGATATTAAACTCAAAAAGAATCAAAGAGGTTTAACTTATTTTACTAAAGATGATGCCGATATGCTTAAAAAAGCTTCATTAAAAAATAAAATGAAATATATTACCCCATTGCCATCTAAAAATGTTATTTTTAAAGGTACAAATTCTATTTCGGGTGCTTCCATCGTTAAATTGGTAGAAACTCTTAAAAGTATTGAAAAATCCATGACCGAAAAAATGACTTCTATCTTAGATGAAAAACTTGACGGTATGGATGATGTTGTTATGGAATTAATCAGAGTTAAAACCGAAAATGAAACTATGCGCTACAAAATTAATGAACTTAATAAAGAAAACTATAAATTAAAAAAAGAAATAAATTCATTTAAAAAAGTTCCGTTCGGTTTTTATGCAAAAACTCAAACGGATTCTAATAATTTCTAAATAAATTCCACTTTATTTATAGTGTTATCTTCGTTCCAATAAACTTTTAAGTTATTGTTGAGTTTGTGATATTTTAGTTGATTACTGCTTGAAGCGTTTATTGCTTGTTCAAAAGTCACTATTGATTTATCGGTCAGGTTCTTTATAATATCACATAAAAGCATTGAGCTTCCTGCAAATATGCCGTCTTTATTAGTGAGTTTACAATTTTTGTTATAAATTTGCTGTCCTGCAAATATAAGACTTTCTATATTACTGTGAGCAAGCGGCAGCGCATCACTTATCAACAGGATTTTTTCTGGTGACTTTTGTTTAAAAGTTATTTTTAAAACATCATCACAAACATGCAGCGAGTCTGCTATAATTTCGATATAAATATTGTCACAACATAATGCACTGACACAGGTTGACGGATTTCTGTGTGAAAAAGCCCCCATTGCATTATATAAATGTGTAACCTGATTCATATCAGACAGATTGTGCCCCAGGGAATGTCCAAGTGATAGTTTTATATTCAGTGTTTTCAGATATTTAACAAATTCGCCCGAAATATCAAGCTCAGGTGCTAAGGTTATTATTTTTATAATATCATCTTCTATAAACTTATATTTATTTATATCTAAGGGCAAAATATATTTTTTATCGTGTATGCCTGATTTTTCAGGGTTGATAAATGGACCTTCAAGATGTATGCCTGCTATTTGAGCTGATTTTTTATCTTGTGACTTTTTTACTGATTTTATTAAAGATATTCTTTCTTTTATAATTTCAAGTTCATCAGTCATAACAGTAGGAAAAAATGCACCAACACCATTTTGAGCCAATAATTGCGCACAATTTAAAAGTTCATCTTTACTGCATTTCATAAAATCAATACCGAATGCACCATGGATATGTTGTTCTATAAGCCCTTGTGTTTCTCTCATTTTTACCTCAATGAAGCAACAGCTTCTTTCATGTTTGTTTGTGAATATATATAATTACCTGCAACTAATGCATTAACACCAAGTTCTTTGCAATATTGTGCCGTTTGGTTATTAATTCCGCCATCAGCCTCTATTATTAAACTTTGGGGTGCACAGTCTTTTATTTCTTTTATTTTTTTTGCACAATCTGTCATAAACTTTTGTCCGCCAAACCCAGGTTCAACCGTCATTACAAGTACCAAATCAACTAAATTTAAATATTTTTTTATTTCAATCGTGGAAGTTTTTGGTTTAATGGAAATCCCTGCTTTAATATTATAAGATTTTATTAAATTTATAATTTCTTCCGCATTATCTTTTGCTGCTTCATAATGAAAAGTTATATAATCTGCACCTGCCAATGCAAAATCTTTTATATATTTTTCAGGATTATCAATCATTAAATGAACGTCCAAAGGCAGCTTTGTTACACGTCTTATTGCTTTGACAACAGGTGCGCCTATTGTTATATTCGGGACAAAATGACCGTCCATTACATCAATATGCACCCAATCAGCTCCGTTTTGTTCCAGTTTTTTTATTTCACTTTCCAAATTTGCAAAATCACTTGACAGTATTGAAGGGGCAACTATTATTTTACTCATTTTTTTCTGCCTCATATTTCAAATTTAACACCTTTATTGCTTGGTATGCAGCCAGTTTTTCAGCTTCTTTTTTAGTTTTAGCCATGCCTCGTCCAAGCTCTTTTCCCTCATAATTAACACTTATTTCATAAGTTTTATTATGAGCTTTGCCGCTTTCGGATAAAAGTTTATACTCCGGTAAATCCTTATTTTTACTTTGAGTATACTGCTGTAATATTTCTTTTGAATTATAAGAATACAATATTTCTTCAATTTGTATATTTTTCTTATCATATATGCCATAAATAAATTTGCAGGCAAAATCAAACCCTAAACTTTTATATATAGCACCAAAAACGGCTTCCATAGCACATGCCAGTATTGATTCTTTGTTTCTTCCGCCGTCTTTTTCTTCATGAGAACCTATATTGATTATGTCATTTAATTTTATTTCAACGGCAATACTGTGTAAAAAATCATCACTTACAAGATAACTCCTTATTTTTGTAAGCTTCCCCTCATTATAACTTCTATATTTGTCATATAAATAGTTACTTACCGCAAGCCTTAATACGGAATCTCCCAAAAACTCCAATCTTTCATAATCCGCATCTTCTTTATTTGATTCAAAATTGTATGACGGATGTGTCAAAGCTTCATCAAACAACTCGTAATCACAAGATTCTATTTTAAGAGTTTTTAAAAATTGTTTTATTTGCTCCACTCTATGAACAGATAACATAAATAACTTTCTTAATAAAATCATTAATCATAGGATAGGTTAAACCTGCAAGAATAAAATATTTAATATAATAGAAAGCGGCGGGAACCGAAAATAAATAGCTGTCTGCTCTATCTAAAAAGCCGCCATGTCCAGGCAGAGAATTACCCGAATCTTTGACACCCGCATCACGTTTTATAAGAGATTCTGATAAATCACCCAATTGCGCCATAACCGTAATTATAAGAGCAAGCGTAAATGAATGCAATAAACTTATTCCGATTAATTTCCCTATAATAAGACCGACTATTATTGCACTTAGAGTTCCTGCAACAGAACCTTCTATTGTTTTTTTAGGGCTTATTACGGGCGATAATTTATGTTTTCCGAATTTTACACCAAAATAATACGCCGAAATATCCGTAAATAAAATTACAAAAAATATAAACAATAAAAAATAAAGTCCCTGTTTAAAAGTCAGACCAAACAAAGATACATCAGGCCCCAATTCTCTTATAAGACATATATGACAAGGCATCCAAGCTATCAGAAATCCTAATATAGTAGTGGCTACATTTGCTATATATGGCTGTCTGCCGCGAAACAATACCGCTAAAAATGAACTTATTGTTCCTGCAAGCAGTATAAACGGAATTAAATTGTTATACCCTGAAGCAGTAGCAAGTATCATTGCAACGGATACAATAAAAATAACTTTAAAAAACGGTAAAAATCCTTTATTTCTAAGTATATCAGTATATTCTTTAGATGCAAAAACAATAAATAACAATAACAATATTAACAGCCACTTACCTCCCGATAATATACAAAGGAAAACAAGCGTTCCCATTAAAAAGCCCGTTATTATTCTGTTTTTTACAAGTGAATCTAATACCGCCACTATACCGTCATAACCTCTTTTTCTTTTTCTTGAGAATTCTCATCTGCTATTTTAATATATTTGTCGGTTAATTTTTGAATTTTATCCTGATTATCTTTAACCATATCTTCAGAGAGATTTTCTGATTTTTCAAGTTTTTTGAGCTCATCAGTCATATCACGTCTGATATTACGGATAGCTACCTTAGTATCTTCACAAACTTTTTTAACATCTTTACAGATTTCTTTTCTTTTATCCTGAGTTAAAGGCGGGAATACAAGTCTGACCACAATCCCGTCAGAGTTTGGGTTTATACCCAAATCAGCTTTTATTAACGCTTTTTCAACCTCTTTTAGGATTGTTTTATCGTAAGGTGCTATAACAAGTGTAGTACCGTCTTGTACGCTAACTTGGGATAATTGTCTTAAAGGAGTCGGAGCTCCGTAATATTCAACAATAACTTTATCTAAAATCATAGGATTGGCTCTGCCGGTTCTTATTGATGAAAATTCTTTTTTCATCTGGCTTATAGCCTTTTCCATTTTATCAGTACCTGTTTTATACATTTCCTCAACCGTCATATTAACCTCCTACATATGTTCCTATATTTTCACCTTTTAATATTTTTATAATGCTTCCTTTTGCCGCAAAATCAAATACCACTATGGGTATAGAATTTTGTTTACATAATGCGCAAGAAGCTGTATCCATTACTTTTAAACCTTTAATGATAATATCATCATAAGTAATAG
>CANQLG010000049.1 GCA_947624645.1 Candidatus Gastranaerophilales bacterium
CTCGCCTTAAACTCCCCATGTTTCGGCATTATAGCCAACAAAAACACATCCAAACTGTCATGAAAGGTTATAATCGCTTTCGCTCGTTCTTCGCCTACAAACACAATAAAAAAGCCCTACCCAAAGGTATGGCTTCTTTATTAGCGAGAGACGAGGCTCGAACTCGCGACATCTTCCTTGGCAAGGAAGCATTCTACCACTGAATTACTCTCGCATTTTGTACGTGTCTTTATTATACATGCACAATTTTTAATTTCAAGTCTTTTTTATTATCTTCCAAGCATTAAGTCAATAGCATTTCTGTATTTAACGGTTGTTGTACTTCCGTCAGGCTCTTCAATTACCTGTTCTTTTCCCGAAAGCGCTTGCGAGTGTGTAAAGTAATTTACTATACTTTGAAACCATCCTGCCTGCCAGCCAAACCATACTACTGCTATAAAAATTATCCAACCTAACAAACTTTTCATAATTCTACCTCACTTATCCTTTATATAAGATAAATTATTTTTCGTTTTTAGTCAAATCCTGATTACGGAGTAAAAATGGTTTTACAAAATTATATGTACCATATATTGATATTATACTGCCGGCTATTTTTAAACCTTTTGAAAACTTATTATTTTTTAATAATGCTGCAATTGAATTTATTGTTGTGCCTGCCGTAAAACATAAATATCCTTTAAAAATTGCCCTCGGCATGGTTACCATATCATTTATATCACGTTTGTTAACAACTTTTTCACTGATTTTATCAAAAAAATCAGGCTTATATTCAGCAGTTTTAGTTTTGCTGTTATCTGTTGAGTTTACTTTTTTACGCTCTATTCCTTTTTGAATTTTATATTCCGAATAGTTTGTTAATATATTCATTTTGCATCCTCAGCCTCAATTATATAAAATTTGAACATAAAATAATTTGTCAACACAAATTGGATATTTATAATAAAATAATATTGAAGAGGAATTAAATTGTGAAATTGATTGAAAAAGAGTTAAACAGTCTAAACGATTATATTATTAAAGCTTTACAAGATGAAAAAAATAAAATTTCTGATGATATAAGTGAATTTTTATCGGCAAAATCAAAAAGAATCAGACCTGCCCTTGTATTTCTTTTTACTAAGGCTTTTGGCTTTGAATCAGATGAAAAAATTTATCATCTGGCTGCAACAGTTGAATTGGTTCATAACTCCACACTTGTACATGATGATATCTTAGATAATGCCGATACAAGAAGAGGCAAGGTATCTTTAAATTATAAATTAGGTAATAATTTGAGCGTACTTGCAGGAGATATTCTGCTTGCCGTTGCACTTAGAGAACTTGTTAAATGTGATAATGTTAAAGCCGTTGATGAGTTTGCTTATTCCTTATTTTTAATGTGTAAAGGTGAAATTAATCAGAATTTTTCGGTAGGTAAACTCCCGTCTTTAGATGAGTATATTAAAAAATCCGAGTATAAAACGGCAGAACTATTTAAAGCTCCGTTAACTTCGCTGTGCCTGATTCTTAATATTGCTCAAAAGGACAAAATATATAATTTCGCCAGAAATTTTGGTATTGCTTTTCAAATAAAAGATGATTTATTGAATGTTTTAAAAACCGATAATACCAAGCCCGTTATGAGTGATATTCATAATGGAATTTATACCGCTCCGATTATTTATCTTAATGATGATATCAAAAACGTTGAACAATTATCGGAAAGCCAAATTATTGCCGAGTTTAATAAAAATTATGATAAGTACATTCAAAAAACTGTCGGTTTGATAAAACAATACGCAGATAGAGCAATTGAATCAATAGATTTTATATCGGATAATCAATATAAACAAAAAATAATTAAAATAACCAAAAATTTATATGAAGCAGGAATAAATGAATAAAGCGGCACTTAAAGAAACAATAGAAACAGTAGTTTTTGTTACAATAGCCATAATAATAATAAGATTTTTCTTGGGGGAAATTCGGTGGATACCTTCGGGGTCAATGAAGCCTACCTTAGTTGAGGGCGACAGAGTTTTTGTAGAAAGATTGACACGGTTTTACAGTAATCCTTCCCGAGGTGATATTATGGTATTTTATCCGCCACAAGAAACTCTAAAGGCTAATCCTATTGCTATTTTTGCAAGATTGACGGGATTTTTCTGCAAAGATGTTGCTTATATCAAAAGAATTATAGGTACTCCAGGTGATAAAGTTGAAGTCGTTCATAATGACGATGGTTCTAATACCGTTTATATTAATGATAAGCCACTTGATGAACCTTATATTATGGATAAATACGAATATCCGATTTGTACTCAAGAGATGTATTGCGGTCCTATGATTCTCGGACAAGATGAATACTTTATGATGGGTGATAATAGAGGGCATTCCTCAGATTCAAGATATTGGGGTGTTGTTAAGAAAAACAGATTTATCGGTAAAGCAAAACTTCTGTTTTGGCCGTTTACTCATTTTAAATATTTTGAGCATAAAAATTACGAATTATAATTTTCTTTTAAAAATTCTAAAAGTAAATTTAAAGCTTTTATACAGAAAGCATATTTCATTACAGGTCTTATCAAATTAGGATTTTCTTTATATGATATAACTTTTTTATTTTTGTTATCGGCAGCACAAATACAAACCAGACCGACAGGTTTATCCTCCGTTGCACCCAATGGACCTGCTATACCGGTTGTTGATAGTGCAATTGTACAATTATATTTTTTTAACAAACCGTCTGTCATTTCTTGTGCAACTTGTTCACTTACCACTCCGTAATTTTCAATTGTTTCCTTGTTTACCCCCAGCAATTCAGTTTTTGCCGAATTTGCATAAGTAACAAAATTTTGATATGTATATGCACTTGAACCTGATATATCGGTTACTCTCGAACTGATAAGCCCGCCCGTACAAGATTCCGCTGTCGATAATTTCAGTGAATTTTTTATTAATATTTGGGCAATTTGCTTTTCTTTGATTAAAAATATTAACGGAATCAAATTCCTTATTATAAAAATTAAATTTATAATTAACTTTTTCAAATACATAATTAGTACACCGGCATGTCAACGGGCTTCAATAATTGTACCTGAATAGTATCACCTTGATTTATGGAAAAATCCTCACCTTTCTTAAATATATTGGCGATAGAATCTCCTACAAAATATATTCCGGCAACAGGAGCGCTGACTATTGCACTGATAGGTGCAAGGATATATTTAGGTGTTCCGTTTAACATTTCGCCGCCTTTATCCCATCCCCAAACGGTAGGTTTTACAACAATATTTTTTGTATTTTCAACGGTTTTATTAAATGCCGTACCATAATTGGTTTTAGAACTTAATGCACCGTCATACGTTACGCTGGGGTTATTACAAATCCCTGCATAAAACGGTAATTGTCTGCCTGTCGGGCTTACTATATGGTCAAAATAAAGTCTTATCGTTCCGCCTTTATATAACCTTTTTGGTGATTGAATCTCTTCTAATGAACCTCTGATTACTGTTCCTTGAGGAATTACTACACAGTTATCAACGATTACGTTATCCGCTATCATCATATCGAATTCATCACCTATTGCTCCCGTTGAAGAACTTACAGGGTCTAATAATTTTAATTTTATTATTGTTCCTGCGGGTACTCTTTTTGTCTTTATATTTGCATTTATCTGTTTACTTATTTGTGCAAACGAAATACTTGGCGTAAGTGTAAATGTTAATAAAACAATTATTAAACAAGATAGAAATTTTTTCATTTTTTATGTCCTTTTTTAGATGTCTGAAATTGAAATTTTCCCGAATTTAGCCGATAAATCGTCTATATGATGAATAATATACATAAACGGCTCGGCATCTTTATCATTTAAGTCTATAAGCGCACCCCAGTCGGTTCTGCCATGGTGAGCTGCTATCATTTTAGCTATATCTTTAAATCCGTTGTTCATACATATTGAAAAACCCCACTGTGAATGAGTTCTCCAATCTTTTTTAAATTCTTCATTATATTCTATCAGCCCCGTTTCCATATCTATTTTATATTCAAAAATTTTACCGAAATCATGCAGTATACAAGCCGCATATACTATATCGGGATTTATTTTATTATTGCATTTTGTAAGTACTATATCCGAAAACTCAAGACATTCAAGAGTATGCTCTAACAGTCCGCCAATATAATTATGATGCATCAATTTTGCTGCGGGTGTTATTTTAAATTGTTCCTCATGTTCAAATAATAATGAAGATACAAATTCCGCTAACTTTTTATCTTCTATTTTATTTACATAAGCGGTTATTTTATCAAATAGATTTTGACGCTCAACCTCATCCAGTCCGAGTTTGGATTCTTTTACCAACTTTATATCCGAAATCAGGCAATTATTATATTTTTCATTATATGTACCATTCAATTTAATTTGATTATTTGTTCTAAAAAGTTTGGAATCAAGTCTGTTAAGTGTTTCTTCCCATAAAATACAGTTTAAAACTGTTGAATCTTCAAGACTTTTTACTTGCAGCTTCCCCATTTTAGAACCTGCTTTTGTATCCCCTATTGCAAATGTTATTACTTCATATATTGCGTTTGTATCAAGCATTTTTTTATCCTTATTTTTCATTATTATACATCAAACTTTAAGAATATATTTTAAATACAGTTTTGATGCAAGTTTTGAATTAAATCTCAGCCATTTTATTTCATTAAACTCAATTATTTTTTTATCTTTGGCGGTTATGTAAATTGAGTTTTCGGTTTTTCGAATTATTGTTCCAGCTCTTTCAGCTGAAATTTCGTTTGTAATCTTATAATTTGAAAATGAAAAAAATTCATCTCCGATATTAATGTAGCATTGTGCCCAAGGAGAAAATGCCCTGATTCTGCATGAAATTTCAGCTGAAGTTTGTTCTTTAAAATTCAAAATAGTATCTTTAAGTGTAATATGACTTTGATATGAAGCATCGGAATTATTTTGAATAATTTTATTTTTAAGTCCTGTTTGAAAATTATCAATAACATATTTGATATTATCCCGAACAGCATCCGAACATCTCAATTTTAGGCTGCCTCCGGTATCGGACGGGAGTATATTTACTAAGACCTGATATATAATGTCACCCGTGTCAAAATCCGAATCCATAAGATGAAACGAAACTCCCGTTGTTTTTTCTGCGTGTAAAATAGCTTGTAAATACGGATTCGGACCTCTGTATTTCGGTAATAGTGACGGATGAATATTTAAAACCCCATATTTGGGAATATCTAAAGTCTGTTGTTGAAATTTTTCACTCCAAGATGCCGTGATAATTAAATCAGGTTTTAATTTTATTAATTTTTGTCTGAAATTTTTACTGTTAACGCTTGATGCGTGAATAAGGTTTAGTTTTTGTGATTTAACAAAATGATAATCGCTATCGGGGTTAAAATTATTATGAAAAATTTTTCTTAACGGATTATATAAAACATCAGAATGCAGCACTACCCCCATAATTTGGTGGTCAGAATTAATTATTCCCGATATAGTTGAGCGAAATATTTCGCCATAACCTATTATTATGATTTTCATAGATTTATAATATTGTATTTAAAAATTAATGTAAATTAAGTATTCGTTTTTGTAATAAAAAAGTTTAAAATAGTTTTATAATGATTTATTTTTATATAAAATAAATTCAGAAAGTGAAGGAATTTTTTGAGCGATAATTTTGAGGATATAGAAACAACAGCGAGAAAATCTTCTGTAATACAAGAGCGAATGAGCCTTGTATCAAGCCATATGTATAAGCAATTTTTGGAATATCAACAATCTAATGCTAATACTGCTTTTTTATTTGACAGAATGGTTGAAAATATGGCTTTAACTGTTGAATACTTAAAACAATCATTTACAGTAAGAGGGATTCCTTCCGAAAATATATATTATGAGTATGATAAACAAAGATATATTGCAAAGTTAAATATATTATGGCATACAATAACTTTTGCATCCAATATGAAAGATACTCCGAAAGCACTTCATCGAGAGAAAGATGCTCCGTTATTTGCAGGCAGAATTATTGCAATAAAAGGACTTTGTCCCGAATTGGTTCATGGGTTTAATGAAGAGGTGGAACAAAAACTGCTTGATTTGGAAGTATCGTCGTTATATGTACCTGCGGATAAAACAAGTAAAGCAATAATAAAGATTCGTCATTTAGGTAATCAGGAATTTTATATCAATCAGATGGATGCTCCCCGCGAATTTCTTTTAAAGGTTATAGAGACTATATGCGGTGGCGGAGATTATCATAAAGAGGGTTCAAGGGTTACCATAAGTATATAGTTTCTGAAATAAGTGTATACAAAAGTGGAATCTGAAAACATATATTTGTTTCGTGAATATTGCTTAACGAAGCAACAATAAGCGGAGCGTGTTTTAGCGGAGCTAAGGCGGAGTTTAGCAATATAGAAAAAAATATTTAGCGGAAGATTCCACTTTTGAATAAAAAATAATAAAAAAAATTAAATCTTCAACCTAAAACTACGTTTCTATTTTAATAGCCTCAACAAGAGGCTTCGTAACTCACTTGCGTTCGAACAGACGAAGCCTTGAAGATGTTTCGGCAACTAAAATAACGAAACTTTGTTTATAGGTTTCAGATATAATTTTTAAGAAAATATAGAAAAAAATATTTAGCGGAAAATTTCACTTTTGAATAAAAAATAATAAAAAAAATTAAATCTTCAACCTAAAACTACGTTTCTATTTTAATAGCCTCAACAAGAGGCTTCGTAACTCACTTGCGTTCGAACAGACGAAGCCTTGAAGATGTTTCGGCAACTAAAATAACGAAACTTTGTTTATAGGTTTCAAATATAATTTTTAAGAAAATATAGAAAAAAATATTTAGCGAAAGATTCCACTTTTGAATAAAAAAATAATAAAAATTAAATCTCTAACCTGAAATTACGTTCCTGTTTTAATGATAATCAGTTGTACGAAAAATATCTGTCAAAATCTACATCGTCAAAATTGCACAAAAGCCTGTATACATCATCATCTTCATCCATTTTTTGAAACTTATATTCATCAAATTTCCATAATTTTGGATTTATACCGTATACTCTTATTATTTCTTTTTCCAAAAGAATTTTTAATTTTTTCTTAACTGTTTCTAAAGGAATATCAAGCGATTTAGAAAGTTCGACAGCACTAATTCCGCCCTCTCTCGAACATTTTTCGGGCGTTAAAAACATTAACTCAAGTCCTACTTTTTTTAGCTCAATATCCTCTAGTATTTCCATTGATACTAACCTGTTTTCAAAAATCATGTCGGCATTTTTTTAAATAACTTTAATTATTTTATATTAAATATATTTTTTTTTCTTAAGTTATTGTACAATCTAAAGTGACAGTTCGGATTATTTATATGCAGGAATATAATATTTGTTACAGTTTAGATTCAACATATGCGGAGCAGTTAGCTGTTTCAGTTACTTCCATATTAAAAAATGCCGATTCTGATGATAATTTTAATTTTTATATTCTTGATGGTGGATTAACCGTTGGTGATAAAGCAAAAATTGAATTATTAAAAAATATTAAAAACTTTAATATTTCCTATGTTGATGTTAACAACGCTGACTTTGAAACCTGTCCGTTATTAAAAAAGTTTAATGAAGACTATCAGGATTATCATGTTTCTTTGCCTACATATTTTAGATTTAAATTGACGGATTATCTTATAAATATCGATAAAGTTTTATATCTTGATTGTGATATTATTGTCAGAAATTCTTTAAAAGATTTATACAATACTGATTTATCAAATAAAGCCGCTGCTATGGTTTTAGATGCAGAATCAGAAAAAGAAGCTCAAAGATTAAATATTCAAAATTATTTTAATGCCGGAGTTATGCTTATTAATCTTGATTTTTGGCGTACTAATGATATGGAAAAACAATTGTTTGATTACGCTGTAAATAATCAGGATAAAATTTTATGGCAGGATCAAGATATTATTAATGTTGTTTTATCTGGTAAAATACTAGAACTGTCAAAACTATGGAATTATCAATATTTTCAGTATGAAGAAATAAATAAAGATGAAATTGTTCAAAGTAATATCTTTCATCTTTCCGGCAGATTTAAACCGTGGCTTATGCCTTTTGAACACCCTGTTTATGATTGCTACTATTATTATTTAGGTTTAACGCCTTGGAAAAATAAAATTACGCAGTACAAGATAGATTCCGCAAACAAATCTTTAAAAAATTTAACAGGCGGAAGTGTTACCAATATTGTGGTTACTGCTACTGACGAAGATACAAAAAACATTTATGATGAAATAACTAAAAGTTATCTTTATACAGATAAGGAAGTTACTACTAATAATAAACTTATTGACGAAAAAATATCAAAAATATATGAAGAAATAGATAGGACATATGAATTTACAAAAGAAAAAATAAAAGAATCCGATTATAAAAATGATACAGATTTGAAGGAGAAAATATCAAAAATATATGAAGAAATAGATAGAATATATGAATTTACAAAAGAAAAAATCAAAGAATCCGATTATAAAAATGACACAGATTTGAATGAAAAAATATCAAAAATATATGAAGGAATAGATAGAACAAATGAATTTATAAAAGAAAAAATCAAAGAATCCGATTATAAGAATGAAACGAATTTAAATGAGAAAATATCGAAAATATACGAAGAACTGGGAAAAGTATATGATTTTTTAAAAGAAAAAATAAACGAAACTAAATTTTTAATAACAAAAGATAACGATAACAAACTTGATTTTGTTTATCAAGAAATTACTAAAAATTATAAATATACTGAAGACCTTTTTGATAAATTAAAAACTGAGCAAAATGTAAAAATCTCTAAAATTTATAATGAGATAGCGGCAGGCGGTAAATATTGCGAAAAACTTGTTGAAATATGTGAAGCTAAGCAAAATGATAATTTGAATAATGCCGTTAAAAATTTAAAAGAGAATCTTAATTTCCAAATAGATGCAAAAACAATGGAACTTAATAGCATCTTAAAAGAAAATAGAGATTCTATAACAAAGCAGACCATACATAAATTGAGTGAGGTATATTCTTATATAAACTCTCAAAATTCAGATTTATTAAATGAAATCAGAACATCTCATAATGAGCTTGAAAATAATCTTAATTATAAAATTGATGATATCAACAGGTTAGAGGAAAATATCAATTCTGAAATTAAAGAGATTAAAAATCAGGTATTATCAAAGCCCGAACAAAAATTAATTGATGAAACTCGAGAAAAAATTGAAGATAAGATAAATACGCTAAACATAGAACACGATGAAGCTATAAATCGGTTGGAAAAAGATTTTGAACAAAAACTTAATCAGCAAAGAATAAAGTATGAAAATAAATTGATTAATATGGAAAATAAACTAAAATCAATGAATGCGATTTTAAAGGAAAGTAAGCAAAATATTTTTTCTAAATTGATAAAGAAATTAAAGAGATAAACTATGAACAAACCCAAAATATCATTAATATTAATATATAATAATTGTGAAAACGAACTTGAAGTTTGTATAAAAAATGTTATAAATCAATCTTTTTCAGATATTGAAATAATATGCATTAATAATGGTTCTACTGATAATTCGGAAGAAATATTAAAAAAATTTTCAAAAGAAGATAATAGAATAAAATTAATAAGCCTGCCCGTTATAAATGAACAAGATGCTGTAAAAAAGATAGGTTTATCGGTTTGTGCAGGTGATTTTGTATGTTTTATCAATGCGCCTGATGTGATAGATATAGATTTTATTAAAAATGAATATATTACCGTTAATTCAAATTCTTCTATACAAATAGAAAATAATCATCTTTACAGGCGGATATATCTTGAAAATGACAAAGAAATTTCCGAACTTATAGAAGAGAAAGTTAAACTTGCCATAAAAACCGCAATGGAAAAATTTCAAGATAAAGAAGTTGAACTTCAAAACAAGTACAATGATTTTGCAAAATCAAATATAGAAAATATTAATAATGCCACTTATGAATTGAATCAAAGGTTTAATCAATTAGAAAAAACATTTTATGATAAAAATTTTGAATATCAAAAAACAATTCAAGAAGGGTTAACAAACCTTTTTAAGGATTTAGAATCAAGAAACCAAGTGGTTTATGATGATATTTCTAAGGTATATGAATATATAAATTCCGAAATAAATAAAAAAGGAAGTGAAATTAACAAAGTTTATGAGGAGATTACAAAAAATTATAAATATACCGAAAAACTGATTGCAGATAAAGAAGAATATTTTAAAGAACTTGCAAATATTTCGAAAGAAGAAATTAATAATAAAATCAAGGAACTTGAAAAAGAAATTATAATAAGATATTTAAACCTAAAAAGGTTACTGGATATGTTTACGGATGAAACCGATAGTAAAATAAAGGCAGTGAATCCGTCGAATTTGGAGTATTTCAAAAATGCGGTTGATACAATAAATATTGAAAAAACTTTAGCTGAGAATATTGATAAAATATATGAACAAATAAATAAAAATTCATCTGTATTTTATGAAGAACTTTCTAAAATGTATAAAGAACTGAATGATAAATTATTACAAATCAAACAGGATAGAGAATAATGCCAAAAGTATCAATAATAATACCATATAATAATGTAGAAGAATATATAGATCAATGTTTAAAAAGTGTATTGAATCAGACATTGAAAGATATTGAAATAATACTTATAAATGATGCTTCAACAGATAAAACATATAAAATAGTAAAAAAATATTCCGAAAAAGATACGAGAATAAAATTAATAGATATCAAAAAAAGGCAAGGACAGGGATACGCAAGGAATAGAGGTATAGAAACGGCAACCGGTGAATATATCGGGTTTGTTGATGCGGATGATTTTATTGAAAAAAATATGTTTGAGCTTTTATATAAAAGTGCCAAAGAAAATGATACAGATATTACTATGTGTCAGGTAAAAGAGTACGATGATTTAAATGAGAAGTATATAACTTCCGATTATTATTCACTGGCTATATTAGCGAATTATGCTAATAATGTTTTCAGCGCAGAAGATACTAAAAAATATATATTGGATATAAATGTAGCTCTTTGGAACAAGATATATAAAAGGGAATATCTTATAAATACGGGTGAAAAATTCCCCGAAGGTTTTATTTATGAAGATTTACCGTTTTTCTTCGGTACTTATTTAAAAGCGAAAAGAATAAATATAGTATGGAAAAATCTTTATAATTACAGAATAAACCGCAAAAATTCTACCATGCAGCAGTTTAATAATAAGATATTAGATCGTCCCATTATGGTTTCATTGACTTATGAAAAACTTAAAACAGTTCCTTTTTTAAATGATTTAAAACAAAAAATACAAGGCTGGATAATAAATGATTTATTCCATAGGTATTACTTAATGAAAGAGAGTTTTCATAAAGAATTTTTCTTTCTTATGAAAAAAGTTTTTGAGAATTTGGATATTGAAGATATTAATGATAAATATTGGGAAACCGTATATCATTTTAAGGGATATCTATTGGTAATTAATAATACTTTTGAAGATTTTAATCAAAAAGTATTTAATGAGTATATGGATATACACGAGGTTGAAGACAGACTTAATTCTCGTATTTTAAATAATGAGAATCTTGATAAGAGGTTTAACCTTATATATGATGATTTGAGCAAAAATTATGCATATACTGAAAAATTGCTTGGAGATAAATCTCAAGAAATATATAGTGAAATAGATAAGAACTATAAATATACTAAAAAGATAGTGGAAGATAAGTCACAAGAGCTTTATAGCGAATTAAATAAGAACTATGAAACCACAAATCAACAGATAGAAAATAAATCAAAAGAGCTGTATGACGCAATAGATAAAAATTATAAATATACTGAAAAGATAGTAGAAGATAAGGCGCAAGAGCTTTATAGCGGTTTAAATAAGAATTATGAAAATACAAATCAACAGATAGAGAATAAATCCCAAGAGCTGTATGACGCAATAGATAAAAATTATAAATATACTGAAAAGATAGTAGAAGATAAGTCACAAGAGCTTTATAGCGGCTTAAATAAGAACTATGAAACCACAAATCAACAGATAGAAAATAAATCCCAAGAGCTGTATGACGCAATAGATAAAAATTATAAATATACTGAAAAGATAGTAGAAGATAAGGCGCAAGAGCTTTATAGCGGTTTAAATAAGAATTATGAAAATACAAATCAACAGATAGAAAATAAATCAAAAGAGCTGTATGACGCAATAGATAAAAATTATAAATATACTGAAAAGATAGTAGAAGATAAGGCGCAAGAGCTTTATAGCGGTTTAAATAAGAATTATGAAAATACAAATCAACAGATAGAAAATAAATCAAAAGAGCTGTATGACGCAATAGATAAAAATTATAAATATACTGAAAAGATAGTAGAAGATAAGGCGCAAGAGCTTTATAGCGGTTTAAATAAGAATTATGAAAATACAAATCAACAGATAGA
>CANQLG010000050.1 GCA_947624645.1 Candidatus Gastranaerophilales bacterium
TGGTGTATAAGAATGTGTCATTCCCATACAGCCTAAGCCAAGAGCCGATACTTCCAAGTTTCCTAATTTTCTTATTTTCATTTTTATTTGTCCTTTCATATTGATTTATATATTTTGTATTTTGACCTATTTTTTCTTGACTTGGAAGATACCAATTTGTTAATATTGTATTAACCAAAAGTTAATATAAATTATGTATAACGAACAAATTAAAACATTTATAACTGTTGCAGATACTGGAAGTTTTTCAAAAGCATCAGAAAAACTTTTCATAACGACCGTTTCGGTTATGAAACAAATTAATGCACTTGAAAATCATATTGGTATAAAGCTCTTAAAAAGGTCTAATCAAGGAGTTACTCTCACAAAAGAGGGAGAGTTTATATACAAAACAGCCAAACAAATTATTGAAATTTCAGATAATGCAATAAACAAAATCAAAAAAAATAAAAAAGAAGAATTATATACAATAAAAGTCGGCACTTCCTTATTATATCCCGCTAAACCGCTTGTTGATTTGTGGAATAAAATTTATACAAACGATATTCCTATAAGAATACAAATTGTACCTATGGAAAACGGTAAAACAAATATTTTATCAATTATGTCTGAACTTTCTAAAACTATTGATTGTTTTGTTGCACCTTGTGAAGCGCAACAGGTTTATAAAAATTGCAGTTTTTTAAAATTAGGTAAATATGATTGCTGTTTAGCAGTATCACGAAATCATAGACTTGCAAAACTTAAAAAAATCAAATGGAAAGATTTAGATGGCGAAACTATAATGCTTGTTAAAAAAGGTAATTCGCCTGCTATTGATAAAATAAGAAATAAAATTGAAAATAAGTATCCTAATATAAAAATATCAGATACAAAAACATATTATGATATTGATGTTTTTAATGAATGTGAACAAAAAGGCTATGTTATGGAAGTTTTATCGTCTTGGAATGAAATACATCCCTCTCTTGTTACCGTTCCCGTTGATTGGAATTATAGCATTGATTATGGAATTATCTATCCCAAAAAGAATACAAATAAGATTAAAACATTTATAAATACTATTCAAAATAAAGTTGAGAATATTAAATAAAATTTCTAAAACTTAGTGTTAATTTTTTGCTAATTTTCAAATTGGACTTTTGCGAAATAATCGTTTCCTTTGCGTACACATCAAACACATTAGGCGTGATACAGGTGGGAAAATAATTTTAATTCAACTGTAAAAAGACAAATAGTTTGGTTTTGTTAGACAGATAGTTTGCACTTTTTGGTAAAGATAAACTTAAATTTTAGAGTTTAATTTGAATTATTTTTTATTAATAAATAATCGCAGGTGAAGTTATTAACATCCTAAAATTTGTCATAAAAAATTTATTGATTTATGCAAGTAAATAATGAGCAAATCTGAGTAAATTGATTTTTTGGTAAAGCTGCACTTTTGAGCGCTGCAAAGGGTCAGATGAATTGATTATTTTGGGTAAAAAATTATAAAAACTCACAAATTAAAAGTTACTTCCTTTAAGTGTTCTAAACAAATATTTATAGTATGTTATAATCAGATAGTTACTATAATGGTACTAAATAAACCGTTTTTTTAAAAACAAAAGTATAAAGGTATCTTATGAAATTTCTTTTTTCACACAGAAACTTTCCCGGTCAGTTCAGGCATATCATACAAGAGCTTGCAAAGGATAAAAACAATGAAATTGTTTTTATAACAGGAACAAAAAATGATGTTAATTTTTATGGCGTAAAAAAATATGAATATAAATTAAAAAGAGCAGTTCCAAATAATTGTCACAAATACTTAAGAGGATACGAGGAATCCGTTATTCATGGACAAGCAGCTGCTGAAGTTGCAATTGCGCTAAAAGCACAGGGGTTTAAGCCCGATATAATTTACGCACATCCTTGGGGAAATTCCATGTTTTTTAAAGATATTTTTCCAAATACTCCAATCCTTTTATTCTGCGAATGGTACTATAATGCAAGAAATTCCGATATTGATTTTGTAAATAAAAATTTAAATGAAGATAAATTAGCTTCAATCAGATGTAAAAATGCACAGTTTTTAATTGAACTTGAAGCTTGTGATAAAGGAATTTGCCCAACCAATTGGCAAAAGAAACAATTTCCCAAAATTTTTCACAATAAAATCGAAGTCCTGCATGACGGGATTGATACCGATTATTTTGTACCAAATGAAAATGCAGTGCTTGAAATACCAAATACAAATATAAAACTATCAAAAAAAGATAAAGTTGTAACTTATGCTACAAGAGGTATGGAGCCATATAGAGGTTTTCCTCAATTTATGTACATGATTGAGAAACTTCTTAAAAAAAGAGATGATATTAAAATAGTAATAGGTGGTCAAGATAGAGTCTGCTACGGCGCAGCACCAAAATCCGGAAGCTATAAAGAATTATTATTAAAGAAGCTTGATTTAGACTTGTCTAGAGTACACTTTGTTGGCGGACTTCCTTACGGCGAATACAAAAAACTACTGCAAATTTCTTCAGCGCATATTTATCTTACCTACCCTTTTGTGTTATCATGGTCAATGCTTGAAGCAATGTCAGCAGGCTGTATTGTAATTGGTTCAAAAACTCCGCCTGTTGAAGAAGTTATTGAGGATAACCGCAATGGATTGCTTGTAGATTTTTTTAATATTGATGAATTATTAAATAAAGTTGGATATGTATTAGATAATCAAGATAAACTTGAAATAGTTAGAAAAAATGCAAGAGAAACAATTATTAAAAAATATGATTTAAAAATGCTGCTGCCAAGGCATATTAAAACAATTAAAGCAATAGCAAGAATGAATTACTCCTCATAATTCATTGCAAGAGTTTTTTCATATTTTTTACCATATTTTTCATCATATTTTGAATAATCAACTCTTTTTAATTGTTCTTCAGGATTAATGCGTTTTTGAGCTTCTCTTTCTTGGTTTTCAACAATTTCCATATAAGCGCTGAATTCTTTTTCAACTGCTAAAAGTTCGTTTTTGTTTAAATTACCTCCTGAATAGTTTTTTATAAACCCATGGGCCATTTGAGCTGATTCCAGTCTATCTGCTTCTGTAAACTTTACAAGAGTATTAATATCTAAACCGCTTACTAATTCTTTTGACATTGACATAGCATAAGGAACTTTATCTTTATCAAGGTCAGATAAATACCCTCTTAATTTTGCTTCCGAGAAATATCTTAACTCTTGCGTAGTTTTATAGGTGGTTTTATTTAATGCTTGGAGTTCTTGTTCGTTTGCACAGCCTTTTGATTCGAGGAATTTTTCGAATTCGGAATCTAAATCAACAGGCATTTGTTCCATATTAATTTTATCAAAGCCCGGATAATCAGGATTAAGCAATTCTGTAGCACAAACAGTTCTTTGATATAATGCTTTAAAATATATGATAAATTCTTCTTTTGAATTTGGTTTAAAAAGGTCGGAATTCATAGCTTCTTCATAAGATTTTAAAAATTCATTATTTATTTGAGCATAGTCATCATTACTTAAAGCTTCAATATTTCTTATATTTGAGCTAAAATCTTTTTGTGCTTGTATAATAGTTTTTGAAGCTCCACTATAGCCGACTGAGCTGTTGGAACCTATACCTGAAAGCATAATTCCACATCCCCCCTTTTTTATATTATTTATATAAAGCTTAGTTTATCTGTGTTGAAATTTTAACGTCTATTTGAATGATATATAAAAAAATGTTTAATTTTTATAACCAATTTATAGAAATAGTATACAAACAAATAAAAAAGAGTTGTTATAATTATGTTAAAGATTTGAATAAATTAAAAGTCTTTAATTGAGTTAATATTAAAAATAGGAGAAAATGAAATGGCGGTAATTACAGGCACAATTGGGAACGATTCTTTAACCGGAACAGAAAGTAACGATTCAATATACGGAAAAGCAGGCAACGACTTATTAAATGGTGCTGCAGGAAATGACTATTTAAGCGGAGATGCCGGAGATGATACATTGAACGGCGGTTCAGGCAATGATACACTTTATGGTAACATTGGAGAAGATATACTTAGAGGAGGAGTTGGGAACGACTTTCTTTTTGGTGAAGGAAACGACGATATTCTTTATGGAGGTGATGATATAGGCGGTGCTAATTCCGGTAACGACTATTTAGACGGTGGCGTTGGCGCTGACACTATGTATGGCGGAGATGGCGATGATACATATATTGTTGATGATGCCGAAGATGTAGTAATTGAAAGAGAAAATAATGGGTTTGATGCTGTTGCAAGCAGTGTTAACAATTATACCTTACCCGAAAATGTAGAGTGGTTGGAATTGACCGGAAATGCCCGCATAGGGTTTGGTAATGAATCAGATAATAGATTGACTGCTCATAAAGAGTACAATAGCATATTATACGGACTTGACGGCAATGATACTTTAGTTGGGCAAGCCGGAAACGATAGTTTATATGGCGGTAATGGTAACGATGTTTTAAATGGACAAAATGGAAATGACTCGTTAGAAGGCGATGCTGGAGATGACACTTTGAATGGTGGTGTTGGAAATGATACTATGTATGGAGGAAGTGGTAATGATTTGTATGTAGTTCAAGATTCCGGCGACATTGTAATTGAAGAAACAAATGATGGTATTGACCAAGTTACGGTTGGATTGGTGGATGGCTATAAATTAGCAGATAATGTAGAAAATTTATTATTGTTGGATGATACCGGAATGATAACCGCAAGCGGAAATGCGCTTGATAATGCAATTCAAGCTTCTTCTGATGCCAATACTATATATGGGCTTGACGGTAACGACACAATTTTTGGCATGACCGGAAATGATATGCTATATGGCGGCGATGGCGATGATATATTGCTTGGCGGAAACAATAGCGGCAGCCTAACTGATGGCAACGACACCATTTATGGTGGAGCAGGCAATGATCAGATTTCCGGTGAAAACGGAAATGATGTATTGTATGGTGATTCTGGCAATGACTATATCTTAGGCGGTGCAGGTAATGATCTTTTAGTTGGCGGTACCGGAACAGATTCGTTATTGGGCGGTACAGGAGATGACACTTATCGCTTTGGTGTTAACGACGGAGTTAATATCATTCAAGAAACATCAGGAACAGACACAATCCTTCTTGATTCAACTGTAAATAAAGATAACGTTGCTTTATACATAGATTCAAATGATATCCTTATATGTTGATTTTGGTGATGATACAGGTGTTAACCTATGTGGTGCATTAAATCAAAATGCTGACAGTGCAATTGAAAAAGTACAAATAGGTAATTACTATATTTCAAATACTGCTATTAACCAACTTGTTCAAGATATGACTGCTTATGCAGCAGAAAATGGCATTAGTCTTAATTATGTTGAAGATGTTAAAAATAGCGCAGAACTTATGAATCTTGTTAATGCCGCTTGGAGCGCAACCGCATAGAAAATTTAAAAGTTAAGAATTATAAAACAGGAGGCTTGATTGTCTCCTGTTTTTGTTACAATTTAATTTATAATGAGAATTTTTATAAAAATATTTTTTATTGGTGTATTTTGCTCATCGGCAGTATTTTGCAGAGAATTAAATTTTAATGATTTTTTATCGGAAGCTCTAATTCATTCATACAATCTTAAAATCTTGGAAATTAATTCTCAAATTTCAAAAAAGCAAATAAAAGAAGCTCGTGCAGATTATTTCCCTATCTTAAACGGCTACGCTACAATGCAAAGATACAATGATTTAAGAGACAGCGATCTTCCAATAACCGCGGTTGGAAATGAAATACTGCTAAATAGAAGTTATTATCAAGATATGGCTTCTGTTGGTTTGAATTATAAAATATTTGATTATGGAATAAGAAAAAGACAACTTGATATAGCACGTGCTGATGATAAACAAAAAGAATTGCTATTGCTGAAGGGCGTAAAAGATTTAAAAATTGATATTATTGAACTTTATGCGCAAACATTAAATTTATATAAACAATCACAAATAAAAGAGAGTATCTTGTCTTTGCAAGATGAATTATACATAATAAGAAAAAGATTAAGAAAGGCCGGGCAATTATCAGAAATTGACATTATAGATAATGAAATAAAAATTGAAGAAATAAAATCCGATTTAAATAAAATAAATACAAATCTTGCAAAAAAATTGGTTGAAGCTTCTTTTTATACCGGAGAGCAATATGATATTAAAGATACGCAAATCAAAGATTTTGCACCACTTTCCTTCGTTTCTGATAATAATATATCGGAACAAAATACAGACACACCAATAAAATTAAGTATTAAAATGGATGCCATATCGTTAGACGAAAGCTTGGAAAATAAAATATATGATTTAGAAATATCAAAAAAGAAAAAAGAATATGAAATACAAAAAAGAGCCAACTTTCCTAAACTGCAATTAGATACGAGATATAATTTATATGGTTCAGATCCATCAAGTTTCCCAAGTAGTATAGGCGACATAAGCCAAACCAGTTTAAGTTTTCGAGTTTCGACTTCGTTTGTTTTGTTTGATGGTTTTAAAAATATAAATACCATTCGTAAAAAAAAATTGGAAGTCGAGAAAATAAAAGTTGCAAAACAACAAAAATTAGCAGAGCTGAAAAAAGAATACGAACAAATACAACTCGATTCTGAAAGTGCGATACAACAAGCGCAAAGTAATGCAAAAACTTTAGCTCTTGTTGATAAAAATTTAAAAATGCTCGAACGATTAAATGCAAGCGGAACTGTAGATAAAATAAAATGTATAAATAAAAAATTAGATTTACTGGATAAAAAATTAGAGCTTGAACAAAATCAAATTAAAATATTTGTGGACTTGTATAAATATAAAGTTTTAAATAATGAGGATACAAAATTATAATGATAACCGGACTTATAGCATTAGATGCAGTTGCAAAGATAAATAGAATAAACATTGATATGCGCTCTGTTGTGAGAGAATTTGCGCTTAGCGACAAAGAAATTGAACTTGAAGAATTGCTTTTAATTATGAAAAAATATAAGTTTAAAGCTAAAGTCAAAGAACTTCCGCTGGCAGAAATTATCCAAAAATATCCGCTGCCAGCTATAATCATAAAAAAGGACGGAACATACGACGTTATCTTAAAGGCAAACAAAGAAGACAAAAGAGTTTTGGTATACAGTGTTATAGAAAATAAAACACTTGATTTAACTTATGAAGATTTTAAAGAATCTTTTTGTAATAAATTTATAATCCTTTCTCACAAATTAATAAATTCTCAAATAAAATTTGGTTTCAAATGGTTTTTTAATGAGATTTTGACATACCAACAAGTAATAAGTGAAGTGATGCTCGGGTCTTTTATAGTTCAGCTTTTCGGGCTTGTAACCCCTTTATTTACGCAAGTCATTTTAGATAAAGTGATAGTTCATAGAAGCATTGTAACACTTGATGTTTTGGCTTTTGCATTTGTAGTTGTTATGATATTTGAACTTTTGCTCAACTTTTCGAGAAAATATATATTTTTACATACCGCTTGTAAAATTGATGCAAAACTTGGAGCAAAACTTTTTAGACATTTATTTTTACTTCCGTTTACATATTTTGAGAACAGAAAAGTTGGAAACATCGTAACACGTGTAAGGGAACTTGACCAAATTCGAGAATTTATAACCAATAAATCAATTTCTGTTATACTTGATGTCTTCTTCTCTTTTGTATTTGTATTTATGATGTTTTTATACAGTCCTTTGCTGACTTTCACGGTTATAATTTTTGTTGCAATAATTGCAATAATTTATTTGATAGTCACTCCTGAATTTAGAAGCAGACTTGAAAATAAATTTCAAATGGGTGCGCAATCAAATTCATACTTAGTTGAATCTGTAACAGGAATTCAAACAATAAAATCTTTAGCTGTAGAGGGTTCAATGCAGAGAAAATGGGAAGATTATTTGGCAAAATACATTAGTTCATCCTTTAAATTGGCAAACATGGGAAATATTTTAAATGCAATGGTTAATATGCTTCAAAAGGCAATGACGATAGCGATTTTATATTTCGGAGTAAAACTTGTTATAGCAAACAAACTTACAATAGGACAACTAATAGCTTTTCAAATGTTTTCAAATCAATTTAGCGCACCTATTTTGAGACTTGTTAATTTATGGAACGAATTTCAACAATGTTTATTGGGAATTGACAGGCTTGGAGACATATTAAATAATCCTGTTGAACTGCACACAAATAATGCAATAACATTGCCAAAACTCAACGGAAGTGTTGAATTTGATAATGTTTGCTTTAAATATAATCCAAATGCACCCTATGTAATAAATAATTTTACATATAGCATCAAACCGGGCATGAGTGTCGGCATTGTTGGGAGAAGTGGGAGTGGAAAAAGTACAATTACAAAATTGATTCAAAGGCTGTATTTAATAAATGAAGGCTCAATATATATAGACGGGGTAGATATAAGACAAATAAATCCATATTGGTTAAGATACAATATCGGCGTAGTTTTGCAAGAAAATTATTTGTTTTCAGGTTCTATTAGAGAAAATATATCTCAAGCTAAGCCTGATGCTTCAATAGAAATGATTATTCAATCCGCAAAAATTGCCGGAGCTGATGAATTTATATCTCAACTGCCACAAGGTTATGACACAATTGTCGGGGAACGCGGCTCAACTTTGTCGGGAGGTCAAAAACAAAGAATTGCAATAGCAAGAGCGCTAATTACAAATCCTAGAATATTTATTATGGATGAAGCAACTTCAGCCCTTGACTATGAGTCAGAAAAAATTATTTTAGAAAATATGGAGCACATTACAAAAGGTCGAACAACCTTTATTATAGCTCACAGATTGTCTGCGGTTAAAAAATGTAATGTAATTTTAGTTATGGATAGAGGAAAGATTATTGAAATTGGAAGTCACGATGATTTAATAAAAAATGAAAATGGCTATTATCGATTTTTATACAGTCAACAAGGAATTATAAATGCTAATTAAATTTAAAGAATACATGTGTAAAAAAATTAAAAATATTAATGATTCTTATGAATTTAAGCCCCTATTGAGCGAAATTGAAGAATCTCCTGTTAGTCCTTTGGGTCGTTTTACATTTTGGACAATTACAACCTTGATAATAATTACAATTTTATGGCTTATTCTAGGCAAAATTGATGTTGTAGTTAATGCAAGGGGTGTTGTAATTCCAGATGGAGAAGCAAAAATTATTCAATCTTTTGAAACAGGGGTTGTTGACGAAATTTTGGTTCACGAGGGCGAATTTGTTAAAAAAGGTCAACTTTTAATCACAATTAATTCAAAAACAACAGATGCACAGCTGAAATCAATTAATAAAAATCTTGCTCAAACTCGTTTAGAAGCAAAAAGATTAAATGCTACAGGAACAGATTTAAAATTTAGTAAGTCTGACATAAAAGAAGAAGAGTATTATGACTTAAATGAAGAAATTAAAACGCAACAAAAGTTATACGATGAAAATCTTAAGCTTTTGAATAGTGAAATAGCGGCAAAAAAACAAGAAATTCGTCAAATTCAAAACCAAATAAACAGTGTTTCTGCCCAAAAGAGAGATTATGAATTTCAGCTAAATAATGCAAAGGATAAATTATCAAGATTAAAAGATGTAGTAGATATCATTGCATATAATGAATATCAAGAACAAGAAAATAGGGTAAATAATCTATTAGAATCCTTGAATCGCACGAACTACGAAATATTACGCCTTAAAACTCAACAAGCACAAGTTAGAAGTCAGATTGTGCAAATTAAAGCAGATTTTAAAACAAAAAACCTTGATTTGCTTGCCAATATACAAAAACAAAACAAGGATTTGGAGGCAAATAAAGAACAGATTGAATTTAGCAATATTAATCAAAAAATTGTAGCACCTGCGGATGGTTATATTGATAAATTATTAATTCATACAATCGGCGGTATAGTAACTCCGGCGCAGGAATTAATTGCTTTAACACCTGTTGAAAAACCTCTTCTGATTAAAGCACAAATATTAAATAAGGACATTGGATTTATAAAAAATGATATGCCTGTAACAATCAAAATTGATACATTTGATTTCCAAAAATATGGAACTTTAAAAGGAAAAGTTAAGTCTATTTCAAAAAACAGCATCAATGATGAAGAAATGGGGTTAATTTATGAAATATACATATCATTAGATAATGATACTTTATTAGTAGAAGGCAAGGAAAAGAAAATTACAACAGGAATGACTCTAAATGCTGAAATTGAAATTAATAAAAGACGTGTAATTGAGTTCTTTATTTATCCTTTAATTAAATATCTGGATGAAGGCATCAGCGTAAGATAAATGTAAAATTAAGAAAGTTTCTTTCAACCTTTCCTTACATATTTTCTTATATTTTCAATTTGAATATAGACATCCATGTATAAAGACTTGCAGTTTGTTAAGAGCAAAAATATATTTTTCAGGTTTTACATTAAAATTTTACAATAAAGCGAAGACTATTTTAGCTGCTGTGATATTTAGATTTTAAATTTCTTGTTGAAAAAATAATTGTCTTTAACTTGTCTATATCTTTTCTTATATATTTTCTCCTATTTTTAGCACATCTTTAGAGGCATAAAATTCTTTCTTTATCATAGATTCTTAAAGTTCTTTGATAGATTTATACCACTTTTGCAACATTACCAATAAAAATAAATTATTAGAAATTAAAGTTGCCAATTTAATACTCTGAGTGCTACTATAATTACTTGTTAAATTTCTAAAACGCATCATTTTCGATAGCTATTCCAACACATTTAAATATTTCCATAATTTCAATGCATTTAATAATTTTTTGCAAGAATATTTACAATTCTGTAAGCTTATTGTCCCCAAGTAACGCAATTAAGAGCTTAGCCGATTTATTTCTCTTCAAATGTTTTAATAATTTCAAATTTATTTTTCACTTCTATATCGTCAGGTATTAAGTAGTTTTTTTGAAGTCCGGCTAAAATTGCTTCATTTTGAACATGAGCTCCAAGATAACAATACAAACGCCATTTTTGAAGTTTTGTATTGCATAAAGTCAATCCCATTTTTTTTGCAATTTGCCTGTTATTATATCCCTTTGCAATAAGCAATAATATTTGATATCTTCTATCGGTCATAATTGCTTTATGTTTATACATTACTGCTCCTTATTCTGCTTGATTGGATTACTTTTTATCCAATTAGTAATGCAATTTTTTAATACCGATAAATATAGACACAAGGCTAATTG
>CANQLG010000051.1 GCA_947624645.1 Candidatus Gastranaerophilales bacterium
CGTGAAATTAAAATATTTATTTAAATATTTTTTCGGAAGAGATGTAATATCAATTTCATAATTTTTATATTTGCCACGGATAGTGATTATAAAGAAATTACGCAAGAAATTGAAAAGCATTTAAAACCATAAAGGCTGTTTTTATTATCTATGCTCTTTTTTTATGCATCTCTGTTGCACGAAAATTAAAGGGTGTAGTTAATAGAAAGGAGTAAAAAATGACTACTGTAGAACCAATTAGAGACAAAAAAGATGTCGAACGTGTCGAGCGATATCTTCAAAAACAAAGTGCAAGAGACCATTTAATTTTTGTATTTGGCACAAATTGCGGTCTTAGAATTTCAGATATCGTTGCCCTTAATGTCGGCGATGTAAGAGGCAAAAACTACATTCAAATTGTAGAGAAGAAAACGGGTAAGGCTAAAAGGTTTCCTCTAAATGACAAACTCAAAGGTTTAATTTCTGATTTTGTTAAAGGGAAAAGGGACAAAGAACCTTTGTTTAAATCATTGTGGGGCAGAAGATATAACAGGATTACTGCCTATTATATGATAAGAGAAGCCTGCAAAAATGTCGGACTTGAAGAAAAAATCGGAACACACTCTATGAGAAAAACGTTCGGATACCACCATTATCAAAAGTTTAAAGATGTTGCCCTGCTGCAAAAAATCTTTAATCATTCAAGCCAACAGATAACTTTGCGTTATATCGGAATTGAGCAGGATCAAATTGACTATTCTTATAACAACTTTGTTTTATAGTTCAAAACCCTCTCTAATAAAGGAATTGCATTACATTTTATATGGATTACAATATATCCAAATTGTATATTCTAAAACTCAAAAATCTTAAATTTTGCTACTATGCTTGAATTTCTGACTTTTAGAATTCAACTTTCAAAACTTAATGTAGCAGACAATTTTTTAAAAAACAATTAGCCTTGTGTCTATATTTATCGGTATTAAAAAATTGCATTACTAATTGGATAAAAAGTAATCCAATCAAGCATTTTAAGGAGCAGTAATGTATAAACATAAAGCAACTATGACAGATCGCAGATATAAAATCCTAAAATTAATTGCAAATGGTTATAAAAACAAACAAATTGCAAGAAAAATGGATATGTCTTTATCTAATACTCAACTTCAAAAGTGGCGTTTGTATTGTTATCTTGGAGAAATTCATTCTTCACTTGATGCCGTTTATATGGGACTGCAAATGGGATTACTTAAAAAAAGTGATTTAGCTGAACAAATAAGAGAGGAGATAAATGATTTCGAAGTTGAAAAACAGATGTAGCGTAATTTTTAAACAAAACGATGTAATAATTGGAACATATAGACCAACGCAGAAAATATTTTATAGTCTGCAAAAAAAATTAGAACCGTATAGAATTTTATACAAAAAGGCAAAAACCCTTAAAAGTCGTTGCAAAATAATATTAAAACAAGAAGAAATTAAAATGGGAACATATAAAATTCCTGAAAAAATGTTTAACGGTTTAAAGTCAGACATAGAAAAATACCGTTCTTTTGGTATTCCTACAAAACAAGTAAGATGCGTTGAAACAGGACAAGTTTTTAAAAGTGCAAGTGAGGCATGCCTATGGGTAGAATTTGTAATAGAAACCAATTATTGTAATAAAGATTTAATCAAACAATGTTGTAGAGGAAAACAAAAAACCTCCTACGGTTATCATTGGGAATTTGTAAATGAGGACTTAGATAAAGTTAAAGAACAGCTTAATAAAAAAATAAATTCTGATGAATAATTAATCTTTACTTTATGTTAAAATATAATTTATGAAATCAGTTTTAATTAAAGATATTATTGAAAGTTTTTGTATAATATTTCTTTTGCCGATTTTTATTATAAAACTTGTACCGGCTTCTTTTGGTTTATTATTAACAATTATTTTTTTAATGTTAGTAATTCCGCTGTATTTTATAATTTCACCGTTAAGATTTAGCTATCAATCTAAAATAATCTGGCTTATTCCGTTGATTAATACGTTATTCTTTTTATTGACCGTTCATATAGTTTTCAATAATAGCGCATTGGCGTATTTGTGGGCATATATACCGCTATCCTATTTAGCGATTATGGTAAAAATTGTTTATTGTAACCACAAAAAGAAATGTCAATGAAAAATAATATTGTTCTGTACAGGGGAAAATATTCTATAAAACTCAAGTTTAAATAAAGTCTGAAAACATACTTAATTCATCCGAATCATTCAATTAAATTTTTGCTTTTTCTTTTAATTTTTCAAGATATTTCTTAGTTAACAGGGCTAACATAATTTGTTCTTCTTTTGAAAATTCATTTATTACGCTGTTTTCAAGTTCAAATATCGGGTAAATCTTTTCTTCTATAAGTTTCTTGCCTTTTTGCGTTATATAAATATTTCTGTCAAGTCCTTTTGAGGCTCTTAGCTCAATATGACCTTCTTTTTGAAGTTTTTTTACGGATGAATTTATTGTTTGTTTATTTACGCAATAAGCTTTCACAATATCAGCTTGCCTGCAGCCGTCGCCAAGTTCAACAAGTGCGTAAAGTATAATAAAAGTGCTATCAGAAATACCCAAGTTTGAACTTATATTATAATAAACTTCGGTTATTTCTCTTGATATTCTGTTAAATTCTTTTAAAACATCGTTTTCTATAAATGACATTTTATATTTCCAAATACTTATTAATCATACATTATATTGAATTGGTGCAAAAGTCAAATAAATCTATTGACATGACAATTTTTAAAAAGTAATATATTATGTATGAAATCGGACTAATAAAAGCGGAGAGTTTGGATGAAAAGGAAAAAATTATTATATATCATAACCATAATACTTATTATTTTAGGATTTGCAGGGTTCAAAATCTATCAAATGTTTTCATATAAAATTGAGCCTTCCGTTGTCAGTTTGCAAACCCTAAAACTTGAAGATGTTGAAACCTTTGAAATTTATCAAGGCACTCTTGTTTCAAGACAATCGGTTAATATTCAGCCGCAAGTATCAGGCATAATCTCTGATATTAAAGTTAGAGCGGGTGATAAAGTTCAAAAAGGGCAGGTTTTAATTATAATTGACCCTAAAAAACAAGAAGCTCTTTTAAATTCTTTTAAATCTCAAACCACGTCTTTAAAAACCGATTTAGAAACTGCGAAAATTCAATATGAAAGATATTCCGCTCTATATGACAGAAAAACCGTAAGCAAGCAGGAATTGGAAAATTATAAAACGGCTTATGAAAAAGCAAAAGCAGCACTTGATACTAATAACGCTCAGATTAAAGAACAAACTGAACAATTAAAATACCATAATATTACTGCCCCGTTTTCAGGTATTGTTGGGGATATTCCCGTTAAAATAGGTGAAATGGTATCACCAGAGAATATTTTGCTCTCTGTTACTCAAAATGAAACATTAGAGCTAAATGTAGGAGTTCAAGCAGAATATGTTTATCAATTAAAAAAAGGTTTGCCTGTTCAGATTTTGGATTATGAAAACAAAGTTATATCAAGCTCTAATATTTCTTTTGTTTCCCCAAAAATTGACAGTTCCACTCAAACAATCCTAATTAAAGCATATTTTAAAAACCCTGATAATATCTTAAAAGCAGACCAAACAGTAAAAGTTAAATTAATTTTTAATACTGAAAAAAATCTTTTATTGCCTGTGGGTTCAACCACTCATCTTGGCGGAGCAGATTTTGTTTATACCGTAAAAGAAGAAAACGGCGAAAAAGTTGCTCATCAAATCTCGATTACCATAGGTAAAATCCAAGATGGTAAATATATTGTTAAAAGCGGATTAAAGGAAAACGACGTTATCATTGCAAAAGGAATCCAAAAACTTTATGAGGGTGCTCCAATAATCGAAGAAACAGAAGTTGCGGAGGAAAATTAGATGTTTATTGAAACATTTGTAAAACGACCGATTTTATCTTCTGTATGTTCAATTATAATCTTGCTTGCAGGGTTAATTTGTATTGCAGTCTTGCCTGTTGAATATTATCCGCAATTAGCACCTACTCAAATTACGGTTAGTGCAAATTACGTAGGAGCGGACGCAACTACCGTTGAATCAACTGTTACAACACCATTAGAGCAGGCAATAAACGGTGCAAGAGCCATGAAATATATGACATCTTCATCGGGCAATGACGGAACTTCAACAATCAATGTCGTTTTCGACAATTCAAGAGATCAAGACGATGCACTTTTAGATGTTGAAACAAGGGTTAAGCAGATTGAGCCTACTTTGCCCGCTGAAGTTAAGGCAACGGGTGTAAGTATTTATAAAAACTCAACCGCAATGGTTTTAATGTACACTATTCGTTCAAAAAATAATGAATATGATACAAAATTTTTAAGTAATTACGCAGACAGATACATCAAAGATTATGTTCAAAGGGTGGATGGTGTTGCTAACGTTATAATTTACGGCGAGCAAAAATATGCTATGCGCATTTGGCTTGACCCTTATAAACTTGCAAATAGGAATTTAACCCCTAATGATGTAGTAAATGCCTTAATGGAACAAAATGTTCAGGTAGCGGCAGGGAAAATCGGAGGAACACCAAGCAATAAAGACCAAAAAATTGCCATGAATATTCAAGTTCCTGGCAGACTTGTTAACACAAGTGAATTTGAAGAAATTGTTATAAAATCAGAAAACGGAAGCATTGTAAGATTGAAAGATGTTGCAAGAGCAGAACTCGGAGCAGAAAGTTATGACGCCATAACATCATATAACGGAGGAAATACTGTTGCTCTTGCTATTATGCAGTTACCTGATGCCAATGCAATGGAAGTAGCTAAAGGTGTTAAAACACAAATGGCGGAACTTGAAAAGAAATTCCCGCCCGGAATGGAGGCATTGCTTTCAATTGATTCAACGAATCTTGTAAAAGAATCAATCAAAGAAGTATTATTAACCCTTATTGGCTCTGTACTTTTAGTAGTTTTAGTGATTTATATATTCTTGCAAAGATTTAAAACAACGCTTATTCCTGCTGTTGCAATACCTGTTTCTCTGGTTGGTTCATTTATTTTTATGAAACTCTTGAGCTTTTCAATAAATACTTTGACTTTGTTTGGGATTGTTCTTGCAATCGGGCTTGTTGTAGATGATGCAATAATTGTTGTAGAAAATATTGAACGATTTATTAAAGAAAAAAATATGCCACCAAAAGATGCTGCAATTGAAGGCTTAAAAGAAATCTTCGGAGCAGTAATTGCAAGCTCTCTTGTCTTAATTACGGTTTTTGTACCGATTGCATTTTTCCCCGGTATCACAGGTAAATTATATAAACAATTTGCACTTACCATTGCTTTTTCAATATTCTTTTCCGCTTTTGTATCAATTACTTTAACTCCTGCAATGTCTGCACTTTTATTAAGCAAAAAAGAAGAAAAAAGTTTTAAATTTTTTGAAAAATTTAATAGTTGGTTAGAAAAAGTAATCGCAAAATACAAAATAATATTAGAAAAAATTATTCTTAAAAGAAAACAAGTGTTTACAATATTTCTCGGACTTTTAGCGGCAACTGTTTTATTGTTTCAGGTTGTTCCTCAATCTTTTGTACCGACAGAAGACCAGTCATATTTTACGGTAATGCTTCAAGCTCCAGAAGGATATTCTTTAGAAAACACAAGAAAAATAAATGACAAAATAATAAAAGCACTTCAAACCGAAAAAGATGAAATAATCGGAGTTTTTGATTTTACGGGATATTCTTTTACAGGGGTTTCGCCAAACAAAGGAATAATGTTTGTAATTTTAAAACCAACGGAAGAAAGAAAAGGCAAATATCATTCATCAGAAGAAATTGTAAAAAGAATAAATGTTGAATTCTCTAAAATCCCGGACGCTATAATTAACGCTTTCGGTCCGCCTGCAATTGACGGTATCGGAACGGTCGGCGGTTTTCAGTTTGAAATAAAAGACGATGCAAGCCACACGTTAGAAGAATTAAGTACAACAACGCAAAATGTTATTTCAGAAGGCTACCAATCGTTAAAATTATCTAATTTATATACAACATTTACTGCAAACAATCCGCAGATTGATGTTCAGGTTGATAAATTAAAAGCAAAACAAATGAATTTAAGCCTGAAAGATATTTATGACACTTTGCAGATTTCTATGGGTTCATATTATGTCAATGATTTTACTTATCTGAATAAAAGTTACAGGGTTTATGTTCAAGCGGACAATGCTTTTAGAAGAAATTTTGAAGATATCGGACAATTGTATGTAAGGAATAATGAAGGTCAGATGATTCCCGTATCAAATCTTATTACTTATAAAATGAACTATAACCCTGATACAATAAATCATTATAATTTAAGACGTTCAACCGAGATTTCAGGTGAAGCTGCAAGCGGTGCAAGTTTAGGTGATGCAGCAAAAGAAATGGAAAAAATTGCAAAGAAAATTCTTCCTCAGAACTTTTCTTACGAATGGTCTGGGGTTGTATTAGAATCACAATCCGCAGGAGCTTCATCTTCTTTAATATTTGTATTGAGCCTTGTATTTGTATTTTTAATCTTAGCAGCACAATATGAAAACCTGTTTTCACCTGCAATTATTCTTATGGCAGTACCTTTGGCAATCTTTGGTGCGATGTCATTTCAGTTTTTAAGAGGGCTTGAAAATGATGTATTTTGCCAAATCGGGCTTGTTATGCTAATAGGGCTCGCAAGTAAAAACGCAATTTTAATTGTTGAATTTGCAAATCAATTAACGGAACAGGGTAAAAGTCTTAAAGACGCAGCGTTAGAGGCTTGCTTAATTCGTTTCAGACCGATTATGATGACCTCTTTAACCTGTATTTTAGGTATTTTGCCTTTGGTTTTAGCTCATGGTGTCGGAGCTAAAAGCAGAATTTCAATGGGAACGGCTGTATTTGGCGGAATGCTCGTTTCAACATTTTTAAATCTTTTTGTAACACCGATTTTATACATTATTGTTATGACAATTCAAAAAAGGCTAAAAATGGCGAAAAACCCTGAAATTAAAAAGAGATTTATTAATTACCTTTCAAACTTGAAAAACAAAGGGGGTAAAAATGATTAAAAGAAAATTTATAGCCTCATTTTTTATAGTTACTTTTTTAAGCACAAATATTTTACCTGTTTTTAGTATTGAAAATGTCAACAAACAGGCTGTAAAAATTGAAAAAAGCAAACCCTCAAAATCATTAAAAAGTAAGAATAAAAATACAGATACTGTTGATAAAAAACTTGAATATATGAATTTAGAATGGTGGAATCGATTTAACGACCCAATTTTAACAGGCTATATCGTAAAAACTGCAACAGAAAATTATGATATTAAAATAAACGAACTCAAAGTTTTACAAGGTAAAGCCGCCGTTCAAGAAGGTTTTGCAATGCAGCTTCCGACAATATCAGTTGATGCTCAAGGAAGCCACAACAGCAATATGAAAAATTATACAATTCCAATCGGCGTAAATTATGAAATAGATATTTGGGGCAAAAATTATAACGCAAGAAAAAAACTGCAAAAAGACTATGAAGCTATGCAATTTGATGAATATGCCGCATTTATTTCATTAACGACCTTAACTGCAACGACTTATTTCAATATTTTAAATATAGACAAACAAATTGAAATTCAAAAAGAACTTGTAAATATCAGAAAAGAAATTTTAGAACTCACAAAAGTAAATTTTGAATACGGGCTGAATTCCTCAACCGATGTAACACAAGCCGACAAATCCTATATTGAAAGCGAATCAACCCTTGAAACTCTAAAAAAAGATAGAGCAAAACTCTTAAATCAGCTCTCTGTTTTAATCGGAAGTGCAAGCGAAAATTCAAACGAGCTTGAAAGAACTTCTATTGATGAAATTGCTTTATTAAATAATTTACCGCAAAGCATTGAAACAGAAATTGTAAACCAAAGACCTGATATTTTAAGTGTTGAAGCACAACTTAAAGCTGCTGCGTTTGATGTAAAAGCTGCAAGAAAAGCAATGCTTCCCTCAATAACTATAAACGGTAATTGGGGATACAACTATTATAATACGATGAATATGTTTGATTACAAACAATTTTTGTTTACACTTGCAGGTGGAATTTCCCAGCCGATTTTTCAAGGCGGCAGGCTGATTGCACAATTAAAGAGTAAAAAATATAAATATGATGAGATGTTTAATACATATCAAAAAACAATTTTAACTTCTTTTCAAGAAATAAATGACAGCCTTGTGGATTTAAAATCAGATACTGCAAAACATTCAAATGATATTAAAAGAGTCAAAGATGAAACAAAATCTTTTCAAGATGTAAGTTTCAAATATGAAAAAGGCGCTGTTTCTTATCTTGATACCCTAAAATTCAAAGAAAGCCTTTTAACCGTTCAACAAGATGAAATCCAAAGTAAAACAGAATGTTTGGTCGATTCGTTGAGTCTGTATAAGGCGGTTGGCGGAAAATTATAAAACTTGATGAATAAAATCATAATTAAGGCTGATTCAAAAATAATCCACGCAAATTTAAACAACACAATCGCTGCAAATGATTTTTATTCAAGATTACCTTTAGCTCTATACTTTAGCGATTCAGGAGTTGACTATTCCACTCAATATCAGCAGGGTAAATATACAATTGAAGAAATGCAAAGAGGTTGGAAAAACGGGGACATCGTTTGGAGCGGTGGATTTTTATCAATAATATATTTTGATGAAAAATATTCATCCGGCTATAATGTTATGATTATCGGGCATACTGAAAAGGAGGATTTGAAAATTATTAAAAAACTACCAAAGGATATACTAATTGAATTTAAACCTGTATAAGGTTTTCTTTAGCAATTTACATGCTAAAATGCGAGAAAATAAACATTAAAAATATGAGGAGCACATTATGAAATATACAAACTTAGGAAAATCAGATTTAAAAGTATCAAGAATTTGTATGGGCTGTATGGGTTTTGGTGATTCTAAATCAGGTCAGCATTCTTGGGCAATTGATGAAAATTCTACAAGAGAAATTATAAAATACGGATTTGAAAAAGGAATTAATTTCTATGATACAGCCCTTGTTTATCAACAAGGTACAAGCGAGCAATATGTTGGAAAAGCATTGAGAGATTTTTCTAATAGAGAAGATTATGTTATTGCAACAAAATTTACTCCTCGAACTCAAGATGAAATTGATAACAATATAACAGGTCAAAAGCATATTGAAAATTATCTCAACCAAAGCCTGAAAAATCTGGAGCTTGATTATGTTGATTTATATATTTATCACATGTGGGATTATCATACACCAATGGATGAAATAATGATTGGTCTTGATAATGTTGTAAAAGCTGGTAAAACACGCTATATCGGAATATCAAACTGTTTTGCTTGGCAATTAGCCAAAGCAAATTATTTTGCAAGAGAAAACGGTTTAACAGAGTTTATTTCAATTCAAGGACATTATAATTTAATTCATAGAGAAGAAGAAAGAGAAATGATACCTTTTTGCAAAGAAGAAAATATTGCAATCACTCCATATAGCGCTCTAGCCAGCGGAAGATTATCAAGAAATAATAACGAAATAACAAAAAGATTAAAAGAAGATTCTTATGCAAAATTCAAATATGATAAAACCGCAGAAGCAGATTTAAAAATTATTCAAAGAGTGGAAGAATTATCAAAAAAACATAATGTTTCAATGACTGAGGTTTCGCTTGCTTGGCTGTTAACAAAGGTGGATTCCCCTGTTGTTGGTGCAACTAAACTTTCTCATATAGATGGTGCTGTCGGTGCAGTTGATTTTAAATTGGCAGATGATGAAATCCAATATCTTGAAGAATTATATGTTCCGCATTTTCTTGTTGGGGTTATGGCTCAAAACGGAAAACAAAAAGCCGGAAATGTTGTGTAGTTTTATTTTAGAGGATAAAAATTATGCGTAGAATTTTATTAGTATTAATAACTCTGATTTTTATCGGAGCAACGCCAATTATGGCACAAGATTTAATTCAAGATAACAATAACGGAATGATTGTGAGAATATCAGAAGTTGAAGTTTATCCTGAATATTTGGAAGAATATTTAAACTATGCAAAAGAAGTTGCAAAAATATCTGTTAAAAAAGAAAAAGATGTTATTTCAATTTATCCGATGGCAATTATAAAAGATAATACGCAAATCAGAATTTTAGAAATATATAAAAACGAAGAAGCGTATAAAAACCACATTAATTCCCCTCATTTTAAAAAATACAAAGAAGGAACGCTTCACATGGTTAAAAATCTTGATTTGGTTGATACTTATCAAATTTGTCCTGAGAATTTTAATAAAATATTTAAAAAAGCAAAGTGAATGCTAATTTCAGATAATCTCATCTTCATTCACCAACATTAAACAAAAATTTTAACAGTTTGTTGCCTGAAATAATCAATCCATCTGTCTTAAATAATCACTTCATGTGTCTTTTTACATTTAGAAACAAAAAAATATTTAATTGGAAAAAGGTATGAAGCCGAGAAAATTGTACAAAATTGCAAAAATAAAGACG
>CANQLG010000052.1 GCA_947624645.1 Candidatus Gastranaerophilales bacterium
GTGGAGAGTACATTCTAAAAGATGAAGCTATTGAAATACACAATGGCGATTATGTTTGTGAATCTTGCAGAGATGATTATTATTACACCTGTGAAGATTGCGGTGAAATTTATCATCAAAACAATATGACTTGGATTGAAGATAAACAGAAGTATGTTTGTGGGGATTGTCTTGTAGATAATTATTACGAATGCGAATGTTGTAATAAATATTATTCAGCAAATGATTGTTATGAAACCTACGACCATAATTGGGTATGCAACGATTGTTATGATAATAGTTATAGGACTTGTGAAGATTGTGGTTTAGCCGTACACGATGATGATTACTATTACAACGAAGGTGACGGATGTAATTATTGTCCAAATTGTGAAGGCAATCATCAATCCCCTATTTATGGTTATCACGATTATGAGTGCTTCCACAAAAAACAAGTTTACGGTGAAACAGGAACGAAAGAATTTTTCGGTCTTGAAATAGAAGTATCGGGTGATTCTGATTATGCGGATGAATTTTTGGGTATAGTGCCTGATGTAGTTTTAATGAGTGATAGTTCTATTGATGGTGGTGGTTTTGAAATTGTAACAGAGCCAATGACAAGAGGTTATATTACAGAAAAATTCTTACCAAATATTGAAAAAGGAATGAAATTCTTAAATGATACAGGTTTTAGAGGACACAACAAAGGTGGAATACATATACACGTTTCACAAGAAGTATTTTCTAAAAATATGTTATGTGCATTGAGAAATGTATTATACTCCGGTCTTGAAATAAATATGGAAGTTTGGAGAGCAATTACACAACGACATCAATCTGAAATTGACAATTGGTGTCGATATAAGGATGCAAGAAGTATAACTGAAATATTGTCAGATGAAAGAGATTATCCCCAAATTGTTAAAGACGACAGATATACCGCATTAAATTATGACAATAGAACAGGAACTTATGAATTTAGAATATTTAATTCAAATACACGAATTGAACGAATTAAGAAAAATATCCAAACAGTTTATTCGCTTGTAGATTATGCAAAACATAAGGAAGAAACTTATCATTCTGCAAGTACAGGTGATTATATAGAATTTGTTAAAAAGAATAGTATCTTTTATCCAGACCTATACAAATTTATGTATGAAATGGGTATTGTACAAAGGTTTGAAGAAGAATTGGAGGCTGCATAATGTGTATAGCAATAGTTAAGCCTCAAGATACAGAAATAAGTGATGAATATTTAGAAAATTGTTTTGACAACAACAATGACGGGGCAGGAATAGCCTATGCAAAAAACGGAAAACTATATATTATAAAAGGAATATTTGATAAAAAACAATTTATTCAAGAAGTAAGAAAAGCCGAAAAAGTTGCACAAGGTTCTATGCTCATACATTGTAGAATTGGAACATCCGGTCTAAAAGACAAAAATAATTGTCACCCTCATATTGTAAATGACGATTTAGTTATGATACATAATGGAATTTTAGATATAGAAGTTCCTAAAAAAAGCAAAGTATCTGACACGGTAATTTTTATAGAAAACTATTTGAAAAAATTATCAAAAGATTTTGTAAAAAGCGAACCAATTATGCATCTTATAGAAAAAGCAATAGGTGACAGAAATAAATTTGCTTTTTTAAATAATAAAGGTGAAGCATTTATTTGCAACGCAAAATTTGGAATTGTCGAAGGTGGTATTTGGTATTCAAACGATACATATAGTTATAATTGGAGCAGATATGAAAATTTTTTCGATCATTCCCTCGAAGAAGATGCAGAAGTTTATGGCTACTTTGAGGATTATATAAATTTTCTTGAAGATGAAGAACTTGAAATAATTGGTGATTATCCCTTGATAAATAAAGATACTTGGGAATTAGAACCTTTTGATGAAGAAAAAATACAAGATACAGCGAACTATTTACCTCTTTTTGAATATTCGGATAATCTTTTTTACTTATATTTGGAAAAATACAATGAGGTAATGGATATTCAAAATTTAAAAAGTGCATAAAGGGATATAACAATGCAGCAGTTAAAATTACAATTTAATCAAAATTCCGTTCCCGAAGAATACGATTATGCGAATTTATATGAAAATTTATTTATTCAAGACAAAGAAAGCAAAATACATTTCGGGAGCGGATATGGTGGGCCAAAAACCCTAACTTTTTATAACGATAAAAATACAGGTGAAATGTGGTCGAGAATTGAAGGTGCTGATATAGAATTTATTAATTTTGAAGAAGCATATTATTTTATTCTGACAAATAATATACCTGTATATAATATCTCACAAGGTTCTTGGCAAAAAGAAATACAAGAATATGAAAGGAAAAACAAATGATAAATAAAGTAATTACAAGTTTACAAGATGCATATAAAATGGAGGAAATTAATTTAATTACAGGTTTGGATTTGTGTAAAACAGATAATTGGGTTGATTTATCAACATTTGAAGAAAATCCGGAACTGCAACAATTTATATCTGAAGATGAAATAACGGCATTAAGGAATAAAGATGCTGATTATATTGCATTTAGATTTGATGAATAGGAGTAGTAGCATGAAAAAAGAGAAAATAGAACTGACTGAAATATTAAATGACTTGGATTTTCAATATCTGATAAATGATGATAACACATTGTCTTTAAAAGATTTGCAAGGTGCAAATTTAGGAAATATAGAAAGTGAAACTTTTATAGTAAATGACAATATAGCAAATTTACTTATAGATAGACTTGATAACTATATTTATGATTTCTACATAAACGGCTATCTTGATACTTTACGGCATGAATGTCAAGAAGATGTAAAAGGTTCAAATTTTGAAGATATTTTAGAAAAAATGAAAAAGCACTCCGACATATTTGAAGGGTGCATTGATTTAATGGAAGCCTTTGCGAATCCAAATTTATTTGATATTTCAGAAATAATTGAAAGTAGCCAAATAACAAAAAAATGTTTTCGCTGTGGAACACGATTGATAAAATCACAACTAAAAGATTATGTCTATTATTGCCATAATTGTAATGAAGATTTTTACTCATTTGAACAATAGAAAGGGAAAAAATGTTTGATAGATACGATATAAATAACGGAAATAATGAATTTATCGAAAGATATGATAATGAAGAATACGTGGTTAAAGATGCTACAAGGTTTTATCACGAACATTTTACAATGGAAGAAAACTATGACGAAAACTTTGAAGTTAAAACATTTGAGCAAGCAAAAGAACTATTTGAAGCTAACGGATATGAAATAAGAAAAGTGTTTTTTGATAAAGACAAATGCCCTATATGTGGCAGTCAAAAAATTAGTTATTGTGGAAGTGAGATACAAAATCCATATTTATTTTATAGATGTATCTGTGATGATTGCAATACAACTTATGACGAATATTACGAACTGGTTTATGCCGGACTTGAAAACATAATAAGAGGTGATAGAAATGAAAATATTTAATTTTTCTGTAAATGAAATATCGGGAAGAACATTTGAATTACCGTATGATGAAGCAATAAAATTTGTAAGAGAAAATTGTCAAAATAAAGATATTGATTTTGATAAAATCGAAGAATATGAACTTGCTGAATTATTATTCAAATATCACGATAATCTTGAAGAATATGAACTTCAAAATGATACTTTTCAATCAGAAATAGACGAAACAAAAATAATAGAAACTAAAGAACAGGTCTGATAAATCCAACAACACGACCGATAACATTAAATTGAGTTGAGAAATTAATAGAAAACGGTTCATAAATCGGATTTGTTGAAATAGCAGTAATTTCTTGTCCTATTCTTCTTAATCTTTTACACATTGGCTGACCGTCATAATTAAAAGCATATACTACTCCGTCAATAACATCTGTTTGTGATGTATCGACTAAAAGAGCATCACCTGATTTTATTTCCGGTGACATACTGTCGCCTTGTGCATAAACAATTTCTGTATGTTTACGATTAGCCCCGAATTTTCTTAAAGTTTGAGTAGGAACTACACATTCCCCTGTAATATTATCATTATCAACGAATGTACCATAACCGCAGCTTATACCGACTTCACCACGAACTTTTAAAGAAGTATAATCATCATCATCTGAATTATTATCCTGTTTTACTTCTTTAACTTTAAAATTAGATTTTACAGGATTTAATATATTTTCAAGAGTTTTATAAAATTTGTTATCTGTTTTACCTTCAATTGCAAGAAATTTGCTTAATTCTGATACTTCATCAAGTAAAATAAAGCCTTCATAGCTAATACGACGGTGAATATTTTGTTTTTTCTTCCCTATAATTTCAGCAAATTTTGTTTTAGATAATTTCCCTATGAGCTTCATAGTGTTTATATAAGCTGTTTCTAATTTAATTGTTGTTTGTTTATCTTGTACTGATTTACTTATTGCCATATATGACCTCTCAACTGATACATAATAAAAAGGTTGTGTTATTTTGTAAAACATGTTTTACATTTTATCTAATCTATGTTGACAGTAAACATAGTTTCTCTCATAATTTAATACAAATGAATACTCCATTTGTCTAAATAAGGGGATATACTTCCAGACAAATATAACAATCTTTTTCAAAATAGATAGTAAAACAGATATTACTTGAAATCAAGCCTATATTACAAAATTGTAAAATACGGGTTATTTTAAGTGCCGATTTGTAATGCAGCAAAATAGAAAGGAGCATTAATGTTTACGGCAGAAGAAAGAAGAAACTACATTGGCGGTTCAGATATTGCCGTTATTATGGGAATGAGCCGTTGGAAAACACCATTAAAATTATGGCTCGAAAAAACAGGAGAAGCTGACCCTGATGATTTATCACAGATTGAAGCGGTACAGCTTGGAACGGAACTTGAAGAATTTGTAGCACAAAAGTTTGCAAGAACAACAGGAAAACAAGTTCGTAAACAAAGCAAAATGTATGTTCATAAAAATTATCCGTTTATGGCATCACATATTGATCGTTTGATTACAGGTACAGACGAAATTCTCGAATGTAAAACTTGCGGTAGCCATAAAAAGGATGAATGGGAAGGTGATGAAATTCCAAAAGAATACATACTTCAAGTTATTTGGTATTTAGGAATTACAGGCAAAAAGAAAGCATATATTGCGGTTCTTATTGGAGGACAATCATTCAAATATAAAATGATTGAATTTGATAAAGAACTATTTGATGTAATGGTTGAAATGGCAAAGGAATTTTGGAATTGTGTACAAACAAAAACACCACCTGCCCTAACACCTGATGATAATTCTGTTTTATCAGAAATATTTGCAAAACCTGATGAACAAATTATTGAAAACCAAGATATGGAAAAACATATAGAAAAAATAAAAGAAATAAAAAATGACATTTCTGTATTAGAAACAGAACAAAAAATGCTTGAAGCAGAACTAAAACAATCAATAGGCGAACATCTTGGAGTTTGTACTGAAAAATTTAAGGTTACTTGGGCAAGAATTGAACAAACAAAGGTTGATACTGAAAAGCTAAAAGCAGACGGTTTGTATGATACATACACAAATAAAAGTTCATACAGAAAATTAAATATTTCCGTAAATAAAAAGGCGGCATAATGGATGAAATAAACGAAACGGATTTAGTATCACAATTATTGGATTGTGCAATTATAATTCCTTGCACAAATTGTGCATACAAAGCCGAATGTAATTTTGAGAACAAGTCAAAATTATGCGAATACAAATATTATACAAAGCTAAAAGCAGAAAGGATAGCATAAATGACAACACAAGTAATAGCAACAGAACAGGTAAAACAACAGGTTTTAATGAAAAAACAAAAATCAAAGTCAATTCCGGAACTTATAAAATTAAGTTTAAATGAACTTGGAAAAGCACTTCCGACACATCTTAACGCAGAAAGATTAGGAAGAATAGCACTAACAACATTGAGGTTAAATCCTGCATTGGCAGAGTGTACTCCCGAAAGTTTTTTAGGTGCTTTATTCCAGTCTGCACAGTTGGGATTAGAACCTAATATTGAAGGTCAAGCATATTTAATCCCTTATACAAATTCTAAAAAAGTAGGTAATGAGTGGATAAAGATTAAAGAAGTACAATTTCAGATTGGTTATAAAGGTTATATTGAACTGTTTTACCGTCATGAATTAGCTTGTACTTTAGATATGCACCGTGTTTTTCAGAAAGATGATTTTGATTATTCTTACGGTACAGACAGTTATTTACAACATAAACCATATAACCAAAAAAATGAAGAAGGCAAAATTGATAGAGGTGAAGTTATAGGATATTACGCAGTTGCAAAACTGAAAAACGGTACTATTTTCAAATATATGACAAAAGATGAATGTATCGACCACGGGCAAACACATTCAAAATCTTACGATAAAACAAAAAAAGAATTTGATAAAAATTCACCTTGGTTTAAAGAGCCTGATGCGATGTGTAAAAAGACAGTTTTAATTCAGTTGATGAAACTGTTGCCGAAATCTGTTGAAATCCAAAAAGCTCTTGCTATGGATAATACAACTAAATCAAAAATAAACATAGATATGTTCAATATCAAGGATGAAACTAATTGGGATGATATTGAAGTAAATGAAAATACACAACAAACAGAAAGGATAGCATAATGAACAGTTTTGAATTGCTTGGTCGTATAAATTGGATTGATATTAAATATACCGAAACCGGCACTTGTTTTACAAAAATACTTCTTGCAAAAAAGAAGCCAAAATCTGAAGAATATGAGAGTTTTCCCATTATTTTCTTCAACACTAAAAATGATAATACCGCAGAAAAATTAGCTGAAAACCATAGAGTTGGCGATTATATACGAATAAAAGGACAACTCGGAATAAGCAAATATGTTCCAAAAAATGGGGATAAAGTATGTGACAAAATCGTTCTTACAGGTTGGTCATTTGTTCCTGTTATTTGGGATGCCGAACAAAATAAATATGTTGATGCAATAAAAGAATCAGAAGCAGCATAAATACTTATTAAAGGGATTTGTTAGTTTTGAAGATATTACAACAAGAATACGAACAGGAAATAACAATAATGTTAATTGGTTCACAAAGATCAATGCAAAAGACATTATTGTCTGTTTTAAATTCTAAAATGTTTGTAAATCGTTTATTCGCTAAAATCTTTGAAATTAGTGAACACTTATTAAATGCTAATAAAGAAATTAATGTATATACGATTTGTGAACTGTTGAAAAACAATGAAATTGAAGATGTAAGGTATCTTCAAGAGAACTTCATAACTAATGTTAATTACAAATTTTATGTTGATAAAATTCAAGAATCATATTTTGACCGTTTGATAGAAAGAGCAAGTTCTCAAAAAGACTTGGATTATATAAGAGAAGAACAGGAAAAATATGTAGATACTTCGCAATTATTATCTATTGCACATAATTCCGAAGAACTTTTAACTAATGAATATGAAAATCAAAAAATCATTACAACAGGATTTCCTTCAATAGATAAGAAACTCGGCTGTATGCAAGGGGGTGATTTTATAATACTTGCCGGAGCGACAGGCATGGGAAAAACCTGTATGATGATAAACTTAGTAGGCTCAATGGCAAATCTCGGTTTTAAAGTTGATATATTTAGCTTAGAGATGTCTTTAAGACAACTGCAAAACAGACTTATATGTTCACAAACAAGAGTAAATGCTTCAAAATTTAGGACAAAGTCATTTGCTGACTATGAGATAAGAGTATATGAAAAATATATCAATGAGAAACTGCCCAAATTACCAATAAAGATTTGTGCGGAATATAACATAACCGTTGACAGAATAAGAGATATGGAAAGAAAATCAGACAGCGATATTGCTTTCATTGATTATTTAGGTCTGATTAACGGAAATAATAATAAATCAACTTATGACAGAATAAGCGATATTTCAAGAGAATTGAAATTAACCGCATTAGAACTAAACAAACCGATAGTGGCGATACATCAGCTGCATAGAGGATATGCTGATAGAGCAGATAAAACACCGAGATTATCCGATTTGAGAGATTCGGGCAAAATAGAACAAGATGCCGATATAGTATGTTTTGTTCACCGCCCGGCTTATTATGAACCAAATAAATGTAGTGAATGTGATTTACAGTTCTTGATTGCAAAATCAAGGCACACAGGTGGCAACACAAGAGTTGACCTGTTTTATGATGCAACAACGCAAACTGTAAAGGAGAAATCTTCACTATGATAGGAAATATTTATTCAAATACAAAAATGTCACAAGAGGACAGAATATTATTACACCTTATAAATAATGGGAAAATCAGTAATAAGGAATGTAATGAAATATACGGTTTTAGACATTTACCCAGTGTAATCCGTTATTTAAGGAAAAAAGGTATAAAAATTACAAGTGAACCAAAGACAGGGGAAAATCGTTTCGGTGGTAATGTTTATTGGGTTGATTATACTTTATCACCTTTTAATGAGCAGCCTGAACAGGTACAAAGAATTATTAATAACTTTAAAACACAATACAAAGTAGCATAGGGAATTATGGTTATGGAAAAAAGCGGACTTTGGACTAAAAGAAAGACCGCAGACTTTTTGTTTGCGGATATGATTGATGATCCAAAAAAAAGGTTAATCAAGCTAAATAATTGGATTTCAAGAAAAATTATACCTAAAAAGGTAATGGATAAAATGGGCAAAGAAATACTTTTCTTCGAGGATTCCTTAAAGGAATGGCTTGAAGAAAGAAAAAGAAAGGCGGCATAAATTATGAGTGTATTTAAAAGAGCTGATAATTGGTATTATAGATTCCAATTAAACGGAAAAGAGTATTACAGAGCATGTAAAGGAGCGGTCGATAAAAAGACCGCTCTTGAATACGAAGTTGTTGTTAAAACTGAAATAATGAGAGGAAATTTAAAAATTTTGGATAACAGTCCTAAGCCTTTAATGAAAAAACTCATTAATCTGTATTTACAGTATTCTGAAACAAATAAAAAATCTTATGAACGTGATGTTTACAGTACAAAAATGATTTTAAAATACTTCGGGAATGTTCAAGCTGAAACTATAACACCACAAGATATTGAAGATTTTAAAATCAAAATCAAAAAGGACAGAGGAAATAAAAACGCAACAGTAAACAGACATTTGGAAGTTTTAAGTAAAATGTTTAATTTAGGAATAGCAAATAACTTAATAGAAAAAAATCCAATGTGGTCTGTAAAAAAATTAAGAGAAGATAACCATAAAGTAAGAGTATTATCAGCTGATGAAGAAAAAAGATTATTCGCTGAAATTGAAAGAGGGTATGATGTAGTCGGCAGAGATAGGAAACATAAAATTATTTATCCTTATGTTCATTTAAAACCCATTATAATTTGTGCATTACAAACAGGAATGCGAAGGGGTGAAATATTTAATTTAAAATGGTCTAATATTGATTTTGAGTATGATTTTATAGAATTACTTGAAACGAAATCAGGTAAATCTCGTAGAATACCCATTTCTAAAAAGTTTATGGAAGTTTTGAATGAATTAAGTCGTGATAATGAATATGTTTTTGTAAATCCGGAAACTCAAAAACCTTATAATGACATTAAAAATGCTTTTCATTCGGTTTTGAAGAAAGCAAATATTGAAAATTTAAGATTTCACGATTTAAGACATACAGCTGCAACACGTATGCTCGAAAAGGGAGCAGATATAAGAACAGTACAAGAAATTTTAGGACATTCAAGTGTTATTGTTACTCAAAGATATACACATACAACACCACAATATAAAAAAAGTGCAATCGAACTTTTAAGTAATTATTGTTAGTTTCTAAGATATATTTTAAATATCTTTATAATAATTCATAATGAAACTATGTATTTATTGTTGTTGGGTTATGGAAAACCAGACATTTTGCCCAAAATTATAAATAGGGGTAAAAGTAGTTAAACCCAACTTGCGAACTTGATACATAAATGAAATTTTATGGTGCATACAATTTGGAAGCAAAGTCGTTTGCATCTTTCCAACCCAAATAACAACTTATTAAAAATGGTACCAGTATATATACTGTTGGAATTAATATTTTTAATAAAACGGTATTATATGATATTTTAAATACTTTCTTTAAAAATATAATATTTACAAAATATAGAAAAATAAAATCAATAAGCAATATAGCCCAACATAAAATAAAAAGATTTATACCTATCAATAAAGGATGTATAAATAAAGGATAAATTACTCCGCAAATACATCCCGATATTATTGATATGATTGAAGTTAATATTATTAAAACAGAGAGTAACAACTTTTTCCACCAGCTTTGTTTATTAACTTTTTCTTGTTTTATATTCTCTTTATCATTAATCATAAAAAATACCCATACTTGTAAACAAAGTAATTATATCACTTTTACCCCCCC
>CANQLG010000053.1 GCA_947624645.1 Candidatus Gastranaerophilales bacterium
GCAATAACATTAGCACAACTTAATGATGTACAATATTCAAGAGCATTAGACTTACTTGATAAACCTAAAATTACACCAGATAATGTAATAACATTAGCGCAACTTGATGATGTACAATATTCAAGAGCATTAGACTTATTTGATAAACCTAATATTACATATGAAGATGTAATAACATTAGCGCAACTTGATGATGTACAATATTCAAGAGCATTAGACTTATTTGATAAACCTAATATTACATATGAATATGTAATAACATTAGCAAAACTTGATGATGCATCATATGCACGTGCTTTAGATTTATTAGATAAAAAAATCCCTTATTATAATCTTGCCGATTTTGCAACTGACGAAACTAAATATAAAAGATCTTTAGAATGTATTGACCACAAAATTAACCCTTACTTTATTTCTGATTTTTTACAACTTGATGATATACACTATACCCAAGCATTAGATTTAGCCGATAAGGAAATTCCTGTATATCAGATTAAACGTATTGTATCCGATGAGGCATTATATAAACGTACTTCTGATTTATTAAATCGAAATATTGCCCCAAACAAAATAGACGAAATAGCGAGTGACCCACAAAAATATAATAGGGCTATGGAATTATCTTCTAAAGGACTTATAGGAAATAGTGTAACAGATATGGTACTTTCCAATGAAACTCAATATGCACAATACGATGCAGCATTCTCAAAAGTTATGGAGCAAATCGGAGAGAATGAAGGATATTCAATAGAGCTTAGAGTATTACAAAATGACGCAGGATTTCAATTTGTTGCAAGAAAAGTAGCAGATTCTGTGGATGGTGACGGTTATAAAATAGGAAAAGTCGTAACATTTGATGAAAATGGTATGATGGTTCATAGAAGTACCGTTACAATTGGTAATGGTGAAAAAGGAGCTTATTACTCAGGGGGCGATAGAGTTACCTTTACAACAAAAATAAATGGTGACAGGGATATTGATTCTCAAATCGAAATTGTTAATGATAAAAACGGTGAACCAAGTTATATATTACATACTAAAGAATCTGAAACTCTACCTGGTGCTTATGAAACCGTAAGATATGATTTAAAAGATTACCCCGAAGATATGGATGTACTTGGAGCTATTAAAACAGGTACAATTCAAGGCGGAAAAGTTCTTTCTTCCGTTACTTCAGAAAACGGTGTAACCAGGTATCAGGAAAATTATGATTATGAAGGCTCACATATTAATAGAGACTATTCTCAATCAACGGATGCAACAGGCAAAGTAAAATCCCAACAGTATCAATATACAATAACAGACCCGAATGGTAATAAAATACTTTCAGTAAACAGAAGTTGGAACGCTAATAGTGATGGTACTACAACAACTACAATTAACGGCAGAACCTATACCGCAAGTTTTGATGACAAAGATATGAAAATAACTGTAACTCAAGATGACGGTTCTTCCACTACAATAGATATCAGAAGCAAACTTGCACCTTATAATCCAAATGATCCTTATCAAAAACAGACATTTGGAAGTCAAGAAGCTATGCAAAAAGCATTCTTTGAGTCTTTAAAATCTGCTCCGGCTGACTCATTAATGGCTCTTGGTTCTAAAAATATTAAAACTATAAAAATAACTGATGATTTAAACAGCAGCTTAAATTCAGATAAAGGCATATTGAAAAGCGGAATTAACCCAAATACTATGGCTCATGAGCTTGGACATGGAATAGATTTTAACGGTAAACCAATTGGACATAAACTACCGGGTGAAATAAGCGGTAATCCTGATTTAATAAGAATATATAATGAAGAATGCGCTTCATTTTCATCACAGTATACCGACCCAAATCAAGCAATTATACATTATTTCTTACAAACAGGCGGTTCGGGAGGTAGTGGATTATCAGAACTTGTCGCTGAAACTAATATGCTTATGACTACGTACGGACTAGATGTAAATAGGGTTAAAACAAGAAGCGAATATTTAGTAAGATATTTTCCGCAGACTGTTGCTAAAGTTGCTGAACTTTTAGGATATTAGTATATAATAAATGATTATTAAGGAGTTTTATATGAATATAGAAAATACAAAATTGACAAATATTTCAGATATAAATTCTTCAAAAGGTACTGAACAAGAAAAACAAATGCAGGAATATAAATACCATGGAGAACTTGACCCTAATAGCGGAGCTTTAATATTATCTTCAGACAGAACAGGTTGGTTTGATGCCCAAAGAACTTTTTACATTAATAAAGACGGCAGCGGAAGATACTTAACCGCTTGGGGCTCAAGAGATTATCCCAAAAATACTTTTGATGATGTTATCAAAAATGCTAAAAATATTCTTGAAAATAAAGCCTCAAAAACATTTGCCGATTCAGATATCGAACAATTGATTAAACAATTCGAAATTTGTATGTATAAAAAATAATTTAGGAATGGTTTTTACCAAATCTTAAATATCGTTTTTTATACATTAATAATTATACTATCATACAAAGCGTGGTATCCGTCATCAATAGCCGTACAAATTGTAGGGTTATGTGAGTATGTAAGTCCGTTTTTACGTGCATAGCTTTCCATATATTTAACCAGTTCGAATACTTTTGTTATTTTTTCTTTATCTTTTCTGTTTTGTTTATACCATTCCATTTCAAGATCTATAAGAATGTGATTGACATTAGACTCTTTCGCTTTATCAATAAAATCTTTTGCATCCTGAACTGTATCATTAACATTAGGTAAAATTATATATTTTAGGTGCAGCATATCTTTTTTTAGATTTTGTGCTGCTGCATATTTCTTTATATTGTCCCAACAAACATCATATTTATCTACACATTTTATCTTATAATACAATTCTTTTGTTCCGCTATCAGGAGAAATAACTAGATTACAAACATCATTTTGTAGTGCTTTTTCTATTGCCAAACTGTATTTAATTCCGGAAGAATGAACCCGTATGCTCTTAAAACCTTTATCAACAAGTAAGTTCAATATCTTTTCAAATTCATAGTTTAATACAGGCTCACCGCCGCCAAATTGTACTTCGCAATCAGCAGTTATTACTTTTTTCTTAATATATTTTTCTATAAAATCATATATGGGAATATCAGGAACACTATTAAAAGCTTGTTTATTATTATGCGTATAACAATATATACAGTTTGAATTACAAGTAGTATTTGTACTTATTGCCATATTTTTAATTTTGAATTGTTTATTCCAATTTTTCTTTTTTAATACATAGCAACCTTTACATCTATCTTCTATAATACCTTTTCTAAAATTTTTTCTGGATAAATTTTTCTTATTTAAAAAATCATCAAAATTATATCTCATATTATAAGTTATTCTTGAGACTGGTAAATCATTTTTATCGGAATGAGCATACATACAGCAATGAAAAAGCCCGGCCATATTAAAATGAATACCGTACTCCAGCCATTCGCAACTAACGTATTCTTTATTTCTCTTAAAAAAATCAAACATATTATTTCCTGATTATATTTCACATACATAATTATATTACACAAGGCAAAATTAGAAAATAATAATTATGTATTTAAATAGATATCAATTATACAATATTTAATTCTTTGAGTATAGCATTCGTTGTATCGCCATAATGCAAAATCAAATTCAACTCTTTGGCAGTATTATGAAAATACTCTAACAATTCTTTATAATACTCAGGAATCTGAGATATTTCTCCATAACTGTATTTAACATTATCAAAATCAAGTTTTACCTTTTTTATTCCTAGTGAATGAGTAAGAGTCAAAAAATTATAAATTTCATTTTTATTATCATTAATTCCATCTACAATAATATACTTTAATGTTATTAATGATTTGGCAATATCTGAATTTATAGTATATCTTTTTAAATTGTTAACGATATTATTAAAACAATCAACATTCTTAATTTTGAAGTATGTTTCAGGACAAGCACTATCTAAAGAAATACATATACTACATTTGTCTTTTGCAAGAGCATCTTCAATAGATTTACAATACTTTATTCCTGAAGTTAAAATATCAATGGAATTGCCTTCCAAATATTCACTTAAATCATTAAGCAAATCATCAAAATTTTCACTAATAGTAATTTCGCCACCACTCATACATATATTGGCAGTTTTAGATAATATTCCGCTTGCTATTAGCTTTTTTATTTGAGGATAAACATCATAGTTTTTAGTTTTATTTTCTTGACTATATGCACAGTAAGAACATTTTGCATTACAAGTCATATTACTGTGAATAAATACTTTATCAATTCTATTTGGAAAATCCTCAACGTGTTTAGATGAAAGGAAATTATGAGCGTCATAACAATTAGTACATTCCGATGGTATTTCCCCTTTTATAAAAGGGCTATTTATTTTATTTATATAAGCTTTCCTTAATTTATAGACTTTGTTCCAATCAACATCTTCTCCATTATAATCATCATATATTATCGGACCAAAAACATTTGTACAACAAAATCTTAATTTATCATGAAAGAAATGGATACCATGTTGTAAATCAGGACAATTTAAATATTTTTTGTGAGAACAAAAGTTAACCTTTAATAAAATTTTATTCAATATATCTTTCATCTTTTCCTTTTTATTTAACTTATAACTATATTTGAATATATCACAAAAATCTTTATTAAACAAAGCGATATAAACAAACGATAATCCTTAATTATCAAAATTGTAAAAAAGACATGATTTTTTAAATCACCCGCATAAGAATATAAGTCAATGTTATATACTTTTATAAGAAAATATTATATAATATTTTCTTATACGTAATAAGGGATAGTCGGAATGAAAATAAAAAAAGCATTAAAGATACTTATAATATTTGCACTAATTTCTTTAATTGCACTTTTGATATACCCCTATACAACCAAAACGGAAACGAAATCAACAATTCAGGGCACAGGAGGATGTTCCCTTCAGGATATAATAGAAGCAGAAAACAATGCAAAATTGTCTTATGATGTTCTTTCTCCCGTAGGAAGTTCTGAAATTAAACTGATACAACAAGCACCAAGATTGAATACATTAGACGGAAAAACAATTGCAGTGGTCGGCGGCAGCTTTATGGCAAGTGTTACCCACCCTGAAATAAAAAGATTAATATTAGAACATTATCCTACGGCAAAGGTAATATTGTTAAATGAAATTGGGTCAGCAGGACCTTATCCGGGACCGGGAGTTAAAAGACAACAGAAAGACGAATTTGAACAAAAACTAAAAGAAATGAAAGTCGATGCCGTTATTTCAGGAAATGGCGGCTGTGGATTATGTACCCCTAAAGAAACAGGCTCTTGTATTACAGCTGAACATATTGGAATACCTTCAGTAATGATAGCGTCTACAAGTTTTATTAATCAGGCGAAACATACGGCCTTAATGGCCGGAGTTCCTGTTTTAAGAATGGCAGAATATCCCGGCGCATTTTCCTCACATACCCAAAATGAACTTATACAAAATACAAGAAATATTTTATTTAAACAAATAATTGACGGCTTAACTAAACCTATAACAGAAGACGAAATAAATATTTCTAAATCAAAATTAAATTCAGGCGATAATTCGATTGTATATTCCGGAACATTGGAAGAAGTACAGCAATATTTTGAAACTCAAGGCTGGAGCGACGGACTCCCAATAATACCACCGTCGGAGAATAAAGTGAATGAGTTTTATAAATATGCACCTTATTCAAAAGATACCGTAATATCTGTTATTCCTCCAAGTTACCGAAAAGCAACCGTGCAAAATATCGCTGTAAATGGCGTAATGTCAGGTTGTCCACCCGAGTATATGCCGATTTTAATAGCGTTTACAAGAGCAATGACAAATGGTGATTTTAGAAGGACATTATCAAGTACACATGCCTGGACACCGTTTATATGGATAAACGGACCTATTGCAAGGCAATTAGGGATTGAATCGGGGCAAGGTGAAATTTCAGCTTCAAATAATAAAAAACTGGGAAGATTTATTGATTTAGCAATGATAAACCTTGGAGGATATGAAATAAAAAAGAACAGAATGGGTACATTCGGTTATTTATCATCATGGGTAATGGCAGAAGATGAACAAGCAGTAATAAATTTAGGATGGTTACCGTATCACGTTCAAAAAGGGTTTGAAATAAATGATAGCACGCTTACGGCAACTTCCGCATTAAACTGGGGGAATAATTTAACTCCCGCAGTAACAAATGCCGATAAAATATTAGAACTTATGGCATGGGATATAGTAGAAAAAGAGCAGTTTGCACTAGGAAGCGGTACTCCTTTTGTTTACAGAACAATTTTTATAACTGAATACGTAGCAAAAAATTTAGCAAAGAAATATAAAGAGAAACAGGAACTTGAAAACGCTTTAATTAAAAAAGCAATAAGACCTTTAGATGAAAGAGCTTATGCTAATTATTTTGCAAATCCGGGAAGTTCATTTGAAGGAAAAAATTATTCGTTTGAAATGCACAAATCTAAGATTGCACGAGAAGAACACGCACAGCTTACTAAAACTCCCAATTGGCTTAATTGGAGTAAATTAAATGAAATACAAACAGTACCCGTTATGCAAAAGGGTAAAACATCAATAATTGTTACGGGAGACTCAAACAGAAATAAGGTTTTAACTGTACCTACCGGTGGTATAACAACAATTAAAATAGATTTACCTTCTAACTGGAATGATTTAATGAAAGAATTAGGACATAATCCTTTGGAAAAATATTATTTGGATACTTTAAAATCAATGAACATTGAGTTTCAACAGGATGATTACATATTGAAAACACCTGAAAAAGAAAATAATAAATTAAATATAAACAAAAGACCGACAAAAGAACAATATCAAAAAATAAGAAACAAACAAAATCAATCAACAACTTTCAATAATTTAAAAAGACCATCACCGGAAAAATATAGAGAAATATTAAAAAAACGTAGAAGTCAATAATTTTTTATACAATTGTACAAAAACTTGCAGTTTGATTATTTTGAACACTTAGTTTGATGTTGCAATGACAAAATTTAGTTGAAAAATTATTACATACTTAACATTATGATAAAATTCAACTATGGGAAATCAGAAATTATTATACATAATAATAAATAAAAAATTACAAAATAAATTTGAAAGTATATACCAATTTGCAAAGGATAAAATAGAAAATAACGACATATAAAGATCAGAGTGACAGAAAGACATAATTTTATTTTTAAATATGTCTTCTGTTGGGTTAGCGAAGCGTAACCCAATATACACATAACTTAAATATTATACGGGTAGTCTTTTTTGAACTCCCAGTTATCAATAGCCAATAGTCCCGAGCAAGCCCAAGGTTTCTTTTTACATATTTCTATATTATCTTCTCTGTTTGTTTTTTTATATAAGTAGGGTATTACTCTGGCATTATATATAAATTCCTGATTAGAATACGGACAATACAGAAAATCAAATATATCTTTTCCTGATAAATCGGGATGACAGGATTTGCACGACAAACAAGGCGAAAATATGAGCCGTTGCAAATAAACAAACAGTTTGTTCTATAAATACAAACAGTTTGATTTTTCGGTTTAATGACAAAAATTAATTAAATTTACACAAATCGGAAACACTCGTTTCTAATGCTTTTGCTATATCTATTAATGTATCAAGAGAGGGTTTAGAATATGCAACTTCTATTTTTCCTATAAAGTTAAGAGAAAGATTTAATTTATCTGCGAATTGTTACTGCGTTTAATGTAGGGCTTTTCGTCTCAATTTTATATTGTTACCAAGTAAAATATAAAAATCTTTGTCCATACGTACAGTGTATACGTAATAACGCACAATTTATACGTATTGACAATATGTACAAATTGATATATTTTAATAAAATATATCGCATTCTAATATGTCCATATTTGTCGTATGCGAATGCTACTATATTATTATCATGTGCATTATTCAAGTTCTTCTGGAAAAAGATTAAACAAAAAAACAAAAAGTATAAGACGAGGTAATAATGGAAAAGACAAAGCATAAGCAAGCATTACTGCAATTATTAATGTCTGATGATTTAGCAGAACTACAAACAAAGTCAAATAATGAGTTTAATATTTTTAAAGTGCTAAAATTGCAAAATAATGAAATCAAACATTCTAACTTTTTAGGTTGGCTGTTAACACCGTTTGAAAGCCATCATTTAATGGATAATTTTCTAAAAGAATTACTAAAAATTGCATTAAGAAATGATACCAGTTTGGTAAATATCTTATTAAAAGATTTAACTGATGCAAAAATAACATTAGAAAAAATGACCAATGACGGAAGAAGAATGGATATATTTATAGATTGTCCGAGAAATAAATTAGTCTGCGTGATTGAAAATAAAGTCTGGTCAGGAGAAGGCTGTAACCAATTAGAAGACTATAAAAAATATGTGTTAAATCACGATAAATACAAGGATTATAAATACAAATATTTTTTATTTTTAACTCCTCATAAATATTCACCCTGCGAAGATTACAAAGGATATATAAGAATAAATTATGGCGACATTTTAAAAGCAATTAACAACTTAACAAAACAATGTGGTTATTTATTTGATGAAGACATAAAAATATTTATTAATCATTACAAAAAAATGATAGAAAGGAATATTATGGGCGAAACTGATAAAGAAATTATTGACTTATGTAGAAAAATATATCGTGAAAATAAAGATGCCATTGATTTAATTATAGAAAATTCTGACGATCGGGCTGAAATTTTTGAACTATTTGTAGAGGTATTAAAAGAACGTTCAGACATTGATAAAAATATAATTGTTGATGGGCATACCGTAAAATTTTTACCTAAGGGCATTAATAACGTTGAAAAGTTTAAATTTGGTGAATTTTCAAATAGTATGATTGTCAATCTGCATTCACTATATTGGGGTAAAAAACCTTTATATATTGAAATTGCTATCAGTGCCCCAAAAGATAAAACCGAAAAAAATTATGAAAGACGTAATGCCTTAACTGAACACATAAGAAATTATTTTTCTTTTAAAAAATTTAATGGGAATAATGAATGGGCATACAGTCCAACAGTTACACTAATTGAACAAGAAGAATTATCTTCATTTAACGGAAATACAGAGCAAATCAAAGAATATTTGTCTAAACAATTAGATGAATGTGGCTATATCGAAAAATTAAAAGATGCTTTAAATTCTTGGCAAGGATAAAATATAACATACACGACAATTTGTTAAAAGATTATAGAATTTAAAAATCATGAAAGGAACGATTTTATGACAATATCATCAGTTGTACAAAGAGGAAGTTCAGCGTATGTTTACAACGAAAAGAATCAAACAAGCTGTACAATATCACTTGGAAGTGGTAGCTTATGCGGTTTTTCATCATCATTTGTTTGCGTAAAAAGAGGTTCAACATTATATGTTTACGATGAAAAAGGACACTCTTTATCTACAATTTCAGTTGGCAGCGGAGAGTTTCATAGTTGTGCTGCCACAATAAATATAAAAAGAGGAAGTACTTTATATATGTATGATGAAAAAGGTCGTTCTAAAGGTACAAGAAGTGTGTAGTTGAGAATTTTAGGTTGGGTTTTAATCCAACAACTTTTCCCAATACTTGTATACTACTTTGCTGTCATAGCTTAATTTTTTGTTTAAAAATTTTGAGTTCGTTTTGAGGTAATAAAAGTCCGTTTTTGACCGATTTCAAAAAGAGCAAATCATATTGTTTCCGACCAAAGATATTGGCATTATGTTTGTAACAGAGGCGAATAGGGAACAAAAAACTTCCGACTCAAAACGGATATTAAAAGACAGTAGCCTTAGAAAATCACGGAACGTGAAACCTGCAAAGCTGAAATTTAAAATAGGAAATCGGGATGACAGGATTTGAACCTGCGACCCCCTCGTCCCAAGCGAGGTGCGCTACCAAGCTGCGCTACATCCCG
>CANQLG010000054.1 GCA_947624645.1 Candidatus Gastranaerophilales bacterium
GAGCCTGTCGGGCGTTTTAGCTAAGGTTCCGACTAATTTGTCATTATAAAAAACTTTAAGGTATTTATAATTATCCATTAATTACCTCTTCGATTGAAGTATAAGTTTTTTGTGTAAATAGATTTTCAATGTCATTATCTAAATTAAGTGCAATTGTAATTTTTATAAGCGATTGCAGAGAAATTTCATATTTTGTTTCAAATCTTTTAATACTGCCTAAGCTAACACCTGATTTTAGTGCTAAAATTTCCTGCGAAATCTTTAATTTTTTGCGGCGTTTTTTTATTTTATCCGCTAAATTTTTCGCAATTTCATTGGGTGTTTTTTGATTTATAAACAGACTATTCATAGATAATATATTAACTTATTTTATGTAAAAAGTCAATATATAGATAATATATTATCTAATAATAAAAATACATACTAAATATAAAAAATATTTGTCATTTTTTATTGATTAATCTATTTGCCACGGTGAAAGTAAAATTAGTTAGTTTATAAATTCAGGTATTTTTATCAGATAATAACGTATGCAAAAGCATATAGTAAAAGATTTATTTGATTTTGAATAAAAAAATTGTATTTTCACTTTCCTCGTATTACAATAAATATAATCAAAAGAGGAATATAATTATGAGGGATATAGATACAATGACGGAGTATTCACTGGAAGAAATATCGCAAATAGTAGGCGGTATATTAACAAAATTGGAAGACGTAAAAATATCAAGACTGGGTCCGCCTTTATTAGCTGATGAAAATACTTTGGCACTTGCTTTAAATGAAGATGAAATAGAAAATTTATCAAAAACAAAAGCAAAAGCAGCTTTGGTTCCCATTGGTGTTACTTCGGAACTGATTTCTACAATAGAAGCGGAACGTCCCCGTTTAGCCATGATGAAATTGCTTCATTTATTCTATATGCCACCGGATAGTACGGTAGGTGTTCATCCAAGTGCAACAATACATCCTACGGCAAAACTGGGCGAAAATGTATCAATCGGTCCGAATGTGGTTATATCAAGAAATGTATCAGTCGGAAAAAATACTAAAATACTTGCAAATACATACATCGGCAGAAGCGTTCAAATAGGAGAAAACTGTCTGTTCCATGCGGGATGTAATATAGGCGACAATGCAATAATTGGAAACAGAGTTATCTTGCAGCATGGTGTAAGTATTGCGGCTGACGGTTTCAGCTTCGTTACGGAAAACCCCAATAACGTTGAAAATGCAAGGGAAGAGGGTAAAGTAAAACAGGATAATTCAGACCAAAAAATATATAAAATACCCTCTGTCGGCTCGGTTGTTATTGAAGATGATGTTGAAATCGGCGCAAATACCTGCATTGATAAAGGAACAATAGAAAATACCGTAATCGGTGAACAAACTAAAATAGATAATCTTGTTCAAATCGGACACAATTGCAAAATCGGCAAGGGCTGTATGATTGTTTCTCAAGTCGGTATAGCAGGAAGCTGCAAAATCGGTGACAGAACCGTTATCGCAGGTCAGGTCGGAATGGCAGACCATATTGAAATCGGAAGTGATTCGATTATAATGGCAAAAGCGGGAATTACAAGAAGTTTCCCCGAAAAATCAATTCTTATCGGAGCTCCCGCTATGCCAAGAAAAGATTTTATCAAGCAAATGAAAAATATGAAAAAAGCTGAAGAACTTGTTAATAAATTTAAAGAATATGAACACTTATTAAAGGATTTATAATATGTCTACGATAAAAAAAGAAGTCATATTAAAATCAGTTGCACTAATGACGGGAATAGAGTCTGAAGTAAAAGTCTGCCCTTCTGATAAAAAGGGTATAAGGTTCCATTATAACAATAAAAGTGTTGAAGCGGATATAAATAATGTAGTTTCTACCGAACATTGTACCGTAATAGGAAACAGCGAAATAAAAGTAATGCTTATAGAGCATTTTATGGCTGCTTGTGCAATCTGCAAAATTGATTCTTTAGATGTGTATTTAACTCATTATGAAATGCCTATACTTGACGGCAGCTCAAAAAATTGGGTTGATGCTTTTACAAAAGCGGGTATTAATAATCCCGATGAAACATTGTGCAGTGTAAAAGAACCTTTGTATTATCTTAACGGCAAAACTCATCTTGTTGTGCTTCCTGCGGACAAATTAAATATTACATACGGTGTTAACTTTAAACATAAAGATTTAAACAACCGATGGGTAAATTTTAACGGTGAAAATATTGAAGAAATAATAAAAGCAAGGACTTTTGGATATTTATCAGAACTTGAAATGCTTCAAAAGGCAGGATATGCAAGAGGCGCAAGCTTGGAAAATACTGTTGGGTTAACAGATGACGGTTATACAACAGATTTAAATTCGGAATATGAGCCTGCAAAACATAAAATCCTTGATTTAACAGGTGATTTTTATCTTGCCGGCTGTAATATACTTAATTTTAAAGGCGAAATAATTGTTAAAGAAGCGGGACATAGTGTTCATTGTATAGTTGCAAAAGAATTAAAAAATAAATTGATAAGGGAGGCATAATGACGACGGAAGAACAGGTACTTCAATTTGACATAAAAGGAATAATGGATTTAATTCCGCACAGATATCCTTTTATATTGGTAGATAGAATAACGGAGTGCGTACCGGGTAAATATTGCAAGGGGTATAAAAATTTAACTGTAAATGAAGCGTTTTTTACGGGACACTTCCCGAATAACCCCGTAATGCCGGGGGTATTGCAATTGGAAGCAATGGCACAAGTTTCGGCAGGCTGCCTTGTACCGTTACCTCAGTATAAAGATAAATTGTTCCTTTATGCCGGAATAGACGGGGTAAGATTTAGAAAACAAATAATTCCGGGTGACAAATTTGAAATTGAATCCGAATTGATTAAAGTTAAAGGTCCGATAGCAAAAGTTCATGCCAAAGGTTTTGTAGACGGACATCTCGCTGTTGAAGCGGATTTAATGTTTTCGATAGTAGGAAATAAGTAGGAGAAAATTATGGCAATAAATAAAACGGCAATAATATCGGAAGATGCAAAAATTCCTGCAAGCTGCGAAATAGGACCGAATGTTATAATAGGTGAAGATGTTATTCTTGGCGAAAATGTAAAAATCATTGCCAATGCTTATTTGGAACATTGTGAAATAGGCGAGGGAACTATAATATATCCGTTTGCAAGTTTAGGTACGGCACCGCAAGATTTAAGCTATAAAGGTCAAAAAACAAAAGCCGTAATCGGTAAGAATTGTATAATAAAAGAATATGTAACGATAAACAGAGCCGCAGGCGAAGATGGGGCAATTACAAAAGTCGGAGATAAATGTTTATTTATGGCATCAAGCCATGTCGCTCATAACTGTGTTGTAGGTGATGAAGCTATTTTTGCTAATCTGGCAACAATCGGCGGGCATGTTCATGTAGGCAAATGTGCATTTTTAGGTGGTATGAGCGTATATCACCAAAATATAAGAATAGGTGAATATGTAATAATATCAGGTTTTTCTGCCGCAAGAATGGATATACCGCCTTTTGCAAAAGCCGCAAGTGCTCCTGCAATATTGCATGGACCTAATATTGTAGGATTAAAAAGACGAGGGTTTTCATCTGAAGAAATTAAAAACATAAGAGAAGCATACAGATTAATTGAAGCCAGAAAAACAACACTTTCTAATGTTGTAAAAGAACTTGAAGAAATGTTCCCTAATGATAAAAATATATTAAGATTAACTGACTTCATAAAAACATCTAAAAGAGGAATTTATTTAGGCAGATTAAATGCTTTAAATAATGATGAGGTGTAAAAATGGATAATTTATGGGAAAAATATGCAAAAGTATTGGTAGATTATTCCGTTAAAGTTCAAAAAGGCGAGCTTACGATTATAAGAACGGATTCATACCAATCACAGCCGTTAATAAAAGAAATTTACAGACAGGTGCTGTTAAAAGGAGCATATCCGATTGTCAGAATGGGTGTTGATGGCTTAAATGAGATATTTATAAAAAATGCAACGGATGAACAACTTGAATATGTGGACCCTATGACTGAATTGGAATATGATAAGGTGAAAAACTTTATTTCCATTGGTGCTCCGTTTAATGTAAAAAATATGGCAAGATGTGATTCAAAAAAAATGGCTAAGCGCTCGGGTGCAATGAAACATCTGAGTGAAAAGATGTTAAAACGTTCGGCAAACGGTGATTTAAAATGGGTAGTTGCAGATTTTCCCACACAAGCATTAGCTCAGGAAGCAAAAATGTCACTGGATGAATATACGCAGTTTTTGATAAAAGCTTGTTGGCTGCATACGGATGACCCTGTAAAAAAATGGCAGGAAATAGGTGAAACTCAAGAAAAAATAGCAAGTTATTTGAATAAAAAATCCAAAGTTCATATAACAGGCGAAAAAACAGATATAACTTTTAACGTATCAGGCAGAATATGGAAAAGCTGTGCGGGAGAATACAACTTCCCTGACGGTGAAGTTTATACTTCTCCTGTTGAAAATAGTGCAAACGGTCAAATATATTTTGATTTTCCTCAAATTTATCATGGTAATGAGGCTCAAAAAGTGCTTTTAACATTAAAAGATGGTAAAGTTATTGATGCTAAAGCCGAAAAGGGTGAAGAATTTCTTAATAATATGCTTGATATGGATGAGGGTTCAAGATTCGTTGGAGAAATTGCCATCGGTACAAACGAGATGATACAAGATGTTACGGGAAACATATTGTTTGATGAAAAAATAGGCGGTTCCATACATATGGCAGTCGGTGCTTCATATCCAGATACCGGAGGTAAAAATGTCTCAGGGCTTCATTGGGACTTAATAAAAAATATGAAGAACGGCGGAAAAATCTATGCCGATGATGTTTTGATCTATGAAAACGGTAAATTCATTATTTAATTTATAAAAAAAGACCCGCTATTGCGGGCTTTAAAATTATTAACCTAAATTATTGAGTTTATCTTTCATACCGTCAATATCTTCTTTTAACATCTTCTTAACAACGTCATTTTGGGCATCCAGCATTTTACACACAGTTTCAATGTTTTTAACTTTATTTTCCAAAATAACGTCGGCATTATTTAAAATAGAACTTGTAACTTTTTGATAAGCGGCTAAAGGAGCACTTGAACAACCTTGAAGTAAGTTACCTATTAAGGTTGTACCAAGACCGAATGAGCCTAAATAAGGTGACATTGCTTGTAAAATACCGCCGAAGCCTGCAACAACACCGGCAGCAGGTAATAAGAAACTGTCACCGAATCCGAAGCCTGAAGCTAATCCTGCCGTATAACCTAATGCGTTAAGTGCAGTGGAACCTGCTATATCAGATACGGTGGTCAATGCAGATGCACCACCTGTCATATAACCTTCTTCGGTAGATGTTCCAAAACCTTGTACAATAGGGCTTGCAGCACCTCCTGTAAAACCCGAGTATTGAGATAGTGAGCCTATACCAAATGCAGAATTTACACCGCTGGTTGCATTACTCGGAGTCCAATATGAAGTACCGGGGATATTTAATGCGGTTCCTCCGCCCATTGTTGACATAAACGAACCCGGAGAAATCATACTTGCAAGTTTCCATAAGAAACTTCCTGCAGTACCGAAACCTGCACCATCAGAAGCAGAACCGCTTACCGTTATATCTCTCAAAAGGTCGTATGTTTCAAATAACATCGCCTTTGCATCTCCGCTGAGAGTTCCATACTTGTTTGATATGACTAAGTAACTGTCATTCTTATAGCTCATCTCTTACTTTCCTCTTTTGTGTTTATTTGTTTATACTAACCTTTTCTTTTATGACTTATATTCTCAATACATTTTCAATACATTCTCAAAATTTGGATTTATTATGAGAATGTATTGAATGTCTTTTCAATATTCTTATCAAGTATTGCTTTAACGGCATCAAGTTCTGTTTGAAGAGCCTGCTGCTCAGTATCTACCTGGTTTAATCTTAATTCTAAGACTTTATCTTCTTGCTGTAATGATTCAGTTTGTGCATTCAAGTCTGCTACCGCTTTATCATATTCTTCTTTGCTCATAGTGTAATCTCTAAGTGCAGCTTGATATCCTTCATCATCGTGAATTCTTGTTGCATTAACTTCAGAGCTTGCATCCAAACCCGGTAAATATATATTACTGATCCTGTTATTTGCATCAAATGTAAATTCCGCATCTTCGAATACTCTTGTTTCTGTTGCTTGCTCTTCTGTTGTATTATAAATAGAAAAATTAGAAACTTGCGGTTCTTCTCCTTCCGGTACAGGTTTATTTGCACCTTCAACTACACTTGCATCGATATAGTAGGATTTTCCGGTTGGATCTTTATATGAATATAATTTGTCATCAGTGATTGAACCGGGATATTTTGTATTAATTAATCCTTTTATATATTCACTATCGCTTGCTTCAGCGAGTTCTATTTTATTTTCTTCGTCACCATCAATTGTAAGATAGTATTTTCCACCCTCATTTGTGATTTTATATTGCGAAGAATCTACTTTTTTACCGACAGCAGCAATTCTTGGATAGGTACGTTGAGTCGTTATTGTATATGTTCCGTCATCATTTTCATAATAATTTTTTATGAGATAAGTACCGTCACTATCAGTAGTGTTTGTTATTTCATAAGAATAGTCTGTTTCATAAAATTTGGTAGTATCAGGTGCAATAGGTACCTCTAATGCAATCAGTTTGTTATATAACGAGTTAACTTCTTCTGCCAAAGCTGTACGCTGCTGGTTAACCTGCTGACCTTCATATTCTATGTTTGATTTTCTTGCGGTGATTCCTAAGAACCTTGCTTGAGAAGCTGCTAAACCCATTTTTGTGTTTCTCCATTGTTCTTGTTTCTGATTACTTAATCGGCTTTTTCTTTCAAAACTTTAGTATTTTTTTTAAAAATGTAAAGTTATGTAAACAAAGCAATATGGAAAAAACTTCTACCTGATATTTAATTAATTAATATTTTAAAAAAGTCAAAAAAAAGAGCCTTGTATAAGGCCCTTTTTATAAATAAATATTAATTATTTCTTTTGTTCTGCTTTTTCATTTTTCTTGTTAAAGAATTTAGAACTTAATTTATTAGCAATCGGAGTAATAATAACAGGTCCCATAAATCTGTATATTAAACCTAAGATAACAAGAACTTTTAATTTATTAATACCGGAAAGAACTTTATCTGCTTCAGCTCTTGCTGCGGAATTATTATAAACATCATCAACAAGGTCTTTAACGGTTTCTTTAGCTTTATCGGCAGTACCTGAATTTTTAATTGCATCGGTAACGGATGATTTTAATGACTCAAATTTTTCACCCGTAATTTGGAATGCTTTATTCGTGTTTTCAGGACTAACAATAGATTTTAAGTGAGAACCTAAAGTAGAAGTAACATCCTGAATACCTTTTGCTAAGTCATCACCTGTTTTACCTGCGACTTCACCGACTTTTTCAAGCAATTGAGATTTCGGAGAGAAAGCTTCTTGCGCTTTTTTACCTAAGTCCATATAAAAATCTTTATTTTTAGTAAAATATTTTTCCGCACCTTTCATAACCGCATCGGTAATTTTATCTTCAATAAGATAAGCACCTGCTGTTGATACACCTAAAGTAAGGGTATCATTAATAATCATTTGAGGCTTTTGATCTTTTTTAATTTTTTTGTTTAAGAGAGTATTAATCATATAAAAGCCTGATAAGAAACAGCTTTCTGCTACTAATAAATGTGTAAATGTTCTGTCTGATTTACTGAAATTTTTAATGAAATTTTGGAACGGTTTTTTTGATGCGACAGTTTCATAAAAATTCGATAAACCGTTAACAACAGGCTGAGGGACTACTCCTTTAAAAGATGCGGGAGAGTTCTTTTGCCCGTATAATTTGTTATTATATTGATTATTAATATTACTAACTCGCATTATTTGTTACCTCCCGTAATATCTTTAAAGAGTTCTTTTGCACTATCGGATTGGAAAACCGCAAGATTTAAAGTACTTAAAGCATTTTGTTGAATTTCTTTATTTTTAGGTTTAGAGCCTGCTTTATGTAAACCGAAGATACCTAAAATTGGAGGTATTAATGCAACGGTAATTTTTGCTCTAAGCGGCATAAATATCGGTTGGAAGAATTTATCCATGACATTTTTGCCTGTTCTTTCATAATTATTAAGTGTTTTTTGTGCATTTATAGCGTTAATAACAGTATCAGAAGCATCCGGAGCTGTTCTTTTAATATTTTGGGTAAACAGCTTTAAAGCATTTTTACCGAATTTTTTGAATGCACCAATATTCAATTTGCCGCCATCGGTTAAAGCACTGATTTGTTGTACAAGTTCGGGTTCTTGCCCCGATTCGGTGAGTTGCTTACCTAAATCTGTTAAGGCGGTAAGTCCTTTATCAACGAGTTCTCTTGATTGAGCTTTCAATTCTTCAGGCATTTTAAAAGCTCCTTTGTTATTTGCTGATTTTGTTGCCATAGCAATTGTAGTACCAACAATAGCAGTCATAGCCAAACCGACTAAACCTGATGCAATCGATTTTGCTGCTTGATAAGAACATTTTTCCTTATCTTCTTCATTTTTGGCTGTTGCCATAATACAAATAGGTCTGAGTCCGCAGGTAATAAGGAGTGCAAATAAAGCTTCCGCAACAAGAGGAAAATCCGAGGTGAAGTTTGCTGCCCTGTGTAACAGAGGTACACCCCCTTTAAAACTCGCACGACCATCAGAAGTTCTCTTGATGGTCGTGTTTATTTCATTTTTCTCATTATTATTTTGTGCGTATCTTTTCTCTCTTAAAGGGGCGCTCCATTTCATTACGCTATTGGGATGACCCGTATTTGTTGTAATAGAACTAATTCTCATAATCTCTTTCCATACACTCTTACATGCGTTCTAAATCTTCAAAAAATAAATTTTGCTAGTATAAGTTTTAATTATAGCAAAAAAAATTCATGCTATAATGTTTTATTTTTTTTAAAAAATCAGGTTTTATACAGTGCCAGTAAGGGAATCGCTTAATAAACATTTGAATTAAAAAAACTTAACATGTGATATAAAATGATAATTATTGAAAAAAAATTTTTATAATGATAGAATAAATGAAAATCGGGACGCTCTGCCGAGGAGAACGATTAAATATCGTTCGAGGAGAGGTAGCAGCCTGGTTTAAATGAAAACTACATAGCAAATCTAAATCGGGACACTCTGCCGAGGAGAACAATTAAGTATTGTTCGACGAGAGGTAGCAGCCTGGTCTTAAATGAAAACTAAATAGCAAATCTAAATCGGGACGTAGCGCAGCCTGGTAGCGCACTACCTTGGGGTGGTAGGGGTCGCAAGTTCAAATCTTGTCGTTC
>CANQLG010000055.1 GCA_947624645.1 Candidatus Gastranaerophilales bacterium
TGCAAAATTTCTGAATTATTATAAACAAAGACCATTTCCTTCTTTAGAGATTGCGGGTCGGGGCCCGCAATGACGGGTGCTTGTTTGTGGGGTTGCTTACACTGGTCAGATGCTGAAACGAGTTCAGCATGACAGTGTAGTGGGATGCAGGGATTCTGAGCATCTGAAAAAAGAAAAATCCTGTGCACTTAGTGAGAGACGGCACGGAGCGCTCTGCGTATGGGATGGTTGCATTAAACATCACCGGAGCGATGCGCGAGAGTGCTGGCTCGAACTTAGTGCACGTAACGTATTCCACATCTAACCAAGCCGGGAATTTCTTTCTTTTCGGTTCACTTTTCTTTCTTTGTATTTCGGCGCTTGAGAGACAAAGAAAGAAAAGTGAACGTCCGAAAATGTGAGGATTACATACTTTACAGATTGCGGGTCCGGGGCCCGCAATGACAGGTGCATTTCAGTTGGGTTACTCATCCTGGTCAGACCCTGAATCGCTCACGCAGATCTGAAAATTACGCTTACGCTATTTTTTAGTCAGTTCAGCATGACGGAAAATAGCGCTTTCACGCTAAATTCTCGCCGGCTCAGAATGACGCATGGTACATCCACTAAATATTCCTCATTGCAGCTCTTTGGAGATCAGAAGCTTAGTGCGGATGGGGTTACGTTCCAGGTTGGTGCGAACTCTGCCGATGACAACACTATCCAAGCGGACGCAGATCTGTTCAAAGAGATTAGCTTCAAGAGTCTGACAACGTATACCAAAACCGAAGGCGACGAAACAACAGAATACAAGGTTACAAAAAACGAAGACTTCAGCCTGGTTAAAATGTACAATACGAAAAAGGATGCAGATGGAAAAGTTGAACAGTTTGAACCAACAGAAGAAGAAGACGACAAGCCGAAAAATTCCCAAGATGCATTTGCGTTGGCGCCGGTTGATGTTGGATGGGGCTTGAATAGCCAATTACGCTATCGCCAAACTCGTGAAAATTTAGCATGTAAGCGTTATTTTCTGTCACCCTGAACTTGTTTCAGGGTCTCTTTAGACTCCCGCATGGGGTTCTTTATTCTTTAGAGATTGCGGGTCAGAGCCCGCAATGACGGGTGGTTTTTTATGAATTACTATACCTGGTCAGATGCTGAAAACTCCTGAGGAAATCAAAGATTCGCACGGCGCCGTCGTAGTGTTCCAACGCCAATTCTCAACGAATTGTCGTTTGGGAACACCGGCTTACGCATTTTTCCGCCTGTGGGTATTTCGCAAAAATTTGCTAACGCTAATGCTGTCGCAAATTTTGCTCAATTATCCTACGGCGGTTATCAACAGCTCCGGCGAAAGCTCATCGCTTCCGCCTGGGAGCCCTGGCTCACGCATTAAAAAATACGCCCGGCGCGATTCGAACGCGCGACCCTCTGCTTAGAAGGCAGAATTTTATCATTTTTAATGATTTTAACTGACTTTATCTGATACGGTTATAATCCTTTTGTATCAATATTTTTGACCTTATTTAATACTGAATGATTTTCTTTGATTTTTAATGATTTTTATCACTTAGGTCGGGAAATAGTCGGGAAAAAATTTTATATTTTTTTAAGTTTCAAATATATTGTTCTCATACTTTTAGCAAAAATTTTTATTATACTAAATCATTATGTCAAATAAGGTCATAGTTAAAAACTTTGGCTGAATTGTTACATAAACAAGCAAATGAGTGTGTTTATGGTAAAATAAAAGCATAAAGGAGTATGAAAAATATGAGTTTAAGTACAAACGTAAATGAAAAAGCAAATCTGATTTGGGCAATAGCAGATAAATTAACAGGGGTCTATAAACCGCACGAATACGGAAAAATTATTCTACCTTTAACTGTTATAAGAAGATTTGATTGTATTTTAGCTGATACAAAACAAGCTGTTTTGGATAAACATAATAGTATGCCTGCTGATTTTCCTATGAGAGATAATTTCTTAAAGAAAGAATCCGGCTATGAATTTTACAATACAAGCAAATACACCTTTGAATCACTCCTTAATGATGCAAGTAACATTGAAACCAATTTCAGAAACTATATAAATGGTTTTTCAGAAAATGTAAGACAAATAATTGAAAAATTTAAGTTTGATAATGAAATTCAAACTATGGCTGATAAAAATTTACTTTTTATTGTACTTCAAGAATTTACCACTCCCAAAGCGGATTTACACCCAAATAAAATATCGAATCTTGAAATGGGTTACATATTTGAAGAAATTATCCGCAGATTCTCTGAAGCTCATAACGAAGATGCTGGACAGCACTATACACCAAGAGAAGTTATTGAACTTATGGTAAATATTTTATTTGCTAATGATAATGATGCTTTAACAGGCAGTGTTGCAAAAACTATCTATGACCCTGCTTGTGGAACAGGCGGTATGTTATCCGTTGCACAAGACTATATGAAAAAATTAAACAGTTGCGCAACATTATTACCCTTCGGACAAGAAATCAATGATGAAACCTACGCTATTTGCAAGGCAGATATGTTAATCAAAGGTAATGATGCCGATAAAATCAGATGTGATAACACTTTATCTAATGATAATTTTAAGGGTGAAAAATTTGACTATATCCTTTCAAATCCACCTTTTGGCAGAGAATGGAAAAATGACAAAAAAGCCGTTGAAGATGAATCAAAATTAGGGGCAGGCGGCAGATTTGGATATGGACTTCCGGCAGTTGGTGACGGGCAAATGTTATTTTTGCAAACAGCTATTGCTAAAATGAAAGATGTTAGTCAAGGCGGAAGTAGAATTGCTATCATCCATAACGGTTCGCCACTCTTTACGGGTGATGCCGGTTCAGGGCCTTCGGAAATCAGAAGATATATTTTAGAAAACGATTTACTTGAAGCAATAATTGCGTTACCCAATGATATTTTCTATAACACGGGGATTGCAACATATATTTGGGTATTATCGAATAAAAAAGAGCAAAGAAGAAAAGGTAAAGTCCAGTTAATTAACGCAAATGAACTTTATGAAAAAAGAAGAAAATCTTTAGGCAATAAGAGAAACGATATACCTAAACACTATATAGACGAAATAACAAATATTTATGCCGATTTTAAAGAAAACGAGATAAGCAAGATTTTTGATAACGAAGATTTTGGATACTCAAAAATTATTGTCGAAAGACCTCAAAAAGATGAAAACGGTAATCCTATTTTAAAAGGTGGAAAACCTGTTGCTGATGCTAATTTAAGAGATAGCGAAAACGTACCTTTAAAAGAGGATATACAAGAATATTTTAACAGGGAAGTTATCCCTTATGCGCCTGACGCTTGGATTGACGAAAAGAAAACAAAAGTAGGATATGAGATACCTTTTACAAGATATTTTTATAAATATGTTCCGCCAAAACCGTCTGAAGAAATAATGGCAGAGATAAAAGAGCTTGAAAAATCTCTTGACGGAGTGTTGGAGGGTATTTTTAATGACTAATGGTGTATATTCTGTTGATTGCAAAATAGGGGAAATAAGTTTAACTAATTTGAAAAAATTAAACTTATATTATTATACCTTATCTGAAGCATTTAAAAATTTACAAAATTCTTCGCTAAAAAATTGTTCTTTTTCCATTGAGGGATTTATTGATTATAACAAAGATAATTTTTCAGATGTTATCAATGAAATGAGAAAGGTTATGATAGTAGGGTTATATCACCTATGGGAAAAAGATATAAAAACTTTATTATTGAATGATGTAAATAATCAAAGCATATCAGCCAAAAAAATTGAACAATGGTCATTTGGGGATATTGTTTCTTTGTTTAAGTTTGTGAGTGATGACACAAAACATTTTATTGATATTTTTGATTTAATTAAAAAATATTCTACTCTTACTAATGCAATAAAGCACGGTGAGGGTAATGCTATGAATAAACTTAAAAATGGTTACCCCGAATTTATTAGTCGTAAAAATTCAGAAATTTTTATTGATGAAATACATTTACAAGAATTTTATGAAACATTAGTTCAATTTTGGGAAAGCAATCCTGACAGTATAGTTTTTGATTATGAGGGGTTTAAAAATGCTACAAAATGAAATAACAAAAAGATATGATACATATAAAAATTCCTGTGTTGATTGGATTGGTCTAATACCTGAAAATTGGAAACTTGTAAAAACAGGTAGAATTTTTAGAAATATAAAAGAAATTGTTGGGGAAAAATCTGTATCAACGGAAAGACTTGCATTAACCTTAAATGGTGTTATTAAGAGAAATAAAAATGATGCAGAAGGATTGCAACCAGAACAATTTGACGGCTATCAATATTTACGAAAAAATCAATTAGTATTTAAACTTATAGATTTAGAAAATGTAAATACAAGCAGAGTTGGACTTTGCCCATTTGATGAAGGTATGGTATCACCTGCTTATATAGTATTACAAAATAATAGTAACGATAACAGATACTATCACTATTATTTTCTTTCTTTGTGGCATAATGAAATATTTAATCATCTTGGCGGTGACGGTGTTAGGAGTGCTTTAAATGCCAAAGATTTATTAAATATTCCTACATTTGATTTATCAAAAGAAATGCAAAAACAAATTGCTGAGTATTTGGATAAGAAGTGTGGGGAGGTTGATAGGGTTGTTGAAACTGAAAAGTCGGTTATTGAAAAATTAAAAGAATACAAACAATCTGTTATAACCGAAGCCGTAACAAAAGGCTTAGATAAAAATGCACCTCTAAAAGACAGCGGTATAGAATGGTTAAATAAAATTCCTCAAAATTGGAATATTGAAAAATTGAAAAACTTATATTCTTTTGGCAAAGGATTAAGCATCACAAAAGAAGATTTAACAGAAAGTGGTATTTCTGTAATCAGTTATGGACAAATACATTCTAAAACAAATACAGGAACATGTATAACAGATGATTTGATAAGATTTGTACCCGAAAACTATTTAAAGAACAATCCTCAATCTTTAGTAAACAAAGGTGATTTTATATTTGCAGATACATCCGAAGATATTGAAGGTGCTGGGAATTGTGTATTTGTTGATAAAGAAATGACTTTATTTGCAGGTTATCACTCAATTATTTTGAGGAATAAATTGTTTGATTATATTTTTGGCAAATATTTATCTTATTTGTTTAAAACAATACAATGGCGAACACAAGTCCGTTCAAGGGTTAATGGAATAAAAGTTTATAGTATTTCTCAAAAAATACTTAAAGAAATTACGGTATTAGTACCAAATACACAAGAAGAACAGAAACGCATAACAGACTATCTTGATAAAAAATGTTCTGAAATAGATAAAGCCATAGTGGATAAAGAACAAGTAATTGAAAAATTTACTGAATACAAAAAATCTCTTATTTATGAATGTGTAACAGGTAAAAAGAGGGTTGTTGTTTAATGTTTGATAAACTATCTGATACACAATTTGAAGAATTTTGTATGAGCCTTTTAAAATTACAAGGTTTGCAGAATGTAAATTGGCGAAAAGGTACAGATAAAGATACAAGCCCTGCCGATAATGGCAGAGATATAGAATGCGAATATCACCGTTACGATAACATATTACAAAGAACGATTATTGAAAAATGGTTTATAGAATGTAAACATTATAAAAATGGTGTGCCACCCGAAAAACTAAATGGAGCATTAAGTTGGGCATTTTCAGAAAGACCAAATAGGTTAATTATTATGGTATCGGGTTTTTTAAGCAATCCTTGTAAGGAATATATAAAAAAATATATTTCAGAAAATAGACCAACTTTTTTTATAGAAATATGGGAAAAACCAAATATAGAAAGAATGGCCCGTAAACATCCTGAAATAATTAGAAAATACAATTTGGAATTATCAGATAACCTTTTAAACTATTTTAATTATTATCATTTAAGATATATAGATAATGCACATTCATCTTGTATAGAAATATTACAAGAAGCAATAAACAAATTAACTGTTGAAGAAAGAAATATTATTTTTAGCATTATGCACTTATATTATATTTGTTGTGATGATGAACTAAACAATATCAATCATAACATATCTTATGAACAATACACTTTCGATAAATTAAAACAACAATGTTATATGTTCGGGAATTTATCTATAAGTTTATTTGTTCATACTGCTTGTAATGTTTTGTTAGGTATGGCAAATCCAAGTAAAATTGAAAAAGCCATAGACTTGAATAATGATTTAAAAGTAAAAATAAGTGCTCGTTGTGAAGGAAAATTACCTAAAGATATTGAACAAGCATCTTCCTGCAATACTTATATGTTTGATAAAGATTTTATGTTAAATATATACAATAATTTTTGTGATAAAGCAGTTAAACATCTATTAGAAAATCCATATATACCGGATATGAGAATAAAATATTATGAGGACAAATAAATGCAAGACACTTTATTAAAAGAAAGAAATTTTGAAGAAGCGATTGAGAATTTTTTGATAACCAAAGGTGGTTATGAAAAAGGTAATCCCGAACATCTAAACAGAGCAACTGCGTTAGATGAAGATACTTTTTTGAGGTTTATAAAAAACACTTAACCGACAGAATGGGAAAAGCACACAAGAAATTATCCTAACAACCCTGAACAAGCACTTCTCAAAAGATTTCAAGATGAAGTAGCTTCAACTGACCTCTTGTATGTTTTAAGACATGGTTTCAAAGATAGAGGGGTTAAATTCCTTCCCTGCATATTTAAACCCGAAACCTCAATGAATCCCGATACGGTTGAAAAATATAACCAAAATATCCTGCATTGTACAAGGCAGATGAAATTTTCTCTGCTTGATGAAAGAAGTATTGATATTGTTCTTTTATTAAACGGTATTCCTGTTGTATCTATGGAACTTAAAAACCAATTCACAGGACAAGATGCAAGCAACGCAATTAACCAATACAAATTTGACAGAGCAACAAAAGACAAAATGTTTGAATTTAAACAAAGAGTTTTGGTGCATTTTGCAGTTGATTTATA
>CANQLG010000056.1 GCA_947624645.1 Candidatus Gastranaerophilales bacterium
TATGTGTTTATTTATTTTGTTTCGATTTAATTTAATTCTTATTTTTAATTTTAAAGCAATACGAATAACAAAATAAATTTCAATCAAGAAGCTACGTATAGTAAATTGTTAACCTCGCCCCAAAGCGTGCTAAAACACGCACGCTTCATCGTTGTTTCGGTAAACAATTTTAACTACACTCCGCAATTGATTTCAATTTCTTTTGTTATTATTAAAAATTTAGGAATTAAAAAATAATAAAAAAGAATGACTTGAAAGGAATGATTTTTTATTATTTTTTTACACTGATTTCTTTTATTTTCCTTACATAGCAACACATTCGGTTGATTTCCTACTTATTGTAATCGATTAATGTTGATAACTGAAAGGAGCATAATATGGCTGAAAAAGATTATCAATTATACGGAACAAAGGTTTTAAATTTAAAAACTCAAGAAATTGGATTACTAATTTGCATTTGGAAAAATCAGTTCGCTGATAAAACAGTTGATTTTGCTACTTGTGTAGACAAAACCGGTATACGGTACAATATTGAACTCGATAACATTAGAGTCTTTGAAGATGATTTTGAAAAATAAACGAACCCGAAAAACTTTGAATATGACTTTATCTGAATTTAAAATACACTTTGCAAAAGAGATTAAAACTGCATTTGAAAGTTATAAACAAACAGAACTGGCAAAGCCATATTTTAAGATAAAAAATATTGATGAAAATGATTTTTATTTTGACTTGCAATGGAACTTCAATCATCATGCCTGTTCTAATTGGTATATTGAGAAAATATAAATTAAAGGACAAAGCAAAAATTTTAATGTATGATAAAAGAAAGGAGATAAGAATGGCTTATGACTTAAGATATGGTGATTGCTTTAAATTATTAGATGATATTCCGGACAAATCGGTAGATTTGATACTAACAGATCCTCCATATAATATTGCAAAATATTCAACAGGGAACATTGATTTACCGGGTAGGTCAGCATTAAATAATGATTTAGCAGACTGGGATAAACCCGAAATTGAGCCAAAAGATTTATTAGCAAACTTCAAAAGAATAATTAAACCAAAGGGTAATATCTTTGTTTTTACCACATATAACCAAATAGGGAAATGGCACGAAGTATTTGATCCAGAATTTGATACTTTTCAATTTATGGTCTGGCACAAGACAAATCCTGCTCCTAAAATCTATAAAAATGGTTTTCTGAATAGTTGTGAGTTAATTGTGTGTATGTGGAATAAAGGACATCAATGGAATTTCAGTAATCAAAAAGAAATGCATAACTTTATTCAAACCCCAATTTGTATGCAACCTGAAAGGCTTTCCAATCCAAAACATCCGGCACAAAAACCTGTAAAATTATTGGAACATATTATTAAAATTGCCTCTAATATAGGTGATACAATTTTAGATCCGTTTATGGGGGTTGGCTCAACGGGAATTGCCGCATATAATTTAAAACGAAATTTTATCGGTATTGAATTAGAAAAAGAATATTTTGATGCGACACACACAAGATTTCAAGAACACGAATGCAAAATGAAAGAGTATGCTATGAGCAACTTCTAATCATTTCATTTAGTTTTTCGTTCAGATTTATTTGATTAATTGCTTCGTTGTATATTTTGGTAAACTCATTAAAATTAACACCTTCAGGTAAAATCTTATTCCAAAATGCCGAACCTACTAAAAACATATGTGGGTATTGCAAATATTTCTTAATAGAGCCAGACCAAGTTCTGCCTTCTCCGTCTTTATGATAAATAGTTGCAAAATATGGTTTTGTTTTTCTATAATTTAAACCCACATAAATAGTTAACAACTTTTTGGCATTTGACGGAGCATTACTACTATCAAGATTACCTCCAGCTTTGATTTCCATAATATTTAATTCGTCACCATCCCAAAAAGCTAAATCCACAGGCTTTGTATGAATTTCATTCGTAATTGGTAAAGGTTTGTCAAGTAATTCCAGAATAGTCTCATGATTTACCGAGCAACAAACTTTTCTTTTGCTATCTCCTTCACATCTTGTCATAAATTCCGTAATCCTACCTTGTAATTGGGAATTGCCCATATCAATGTTCGAAACAATAATTTGTTCGTGCTCGTTGGGATTTTGAACATTATGCTCTAAATTATGAGGATTAACAATTTGAGGAACATTTTCTGCCCCATATCTTAATTTTGTAATTTCCTTAGCAACTTTTTGTATTGAATTACCGCTTTTTGACTCAAAACTACTCACGAATACCATATGTGCAGACATCATTGTATCTAATTCTTTTAATAGAAAATTATTTTGTTTTGCCTTAAAATTAGTTACAAAATCACTCTGGATTCTTGTAACCATTGATAAAAATTCTTCTTCAACAATCTGAAATATTTTATCTCTCATTTATTCCTCACATATATTTTTTAAATCATCAATTATATTGGCAATTTTAATTTTTTTCATTACTTTTAGATAGATCTTTTTAAATTCATCAAATGAAATATTCTCTGGTAAAATCTTTTCCCAAAAATCCGAACCTATTAAAAACATTACTGGATATTGCAAAAATTTTTTCATTGAACCACACCACTTATTTCCTTCTCCAGTCTTATGATAATAAGTTGCAAAGTACGGTTTTGCTATATTAGAGTTTAGTGCAACATAAGAAGTTAGCAATTTAATTACATTCCCTCTTGCATTTGAACTATCTAAATCTCCACCAGCTTTAATCTCTAATAAATTCCAATTTTTACCATCATTAAATGCTAAATCTATATCATTTTTTATAACAGTATTGGATTTTGGTAAATTCGTTAATAAAGTCTTTAATTCGGTAAAATTTAAATTGCAGACTTTTTGAGGATTGCATCTTAAATTACCTTCATTTCTTTTTATTATTCCTGCAATTCTTTTATTTAGTTCTTCATCATTAGTATCAATATCTGTTACTATAAATTGTTTACCCTTAACTTCATTTATATTATGTTTTATATTGTGTATATTAATTATATAAGGCACATTTTCTTTTCCATATTTCAAACGTGCTATCTCTAATGCTACTCGTTGCATAGCATTTCCAATTTTTGATTCAAAACTACTTGCAAAAACTAAACCTATTTTTGTATCTATATTCAAACCATCTAATAAAAAATTGTGTTTTTTCTTACAAAAATTCTTTTTAAAATCATTTTTTATGGATTTTAACAAATGACTATATTCTTCTTCTATAATTTTCTCAATTTGTTCTCTCATTAATATTTCCTATGCGTACTGCATTTGCATTCTCTTATTAGGTTTAAGAATTGCAACATTAGTTTTATTCTTAACTTCTTTGTTAATTGGATAATTTGTAATTAATAGATGCTCGCAATCCCTATTATTACGACCTTTAAAACTAACCATATATGTTTTATCAAAACTTGTGATGTATAATCCGTTATTACTATACAAGTTGGAAATAAATTCCGTATTTTTAATTACAAGCATAAATTTAGCCGGACATTTATTGATTAAATAATTTGCTAAACGTTCTTGATCCTTTTTATCAAAAGTATTATTAACATAACTGCTAAAGTCAGTATCGTATGGTGGATCCAAAAATATAAAATCATTTTTAGTAAGTTTAACTTTATCCAAAAATTCTTCAAAATCTAAATTGTAAATGTCAGTTTTTACAAAATGTGATTGGAGTTCTTTTGATTTTATATAATCAATTTTTCTTTGGAAGTTCTTTCTATTATAAGAAATTCCACCATATGGAACATTAAATTCCCCATTAGAGTTATATCTAAACATTGAAGAATAGCAGTATTCACGAATAAAATAGAAATATTCGCTATTATCATATTTATTGTATAAAGCTCTTATATACATGTAGAAAGAGCCTTTTAATGCACATTCAAAATTATCATAAATATCTTTTTCAGGAAGATTTCCTTTTTTTTCTTCCAAATCTTTCATACGAACTAATTTCGCACTAATATTACGCAACAATTCTTTTTCAAAAATATCGTAATGTTTCAATAATTCAGCATTTAATAGTCGTTCAAAAGCCGTTTTATTATCGTTTACAAACAATTCAATATTTTTAACTAAATCTTCTTTGGCAATTTTGTTGGATTTATATTTTGAGTAAGTCGTGCTAAAAACATCAACATTATTGTCCAATATACTTTCTAAACCACCCCAAGCATTTTGAAGAGACTGCAAGCGAGTTATAAAATCTTTATTCTTGTATTTAACATTATTGTACAGAGTTGTTAACTCGCTAGATTTATCATTAATAAGCATGTTTTTATTTTTCATAGAGAAAAAAACAGCACCGCCACCAACAAAAGGTTCAATAAAACGAACAAAATTATTCGGTATATTTGGAAGAATATACTTTAATTCTTGTTCTTTACCTCCAGCCCATTTAACTATGGGCGACAAATCGTTCACCTTCTCCATAGAAATTATTATATGCCAAACATGTCATTAGCACAATGTAATGAAGAAAGTTTAAGAATAAGCTTGTATTTGCAATATAATAAAACAATAAGAGAAATTAACTATGGAAACAAAAATAAAAGAAAATTTATATATTAGCATGTAAAATTTTGTAAAAAATACTAAATTTTGCAAGAATTATATGAACAAATTGTAATATTGCTTGATTTTAACAAGAATAAATATATGGAATATTTTTAGTTGACTTTTTTAGTTAAATGTAGTATTTTTTAGAAAAAGGAGATTTTTCCATGATATACTTCGACGAAAATTTAATTAATGAAAAAATTGCACCGCATTACAGCGAACTTGTACGAATTGTAAAACAGGCTCATAATGATTTCTTAAAAATACCTGCAATGGATGGTTTGAATTATAGTGGATTGCCATACGCAGTAATCATGTTGGTTAAAATTCGAGATTTGCTATCACGTTCATATTTAATAGAACGTAGAATTGCTGAAATTGTTCCGTTTTATAGCACTTTTAGATTGGTATTTTCTGATATACAAGTAAGCTTTAATAAAGTTGATTGTAAAAAGCGAAAATGTAAAAATATCATGGAACCAAATATCTTGAGTTTTTCCGATAAATATTTTAAACAAGAGTCATTATTTCCTGAAACAAGTAATTTAAATCAACATATTATTTCTTGTCAATCTCCTTTGACAATTGGGTACACATTGAAAAATGTTGAAATTTCGAATGTCTATATTACTCATCAAGTCGGTAAAAATGTACACTGGAGCAAAGATATAACAAGCGCATTTTCTTCTGTTATCAACTTGCAACAACAGAAAAATCAAGCTAATATTAATTCACATAAAAGAAGAGTGTATTCAAAAAACAGCCTACAGCAGAGAAAAGAAGAAAATAATAGTAATTCATAGGATTATTTATGAAAAAGGAATTTAATTTTAACAAACTTATTGTCGCAAGAGAATATAATAAGTTTACTCAAAATCAACTACGAAATGCATTATATGAAAAGTATTCTATTAAATTGTCTCAAAGCGAATTATCAAAGATAGAAAAAGGGGGAAGAAAATCAATTTCAGAAGAATTATTACAGGCTATATCTGAGATATTGAATTTTCCTGTCAATTATTTTTATCTTGAGGGTAATATTATAGATGTAAAACTTTCACTTTTTAGAAAAAGACAAAAACTTTCTAAAAAGTTACAAGCATATATTTTAGGCACTATTAACGTGATAGCTGATGCTTGCAAAAATTTAGCAGATGATACAAGAAGCATGAATATTGATGTACCGTTTTTCTCTTTAGATAAGTATAAAAATCCTAATGAAATAGCAAGAACATTAAGATTATATTGGAATGTACCACAAGGTCCTATAGAAAATCTAACAAATTTATTAGAAGATAACGGTATTATAGTAAATTTTATAAAAGTTAAAGATGATAAATTTGATGGATATTCATATACAGATAATGACCTACATGTTATAGTTGTGAATTCTGCTTTGTCGGGGGACAGATTACGTTATACTTTAGCTCATGAATTAGGACATACTATTATGAGAAATGAGTATTTACCTTACAAAGAAGCAGAAAACACTGCAAATACATTTGCATCAGAATTTTTAATGCCTGAACCTTCTATCAAATCAAGTTTGAGAAACATCAATTATGAAAAAGCATATTATTTGAAATCGTATTGGAAAGTTTCCATGGCATCATTATTTAGAAGAGCAAAAGATTTAGGTGTAATAAATCAAAATAGATATGTCGCTCTTAACTGTTATATGAGCCAGTTAGGATATAGAAAAAATGAACCAAACTCAATAATGAAAGAGTACCCTTCATTATTTAAAGAAATTATTCAAAGTTATCAAGAAGATGATAATTATACATTTGATGAAATCGCCCAAAAAGCTTGCTTATCAAAAGATGTTCTTTTGGATATATCTAATTATAATTTAGGCAGACTTACATTAATAAGCAATTAGTTTAAATGTTTAATAATTTATATTTATGATAAGCCTCGAAATTATCAGGGAGTTTTGAA
>CANQLG010000057.1 GCA_947624645.1 Candidatus Gastranaerophilales bacterium
TCATTATTGTTTTCCTTCTTTGCGTTTTGCTCGGCTATAAACTCTTTTCTAAAATACTCTTTAAGATTTTCAAGATGTTTAATAAATGCTGCGGTTTCAAATCTGTCACCCTTTACTTTTAGTGCATCTGCAAAGAAATTTGTAAATTCAGGTATTTTAAACCAATCGGGAAAATCTTTTATTGAATTTTGAACAAAAGTTTCAGCTTCTTGTTTAATTACCTCTAATCGTTGTTCTTGTTGTGCCTGTAAAATCTGATTTTTTGTTCTTTCTGCAAAAACAGAAACATTTTTTACAACATCAACCGAAAATTCATCTTCAATTCGTTCTAACAAATCGGGTGCAGGATTTTTTGAATATAGAGCTAAAAGTCCTCGAACTTTGTCAGGTTCTTCTACTGTATGCAAATATTTTGAATATTCATTTGCAGTTGCTTCGGCAATTTCTGTTATAAGTGCATATTCTTCTGTATTTTGATAACCTAAATTTTGAGCCTGTAATAATGCCTGCTCTTGAATTTGTTTTGCATAATCAGCCTGTTTTTGAAGTTCGGTTTTTTCCTGCTCCCACTTTGCTTTTTCGTCTGCTAATGGTTGAAGTTCATTATATGATTTTAATAAATCATCTACATTAACAGTTCCGTCTTGATTTAAAAATTGTTCGGGAATTTGTTGCTTGTTATCTTGATTTTCAGTTGTATCAGTGTTTTCATTTCCCTCTTTACTTTCTGTTTCTTCAGTAGTTATTTCGGAATTTGAATTATCGGAATTATTTTCCAATATTCCGTCAATTTGTTCATCTAAAGAAATATCTTGTTCTGGTGAATCATTTTCATTAGGCATAACTTTGCTCCTTTTTTAATTTCCGTTGTTCCATTAAAAATTCATTTTCCCATTTATCGGTATCAGCGATACTTTTCAACATTCCTTTTATGATAAGAGGGTTTGTATCAGTATTTGCTAACCTTAAAATGTTTTCTAATTGAAGTTCTTTTATTCGCTTATAAACAGGCGAAGTAATCAAATCGAACTTCTCAACCAAAATATTTTTGTTCATAATTAAACTGTTGCTTCTTGACTGCGTGCAATAGATTCAAGTTCTTCCTGTGGTGTTTTCTGTTCTATTGGAGGTTGCCGTTTGTTTGCTTTTGCATCTTCCGCACCTTTTATCATTTGTTGAACAGTCGGATCTTGTAATAAAATTTCTTGTATTTCTTGTGGTATTTGCGGCATAGCCTGAATAAACCTTTCGGGATTTTCTACCCCTTTTTGCTCCATATACCAAGTAAATATGGATTTAATATCAAGTGGTATGTAATTTGAAAATCTTTCAACCGCAAGAATAACCATATCTGCAAAACTAAATCTTTCAGTCATTGAATTTCTATCAGAATAAGTATAACGATACTCTGCCTGTCTTACTTCATCTGTAATTAAGACATTTTCAGGATTATTATCTTTATTGAGATAGACTGTTTCAGACCCGAATTTAAAATTCGCACAAAGCTTAGCGATATTTTTTACGTTAGGTATTATAAAATATTGATTAATAATATCTAATATCATTGATAAACGAGTAGTTTGTCCTTGTGTTTTTACGGAAATTTCCGTAGCAGTTTTATTCCCTTTTTCCTCTGCCCCGACCATGTTAGGGAAAATCCCTGATATTTCACTCATAAGGTCAGATAGAAATGTAATATCAGTTATAAAAATATTTGTTGAAAATGATAATGGTTGAATACTGCTTGATGTATAAAGTTGCGGATCGTATGTAATAATTTTTCCGGGATAGAGTTCAATCTCATCATCATCAAAAAAATCTTTAGGACATAATAACGGAGGATTTTCTGTCAACGATTGCATATTTACTGTTTTATTCAATAAATCTTCCTGCGTATGTGCTAAATCGAGAACCGAATATAAAGGACTTATACCTCTTTTTGTTTCGGGATCTTGAATAAAAGCACCAAATGTAAAAGGATTTATTATATATTTATTTTTATCAAATCGAACAAGATATTTACCACCGACAACAACTGCGTGCCAATTTTTAAGAACAGTTCCGTCTTTTAAGGTAAAATTGCCCCAATGCTCTAATACTTCAACCGTAGAATTATTTTTATTTTTTTCCTTTAATCCCTCATCAGATTGGTCTTGAATATCGGAAGTATCAGGTTCGACTGAAACCATATTCCTTAAATCATTTGCTACTTCTTTTGAAATATCATAGTATTTATTATTGATAATATCGTCAGGGGTTCGCCAAGTACGATAAATTTTAGGACAATTATCAAAATCATCTATCTGTGACACATCAAAAACAAAATTCGCAGGATTTACCGCAATAACAAAAGGATTGTCATAAATAATTCTCTCATCAATATAAAAATTTTTACCTTTTGCTTTTGCTTCAAGAATTTTGGGTAATTTTTGAATATCAGTTTGAAATACTGTTTCAAAAAATGTTATCGGTCTGCGGTATTCTTCTTTTCGTGTTTTCCAAGTTGAAAATGAAATAAGTTCACCATATAAAAGTGCATTATCTATTATAGAATCACATATTTGAGAATAATTCATTCTTTCAAGAATATCTACAAGCATTGTTTTCTGTTTATTTGCATTATTATCAGCTTCAAGTGATTCACCCGAAACGTCAAACATTGAATTAACACCCGAATACGTATTTTTCCAAATAAAAGCCTTAAAAGTCTGAAAGTACATAAAAAGTTTGCACATTTTAACTTTAGACTTCCATTTTTTATTTTTATCTGTTTCTTTAGATAAATCAGCTTTAAAGAAAATTTCTTTTATAAGCTGTTTTGACTTTGTGATATTTTCTGTTCTTGAATCGTCATAACTTTTAAAATCAGCTACAATCCTTTTTGCAATATAGTTTTTTTCTTCCTGTGATAATTTCTTAATTTTACTGTCTTTATCTACAATATATTCCATTAAATATCCTTTTCGTTAAATCCTTCTATAACAAGGACATCAGGCTGTTTTAATTCAAGATTGCCTTCTTCATCCATACCAAGAGCTACTCTCAAACCCTTTTGGGCCTTTGAAATTGCTGACATAATTAAATCCATATTGTATGCAGATGCTCTCGGTTTTGCTTTTCCTTGTGATAATTCATCTCTGTACTGTTCAAGTAAGGTTTTAACTATTTCTAATGAATCATTAAATAATTGAATATGTTTTTCATTTGCAGCAATTTTTTCTTCTTCAACTCTTTCATAAAGTTTTTTATTTGCTTTTTCTTCAATCTCTCTTTTTTTCTTATTTATGCCCTCTCGGCACATTTTTTCGGAAATTGATTTTTTTGATACTTCAACTTCCGGTAATTCTTTTAAAATATCATCAAGAGAAACACCTTTAAGGAAAAGCACTCTAATTTTTGCCCAATCATCAATAGTTGGTTTATGTTTTTCAATAACTTTTTTCTTTGCCATTTTTTCACCTAAAGAATAAGGGCAGTATTTAAACTGCCCGACAAAATCAGGAGGAGTATGAAGGTTTTAACTTTAAAATAATTTCTTTATTACCGAAAAAATCGCATCTTTTTTGTCTTATTTCGATAATATGACCTTTTGAATTATGAATTTCAATATTTTCACCGTAATAAAAGCCAACAGGAACTCTTTTAATTTTATGAATGTCTGAACCTGTGCTTTGTACCTGTGACATCATTTTCTGCATCAGCTTTTCAGCTTCTTTTTTATAATAAATTTTTTTGAAAATTTTACCGTCATACTTTCTTGTTTCAACAAGTTTTACGATACAAGCACCGCAAATAGGGCAAGCTCCCAAGTATAACCTGCGTTTTGTAAAATCTTTATTATCGTATAAAAACCATATTTCACAAGAATTAAACTTACGATTACAGTGAATGAACATAGTTATCCCTATTCAATACATCAACTTCGTTTCACCGGTTCCCCGTGTGAGCCAATCCCCACCTTACGTTACTTTGAATGTCTGTATTTCCGACAAGTATATTATGAAACATCAGATTAAAAAGTAAAATAAGTTATGTTGTTATGTAACATAAGTATTACATTTTAACATAACTGATTTTACATTTAATTAAAATAGTCTAATATAAAAAAGTAAATAACAATCTTTACATTTAAGGTTCATTATTAATGCCCTTTTTCATTCCTTTGGAATTTTGAAAGAGGGTTTTTTATTGCCCTTTTTTTGTCGGGAGATATTCGGGTATGGATATTCTTATTAGGGAGATTTGAAAAATGGGGTGTACCCCACCCCATTTTTCAAATTAAAGATGGAACTTGTTAAATTAGAGAAAAGAAATTGTGAAAGCCTTATGTTTTTTGTTAATGACTGAATGATGTTATGTTGAATGAATGATGTTATGTTGAATGAATATATCTTGTTTATTAATGGCATTCATATAATCAAAGCCTTGTTTATCTTTAGTCTATTGTCTGTTTATATAATATTGTTTATTAATGCTTAAATTTGAATCGTGAACAGTTTAATGTTATGAATTATAAATATTAATCCTAAATATAATCATTGTTTATAACAGATAATACCTGCAAGAATATATTTTTGAATATATAATATTTAGAGCATTTTCCCTAAAAATAACCTGCAACTAATTTCTTTGTAAACAAACGTAAGCGATAATTTTTTTGTTTTTATACTTCTATCACATATTAAGTATTTTCTACATCATTTGCTTCTTTTCTTTTTTTCTATTTCACCAATTAAAGCCAAAAGTAAAAATTTTTACCCAATTTAGAACTGAAATGAAAATTTTGTTACATTTTCTAACAAGCAAGTTGTTAAAAAATGTAACAAGAATTGTTCAAAATTGTTTAAAAACGCAAACTTTCGACTTCGTTTATATCTCAAATACATATATAATGCTATTTTTACTTTTCGCTCTGGTTAAAGGTGTAATAGAAAAAAAGAAATAAAGAAACACGCAAATGTGTAGAAAGGAACTTATTATGTCAGAACAAAAAACAAAAAAATTTAATCTCTTACAGTATGTTTACGGGCGACTTTTTGCAGAACAATTTTTAGGAAAAAATGCAGAAGGTTTACTGATTGAAGATACTTCAAAAATCTATTCTTGGCAAGGTGTTCTCTATTGGATGAAGAAAGAAGGTTTTATTTTCGGATTTAATATTTCTAATTTGAGTGAGAAAAAATCTGTTCTCGCCTTTAAATTTAATCGTCAAAAAACAATGTATGATTGTTATATTAAAGCTATTAAAAGAAAACTGAATAAAAACAGTATTAATATTATTCCTATGGGTGAACTTATTGAACAAAAAGACTATGATGATTTTGAAGCTCAATATAATATGCCGGTTGAATATATTGAACGTGCTGACAGATGTTTAGCTGATTTAAACAAACAAATTGCTGAAGAATTTGAAAAGCAAAGAAAAGAACAAAAAGAAGAAACTAAGGCTGCATAAAGCCTTTTTCTTTTTTCATAATAAAGTAATGCCCTTTGTGTAATGCTTGTACGCACTTGCGTGCTGTTGCACACACAAAGAGCATTTTTATCAATATTGATAATACTTTTTTCTGAATTTAAAAAATAAAAAAAAAGGAAGATTAAGCCGCAATAAAAAGATATATTTTCGCAATTCAGATTAAAATTATTACAATTTAGTTTTTTGACATAACTTATATTAAAAGTTAAAGCTATAACAAAAAAGTTAATAGCTATATCTTTATTATATATACAGTTATAACTATATATAGTTAATAAATAACATTAACTATTTATTTAACAAGTAAATGTTTTAACTTTTCGTAAATAGTTAATGTTTTCAGATTTTCCGCACAAGGATTGGCAAGGGAATGAAATGTTATTGCGTTCATTCCTTTGTTCAATCCTGTTATGCAAAAGAAAGGACAAGTTATGCACATAGAATTTTATTATCAGATAGATTTCATTGATGATGCAGAATTGGCAAATTATATTGATACATTCAAACAAAATGAATTGGAGAAAGCCAAAGAACATTATCGAATTTTATCTAATGCTTTATCTTGCACAAAAGGAACTAATCAAAATATGCGATATGTTCTTGATATGTATGCATACATTCAAGATAAAGACGAAGAATTAGATGAAACAGATGTTTTAGTTGCACAAATATTACCGGAATTGGAGTT
>CANQLG010000058.1 GCA_947624645.1 Candidatus Gastranaerophilales bacterium
ATGATTTCATTCATAAATTAATTATCTTAAAAGATTTCAAGCAAGTCAAACTTTAAATCTCAATAAATTATCCTCAAAGCCATTATTTACGGCTAACGCTATACATTTTTTATGCTTTACATTTTATCTATTTTGTATAGCAATTATTAAAAAACTACTGTAATCAGCCTATCATAAATAAAATCTGTATGCAAAAACTTTAAAAAAATGTAAAGCAATATAAACAAAAGAAATATTTTAAGTCTTAAAAGTTAATAATATCAACCTTTTTAAAAATGCCTTACAAAATAGATAAAAAGTAAGGTAATTTAGGAAGATTATATGCCCAAACCTATTATTAATATAAATCAGCAGCAAAGAGAAAGTATTGCAGGGGTTTTTAATCAAAACACAAATAAAAGTTTTGAAAGTCCGGAATTGGTATTCAGAAGAAAAAGAAGTCAAGAATATATTAATAAGCTGAAAAAATTAGATATATTAGGACATAATATTTCCCAAAGCGAAATAAATGAAATTATAAATGCAATAAAAAATGAACTGCCTGAAATTTCAATGGATAAACTTCCTATAGGAATAATTGCCAAGTGTTATTTAGGCAAACCCTATGAAGTACATACTTTATCAATGTTGGGTAAATTTATAGTTAAACATTACAAATTGCAAGAACCGCTGCCCGACGGCATGGAGAAGGCAAGAAATCTTGCGAATAATGAAAATTATGAATTTGTAGAGGTTTATCGGGATAAAATAATTGCCGTAAAATCAGACGGCTCTGTTTCAATTATTAAGGATTAAAGCAAGGGGGTAAAATGTCAGACGAATTACAAAAAGTCATAAGTAATGGTTTAAACAATGTAGATAAAAGTATTGATAGTGTTAAAAGAGAAATTGGCACTATGTCAGCAGTCCTTGAAGGTGAATTTCAAAAAGTACATTCAAATATAAAAGATTTAAAAAGTGACGTTTCCTTAATCCAAAATGATATCGATCATATGCAAGACGATATAACCGATTTTAAAACCAGATTTGAAGAATTTGTAAAAGATATCGAAAAGAAAAATAATGTCACGCACGCTCAAGGTCAAATTATTATATTAAACCAAGAAATAGAAAAACAATTTGGTTTATATGAAAAAGTAAGAAAATATTTACTTGGCATACTTCAATCCGTAGATACGGGGCTTGTAAGCAAACAAGCAATAACCAACGCAACGGAAGATTTAATGCTGGGTACTCCAAAATATTGGCTTACCCCTTCATTAATTGCTTTGGCATCTTGGATTAACGATAATAAACCTCTTGCACAAAAAGCACTAAATGAAGGTCTTACAAGACATCAATTAAAAACAGTTCTTATGTTTACTTTAATTTGTAACAGATTAAAAAGAAGAGATGCAAGTTTTATGTGGTTAAGCAAATATTTTGAAAATCAAAATCCTATAGAAATGCCGCAAGAAACACTAATACTTGTAAATGCTTATTGTGACGGAGTATTTGGCCCGGATTCACAAGGAGAATGTCTCATTCAAATTAAAAAATGGCTGGAGTATCTTTCTAATCAACCTGAAACAGTTGAAGCTCTTGAAGAACGTTGGTTTGATAAGATTGATGCTCTGCCTATTGAAGAAATAGATAAATATGAATATTTAAGTAAATATTCTCCGGATTATGACTCTTTAGTGGATTTGTTAGAAGCGGCATTAACGAATTTATCATTTAAAGAACATCTTGAAGATATATTCCAAGCACAAAAAATTGAAAAAGAATATAAAGAAGAGCTGGATGATATTTTATATAAATTAGTAGAAGAATATGATGCTGATGAATATGAGCTTAGAAAAAAACACAGAATGTGCGAGCTTATATTAAAATATGAAGGAGATAAAGAACTCGCCCAAAAAGACTTTGATGCAAATATAGTACAGCTTTTTGAAAATAAAGTAACGTTTTTTGATATTTTAACAAATGCACTAAGCCAAGAAAATTCATCTCCTACAATGAAAAAACTCGCAGTTGTTCTTATGAAAGATTGGATTATAAATGCTTATAACGACTACATAGCATCTTATAGAAACGAGTACATAAGTTCAATTAAAATAAAAATAGACTCCTGGGAAGATACAACAACAGATGGCTCTAACGTTGATGAATTAACAGACTCCTATAAGGATTATGCACAAATTATCTACAAAAATGCTTTAAGAGAAACACATGTGAATTTCTTCGTTATTTTCTTATTGGTCGGATTTTTATCATGGCTTTGTGTAAGCGGAGGAAATTCCGTAGCATTGATACTTACTATATGTGCTGCTTTATATATGGTGCTTGATATATTTAATGTTAACAAAGCAAGAAAAGCTTTAAGTGATAAATTCGATAAACAGGTTGATAATGCAAATTCCATTATCAATTCTGCTTGTGCAGAATATGCTGATTGGAAAAAAGCTTATGAAAAAGCAGATAAAGAAGCTGAAAAAACTCTGGAATATTTAAAACAATATTCACCTGCTGATTTTTCCAAAAATAATGCAGAAAATAAAATTTTAATGTTTGATACGGAGGATTAATATGACTGAAAATAACGATAATCAAAACAATAATCAAATTAACGAAACAGATGAAAAAATGGCTGTAAAATTTCCCGATTGGGATTTATTGCCTCCCGATACACTTATAAAAAGGTCAAATAATGAATAGTAAACTTACAAATTATGCCCAATGGTTACAAACATTTGATGAAATTGAAAACTGGGAAATCGGACATATTGATAATAAAATAATGCAATCTGTTCAAAATGGCGAAATAAAATGGGTATCAGGAACCGCAGAAAGGTTCACAAACAGATTAATAAATCTTATAAACAGTCGCCTTAATAAATTAAACAAATTTTATAATGACAGATGTTCAAATACTTTTGATTTGTTTGAATTTCAAAAAATATTGATATCGTTTAGAAAAGAGCTGATTTTTTTAAAGTCGCTCGCTAATCTAAATACCTTGCCCGATGATTTAAAACAGAAATTAACCGGCAATATTGTAAAATTTGCAAAAGAAGCTCAAAAAAAATTAGAAGACAGCTCAAAAAGGAACTTGTCGGAAGAATTAAAGATGATAGTTTATAGCAACAGAATAGACAATATATAGGAAAACTTATATGGCAAATATTAAAGAATTTTCTAAAAAACTAAAAAGATATTTAATCGCAAGGATTCCTTTTGTTTTTATAAATACAATCGAAAGAAATAGAGTTCTGGATGTATTTAGTGAATTAAATAAAACAATACATTTACCTATATATGCACATACTTTATCAAAAGGTATTTATGATATTTCAAATAATAATATTATAAACGAAGATAAATCCATCGTCGGTGCTTTTGAATATATAAGTTCCCAAATGCAGCAAAGACAAAATTTAACTTTTATTTTTACGGAAGTAACTGATATTCACGATGATACTATAACCGCAAGGCATTTTTTGGACTTGGTTACTCTTGCAGAAGAAAAAGGTGCTGTTATTGTAGTCATTGGCGATAATCCAATATGGAAAAGGCTCCAAAGATTAGGTATGAGCATATCCTTGGACTTACCCGATGAAGAAGAAATAACCGAAATAGTTAATGAATCCATAAATCAATATAAAAACAACATAACAATAGAATGGGATGAAAATGATTATAAAAGAGCAGCTAATGCTTTTTTGGGATTAAGTAAAATTGAGATACAAAATATTGTTGCAACATTAATAGCAAAAAAGGAGATTAAAAAAAGCGACATTACTGAATTAATGCTCACAAAGGACAATATGTTTTCAAATATTTCAGGTTTGGAAAAGGTGCAAAATGCAAACAGTGAAATCCATGTCGGAGGGCTTGGCGGCTTAAAACAATGGCTTGATAATAAAAAGGCACTGTTAAATCCTCAAAAAGCGGAAATTTTAAAACAAAGGAATATAAGACTTCCAAGAGGTGTTTTATTAGTAGGTGTTCCCGGTTGCGGAAAAAGCTTGTTAGCAAAATTCATAGCTTCCAATTGGCAATTACCGTTATACAGGCTTGATTTTGCAACCATTCAGGGAATGTATGTAGGGCAATCGGAAAACAGGTTAAAAGAGGCTTTAAGCCTAGCAGAAACAGTTTCTCCTTGTATATTATGGATTGATGAAATAGAAAAAGGATTATCGGGTGCAAATGGTGTTGATTCATCCGGCGTTTCAACTCGTATGGTAGGACAGTTTCTTTTTTGGCTTCAAGAATCATTAAAATTTGTTTTTGTTGTAGCTACTGCTAACGATGTTTCAAAGCTACCGCCGGAATTGTTGAGAAAAGGAAGGTTTGATGAATTATTTTTTGTAGATTTGCCCCATAATGCCGAAAGAAAAGAAATAATTAATATTTACAGTAAACAATTTTTAAATCAAACATTTGACGATAACATTTTAGATAAACTTGTTGAAATGTCCGAAGGTTTTTCCGGAGCTGATATTGAGTCTGCAATAAAAGAAATTGCATATAAAACAATCGTATCGGGAGATGAAAGTATAACGGAACATATTTTAATTTCAAACTTTGAAAATGTTGTACCGTTATCAAAAACAAATCCCGAAAAAATAGAAATAATAAGAAACTGGGGAAAAGATAGAGCTATATCCGCATCGGGAGGGGATATTGAAGATAATCAAAACGAAAACAAACGAAAAGTTCTTATTTAGGGTTTCAAAGTTGTTTTTAGATTGACAGAAAAACAGAAGAAACACAAGAAGAAATAATAGGATATCGCCTGTTTTTAATTCATATTTGAATAATATTTGTACATAAATAAAGGATTAGCAATGTTTAACGGTATAGATAAATTTTTATATTATCAAAAAGAAAATTCTTTCAAAAAGAGTATGTTTATATTATTTATCATTTTTGCTATTTTTTTAGCTTGTTGCATTTCTGAAGTTATAGAAAAAGGAAAGCGACAAAACAACACAAATATTAATCAAGTTAAAAATCAATAAGAATGGGGGAAATATGGAAAAGTTTGGTGCTGTAGTATTCTTATATTTAATCGGTTCCGCTTTGATACATGGATTTTGTGTCAAATTAAGCCGTATACCTTTAATAGATTATCATGCCTGGGGAATAAGAAATTTTTTATGTTTAGTATGGCTCATTATTTGTGTTCTTGCAGGAATATTTATACCGATAGATTCGCAACAATAAAACATATAGTTAAATAAGGGAAAATGAATATGTCTGAAGAAAAAATTAAATGCCTGAATTGCAAAACGGAAAACAATAGCGATGATAGTTATTGCAGAGAATGCGGTGCTGAACTGGTTCAGCAAGATTTAGTGCCAGAGCAGCCGCACCTTAGAAAAAAACACATAAACGCAAAAGAATTAAAACAAATAAAGAAAACAGTGAAATTGTAAATTCTGAAACAGAAAATTTAAAAGATGATTCATATAGTGAGAATCATTTATCAAATTCTCTAAATTGTTGTCCAATCTGCGGTACACAATATGAAGAGGGAGATGTTTTTTGCAAGGAATGCGGAACAAAGTTAAAAACAAATTCGGCATTTGAACAAAAATTCCTATTCCAATAATTAATCAATATAAGGAGATAATAATGAAAAAAATACTTGTTTTAATTTTAATGATGTTAATATCTTTACCGGTATATGCGGTTAATTCTTATGATCAAAACAGATAATTACGGCAATACAACTACTTATGACAGATATGGCAATAAGACAGGAAGTTACAGATAGGAGCAAAATCATGAAGTGCCCAAACTGCGG
>CANQLG010000059.1 GCA_947624645.1 Candidatus Gastranaerophilales bacterium
ATAGATCCTCCTTATAATACAGGGTCAGCTTTTGAACATTATGATGATAACGTAGAACATTCAAAATGGCTTTCTTTGATGAAATCAAGATTAGAAATATTACACACATTGCTATCTGATAATGGCTCTATTTGGATTTCACTTGATGATAACGAACAGGCATACTGTAAAATACTATGCGATGAAATTTTTGGAAGAAATAATTTTATAAATAATGTAATATGGCAAAAGAAATATTCTCCTCAAAATGATGCAAAATGGTTATCTGATAATCATGATTTTATAATGGTATATGCAAAAAATAAAGAATTATGGAATCCAAATTTGTTGCCAAGGACAGCAGAGATGAATGCAAGATATAAAAATCCCGACAAGGATCCAAGAGGGCCTTGGAAACCTGGTGATATATCTGTAAAACGAATTACACCAAAAGACATATATGAAATTACTACACCAAATGGCAGAAAAGTATTACCACCAGCAGGTACAAGTTGGAGATATTCAAAAGAAAATTTTGAGCAATTGAAAGCTGATAATAGAATATGGTTTGGACCTCAAGGAGAAAGTGTTCCTGCAATAAAAAGATTTTTATCAGAAGTTAAGCAAGGAGTCACTTCGTTAACAATATGGACTTTTAATGAAGTTGGTCATAATGATGAAGCAAAAAAGGAAGTTAAATTTTTCAATAATAAAGATGTTTTTTCAACACCAAAGCCTGAACGGCTAATTGAAAGAGTCTTAACTCTTGGGTCAAATGTTGGTGATTTCGTTCTTGATTCTTTTTTAGGCTCAGGCACAACAGCTGCAGTTGCTCATAAAATGGGCAGAAAATGGATTGGTATTGAACTTGGAGACCATTGTTATACTCATTGTGAACCGAGATTGCATCAAGTTGTAGACGGTACCGATCAAGGCGGAATATCAAAAGCAGTTAATTGGAAAGGCGGAGGCGGATATAAATTTTATGAATTAGCACCCTCTTTACTTAAAAAAGATGAATTTGGTAATTGGATAATTGACCCGAGATATGATGCTGAAATGTTAGCGGAAGCTATGGCAAAACATGAAGGGTATAAGTTCTCTCCAAGTGAAAACAACGTTTATAAACAAGGTTTTTCAACAGAAAAAGATTTTATTTTTACAACAACTCAATTTTTATCACATGATTTATTAAATCAGATACACAACAAACTTGAAGATAATGAAAGCTTGTTAATATGTGCAACTCATTTTGAGGAAGGTGTTGGTAGTGCCTATTCAAATATAACCGTAAAGAAAATTCCTCAAATGCTTCTTAACCGTTGCGAATTCGGAAAACTTGAATACAATTTGAATGTAATAGAAGAAGAACAAGAATTCGTTGATGGTGAAGATGATTTTGAGGAGAAAGAAGAAGGATAAATGATAAAAGAACTTTCTTTATCTATTAGTCAATTACTAGGAATATCAACGGCAATTTCATTTTTAGTTGTTATATGTATTTGTGCATTATGGACTATTTGGTTAAATAGAATTAAAGAAGGACAAAAGGCGGAGTTTCAGAAACAAATAGAAAAACAAAAATCTGAATTTACAAAAGAAATTGAAAATTTAAAAGCAAAAAATGAGAAATTAAATTACATATCAAAGACCCAATTTGATGCAGAATTTAAAATTTATCGGGAATTATCAGATTTTAGTTTTCAGATGTTGCTATCAACTATCCTGCTTTTTCCGAAATGGGATTCTTTACCAAAAGATAAAAAAGAACAGCAAGAAATTTTTAAAGAAAGATACAAAAAAGCTCAAGAAAATTTTATGTTATTTCAAAATACTTTACATAAAAATGCTCCTTTTATATCAAAAGAATTGTTTGATCTCTTTGAAAAATTTAGAGAAGAAAATAGGTTACAAATCATTGCCTATGAAAATGTAAAATTTGAAGAAGATGAAGAATGTAGAAAAGAGTACAGAAAAAATTCAAATGAAAATCGGAAAAGAACTGATTTATTAATGAAAATGAATGAAGAAATAACAGATAAATTAAGAGAATATCTTAAATCATTAAAAGTTTTAGAGGATTAATATGAACAAAACAGCAAATGAAATAAAAAACAGACTAAGTCTTAGAAAACCACAGTGGGAAAGTTTAGAAATACTTTCCGATATTGCTGAGGTTTTAGAACTTAAAAAGAATATAAACCTTAACGAAGCAAAAGCAAAAATTAAAGAACTTGGCTCAAAGTTTGAAGAAGTTAAAAAATTCTCTGATTTTGAAAGAGATTTTCCAAACATCTGTTTTTCTTTAGCCACAGGGGTAGGGAAAACACGTCTTATGGGAGCTTTTATTGCTTATTTGCATATAGAAAAAAAGATAAATAATTTTTTTGTGCTTGCTCCAAATTTGACGATTTATAATAAGCTGATTGATGATTTTGGTAATCCGAGCAGTCAAAAGTATGTTTTTAAGGGAATCTCACAGTTTGCAGTTAATCAACCGCAAATTATTACAGGGGATAATTACAACAAACACCAAAATATAGTTACAAATATTGCCAATACTTTATTTAAACGTGTGAGAATAAATATTTTTAATATTTCTAAAATTAATTCAGAAACCAGAAATGGTAAAGAACCTCTAATGAAAAGATTATCCGAGTACCTTGGAGAATCATATTTTGAATATTTGATCAGTTTACAGGATTTAGTTTTATTAATGGATGAATCACATCATTATCGTGCAGATGCAGGTATGAGGGTTATAAATGAATTAAACCCGATATTAGGGCTTGAACTTACAGCAACTCCACAAATTGAAAAAGGAAACAGAACAGAGAAATTCAAAAATGTTGTATATGAATATTCTTTAGCCAAAGCAATGAATGACGGATTTGTTAAAGAACCGGCTGTTGCAACAAGAAAAAACTTTGACCCTAAACAACTTTCGGAAGAAGAATTGGATATTTTAAAATTGGAAGACGGTATTAAAATTCATGAAGATACCAAAATATACCTTGATGTTTATTCAAGAACAAACAATAAAAAATTAGTAAAACCTTTTGTACTTGTTGTTGCAAAAGATACAAATCACGCACAATGGCTTGAAACTCATATTAAATCGGATGAGTTTTTCAAGGGTTATTATAAAGATAAAGTAATACAAATTCATTCTCAACAAAAGGGTGCTGAGAAAGATGAAAATATTGCACGACTTCTTACCTTGGAAGATCCTGATAATAAAATTGAAATAGTAATCCACGTTAATATGTTAAAAGAAGGATGGGATGTTACAAACCTATATACTATTATTCCTCTAAGAACTGCAACTTCTACAACTCTAAGAGAACAAACAATCGGTAGAGGCTTACGTTTACCCTATGGAGAAAGAACAGGAAATCCGAAAGCCGATAAATTAACAATTATTGCTCACGATAAGTTTCAAGAAATTATTGAAGAAGCACAAAAAGAAGGATCAATAATTAAAAAAGAAAACATTATCGAGATTGATGAAGAAGAAATTAACCATAAAAAAGAAGTAATAACAACTGTTTCTAAAATTGAACAGGAGTTTATCGAGGAAGAAAAAAGAATTGAACAAATTATAGATAACGTTGAAAAACAAAATGCAAAAATTAATTTAGAAGCAAATAAAGCTATTCATAAAGCAACATATGAAATAGCTAAACATGGTAAAAATATTGCATCTATGACAAAACAAGAAATTATAGAAACGGCTGTTAAAAACTCAATTGCAAATATAGAAAACAAATCCCAATTAGGATTATTTGATAGTGATGAAAAACAATTACTAAAAACTAAAATCAAAGAAAACGTAGAAGAACAAGTAAAGAAAATTCAAGATAATATTATAGAAATACCAAAAATTATGGTAATTCCTGCCGATACCAAGGTATGGTTTGATGATTTTGATTTAGATATTAAAAATCTTAATTATCAACCTGTTTCAGAAGAAATTAAAAGAACCACCCTAAGAAAACTTGAAACCGATACAATACAAAGTTTTGGAACTTATGTAAATGATAAATTAGATAATATTATTGTTAATGAACTTATTAATATTCCTGAAGTTAACTATGATACAACCTCAAAGTTGTTGTTTAAACTTGCAAGACAGGTTTTAGAAAAATTAAAGACCTACTTAAACGAGGAAGAGGTTAAAAATGTTGTACAATACAGGAAAAAAGATATAACTGAATTTATAAAACCTCAACTAATGGAACATTTTAGAAAAGAAGTAGTGAAGTATGAAGTACCTGATGTAAGAGGGCTTACACCTATTGTAAGGTGGAATATAACAAAATATGAGCAGGATGAAGTTTTTGATTATAGAACTACAATTGAACCGACAAACAGAATAAGAACATTATTATTTACGGGATTTAAAAAAGCCTGTCATAATGAATATACATTTGATTCAAAAACAGAAAAAGATTTTTCTATTATTTTGGAAGATGACGACGAAGTTATAAAATGGCTCAGACCTGCACCGGGTCAATTTAATATAACATGGGATAATAACAAACGTAACTATGAACCTGATTTTGTAGTAGAAACAACAGATACAATATATTTGGTTGAAACAAAAAAAGAAAAAGATATACCTACAGAAGAAGTTCACCAAAAAGCAAATGCAGCTTATGAATATTGCAGAAATGCTTCCGAATTTACGACCAAGAATAATGGTAAACAATGGAAATACTTACTTCTACCTCATAATTCAGTATCAATAAATAATGATTTTAATTACTATGTAAAACAATATGAATACCAATGTGATATACAAGGTAATAAAAAATAGATTATAACTAAGTAATAGAACAAAATGACCTACTACCAAAATCATTACTCTTATTTATGTCCCTTTGTAAAGATATCTCTAAAAAGGGCTGTAATTTTTGCCCGAGACGGTATACTGGAGACGAAAATTGGTTTTAAGAGTATCATGAGGTCAATTTATGAACAATTTTGAAAAAA
>CANQLG010000060.1 GCA_947624645.1 Candidatus Gastranaerophilales bacterium
GACGGCAAAACGGAAGCTCAATATGCAAAAGAGGGCAGATTTGAAGAAATCTTCAAATCCATTAATGCAAAAGTGGTCGGATTATCTATGCTTATTGATGAAATAAAGAACAATACTTTAAAAACCGAAAATCCATTCCCTGAACCAAATGACGGGCTGACAAAAGAAGAACGCAGAGCTCTTGCTCAAAAAGTAGCTGAGTCAAGAGAACGAATGTTTAAGGAGATAGAAGAACACAACAGAAGGGTTTTGGAACACAATAAAAGAGTAATGGAACAACCCGTATATCAAGAAGTTGATGAAGGCTTTTTACTTTTTGACTCCGACCATCCGTTATTATCCTTGTTCGCTAATTGGTTTATTAATAAATAATTATAAATTAATTTTTTATGATAGTATTAAATAAAAGGGATATAAAATCAAAAAAGTATGAAAACAGATTATCATGCTAAATATTATGCATATGATTTAACAAAGAGGTGTTCTTCTGAAACTATTGAAAAATTTGTAAGGACATTATCCGAAGCTCAAGTGCAATTAAATCCTCATCAGATTGATGCTGCATTGTTTGCATTTAAATCCCCTTTGTCAAAAGGTGCAATATTAGCGGATGAAGTAGGATTGGGAAAAACTATTGAAGCAGGTATTATTGTTTCTCAATACTGGGCAGAAAGAAAAAAGAAGATTTTGATTATAATGCCATCATCACTTCGAAAACAATGGCAACTGGAATTAGAAGAAAAATTCTTTTTACCATCCGTTATATTAGAAGCTAAAACATTTAATGATGAAATTAAATCAGGCAATTTAAACCCTTTTGAACAAGATAAAATTGTTATTAGTTCATATAATTTTGTTCGTAACAAAGCACCATTCATAAAAGCAATAAATTGGGATTTAGTTGTAATAGATGAAGCACACCGACTAAGAAATGTATATAAAAAGAGCAATAAGATATCAAACGCAATAAAAGAATCTATTTTAGAAAAAAATAAAATATTATTAACCGCTACCCCTTTACAAAATTCATTATTGGAATTATACGGACTAGTAAGTATTATTGATGATTATACTTTTGGTGATTTACCAAGTTTTAAAGCTCAATATTGCAGAACAGGGCAACGAGTAGATTTTGCAGAATTAAAAGAGAGAATTGCTCCGATATGTCAAAGAACCTTAAGAAAACAAGTCTTAGAGTATATTAAATATACAAATAGAATTGCTATAACAGAAAAATTTATTCCAACACAGGAAGAACATGAATTATATCTCGGTTTATCCGAGTATCTGAGCCGTCCTAAACTATATGCTTTACCTCAAAGACAAAGAAAATTGATGACATTAATTGTTCGCAGATTGTTGGCTTCTTCTACATTTGCTATCTCCGGAACATTAGGCGGATTGGCACAAAAACTGCAAAATATAATTGATGATAATCATACTAAAGTTGACGAAGAAGAACAAGAACTTCAAGATAATCTTGAAAATTTTGATGAGTTAAAAGAAGAATGGTGTGATGATGAAGAGGAAGATTCAGAAGAAACAGCAGAAGAGAAAGATTATTATACACCTGAAGAAATAAAGGAAATAAAAGAAGAAAAAGAACTTCTTACAAAATTTCATGAACTTGCTAAAAAAATTGATAAAAACGCAAAAGGTGAAAAATTATTAACCGCATTAGAAAAAGGATTTTCTGAAAATACAAAGAATGGAGGCAGTAAAAAAGCTTTAATTTTTACGGAATCAACAAGAACACAACAATATTTACAAAGAGTTTTAGAGAAAACAAAATATAGCGGAAAAATAGTTTTATTTAACGGTTCTAATAATGATGAAAAGTCAAAAGAAATTTACAAAAATTGGTGTGAAAAATACAAAGGTACAGATAAGATCTCCGGTTCTAAAACGGCAGATAAAAGAGCTGCAATTGTTGAATACTTTAGAGATGAAGCTGAAATTATGATTGCAACGGAAGCTGCTGCAGAGGGTATAAATCTTCAATTCTGTTCATTACTTGTAAACTATGATTTACCATGGAATCCGCAAAGGATTGAACAAAGAATTGGAAGATGTCACAGGTACGGACAAAAGCATGATGTAGTAGTTGTAAATTTTTTAAATATTAAAAATGCAGCAGATGTTCGAGTATTTGAACTATTGAGTGAAAAATTTAAATTATTTGACGGAGTTTTTGGAGCCAGTGATGAGGTGCTTGGTGCTATAGGCTCAGGGATTGATTTTGAAAAAAGAATTGTAGAAATTCTTCAGAATTGCAGATCGGAAGAAGAAATAAATAAAAGTTTTGACGAACTTCAAAAATCAATGGAAGCCGATATTGATGAAAAAATGATTGAAACAAGAAAAAAACTTCTTGAAAATTTTGATGTTGATGTTGCACAAAAGCTTAAAATTAACAAAGATAATACCGAAAAATTCCTAAATAAATTTGAACAGAAACTTTGGGATTTAACAAAATATTGTTTAGCTGATTGTGCTACTTTTGATGATAAAAAAATGTTCTTTATGTTAGATAAAAATCCCTATTTAGATCTCAACATAAATAAAGGTCCATATAAATTAGGTAAAAATGTCGAAGATGCAAACACATACCGTGCAGGACATCCGCTTGCACAACGTATATTAAACACTTACAAAAATCTTGAGCTTTCGCCAAAAGAACTTGTATTTGATTATACAAAAGATAAAAGTCATAAAATATCTATATTAGAGAATCTTATTAATAAATCAGGGTGGATAATATTGAAATCATTAAATGTAAGCTCTTTTGAAGATGAAGATTACTTACTTTTTGCAGGATATCAGGATAACGGAGAACTTATTGATTGTGAACAATGTGAAAAAATGTTTATGCTTGATGTATTGGAAATAAAAGAAGTTACAAAAACCCCTAATATAGAAAAATTAGATAAATATATAACAGAACAAAAAAATGAATTACTTAATTCTGTATCACAAAGAAATTCTAAATTTTTTGATGAAGAATTAACCAAACTTGATAAATGGGCAGAGGATAGAAAAAATAGTCTTGAAATAGCACTAAAACAATTAGATAAAGATATAAGAACACAAAAAACCGAAGCTAAAAATATTTTACAATTAGAAGAAAAACTAAAAGCTCAAAGAGAAATAAAAGATATGGAAGCAAAAAGAAATAAAATGAGAAGAGAACTTTTTGACTCACAAGATTTAGTAGACAAGCAGAAAGAAGAACTTATAGATAAAATCGAAGAACATCTAAAACAAAGAATAGCTGAAAAAGAACTGTTTTTAATTCGTTGGAGGTTAGTATAAATGCATTTATTTTTTGTAGATGAATCCGGAAGTGCAACACCACAAGACAAATATCATTCAAAAAATTTTGTTATAGGCGGAGTTATAATTCCCGAAAAACATTGGCATGAAATTGATAAAAAATTACAAGATATAAAACAAGAATATCAAATAACTTCTGAAATTAAGTGGAGATATTTTGCACCACACAATAAAGATAATGAAAACGGAATGAAACATTTAACTTTTGAACAAAGAAATGAAGTCCGCTTGAAATTATATGATATTATCACCTCTTATAAATCTGCAAAAATAATTTCTGCCATTATTGATATTGATGAAGCTTATAAACAGAAAGTAGTTTCAAACAAAGATGACTTATATTGTCTTGGTTATTATAAGGTTTTGGATTGTTTTCAAGAATATTTAGAAGATTTATCTAAAAACACAGGAGAGAAATTTAATGGGATGATTATTATAGATAATAGAATTTCTTGTGAAGATAACAGATTAAGAAACTATCACTATATGGTTTTAAATATAGATAAAAAGCTTAATCTTGTAAATAATCATTTAATCGAAGGCTTATTTATTGCACCATCACATTTAAGTACAGGTATTCAATTTGCTGATCTTATAGCAGGGGCTATATTTAGAAAGTATGAGAAAGATGACTGTACTTACTATAATAAAATAGAAAATTCTATAATTAGTCCAAATGGTATAATAATACTTCCAAAAAACAAAAAGACGTCGAGTTGAAAAATTTCAAACCTGCAATTTGACGCAGTCTCGACGTATTAATATTATACAACATCTGCACATATTTTTCAATATGATTAGCAAGATATTATAACAAAATTTAATAAATTTAGAGGTTAATAAATGAACACTAAAAAGCAAAAACTGGAATTAACTTGGATAGGAAAAGATAGGGAAATAAATCTTGAGCCGAGGATATTAAAAGAAATTCCCGAGAAGTCTTATGGAGATAAAAATACTGAAAATATGCTTATCCATGGGGATAATCTGCTTGCACTAAAAGCTCTTGAACAGGATTATACGGGGAAAATTAAGTGCATTTATATAGATCCTCCTTATAATACAGGGTCAGCTTTTGAACATTATGATGATAACGTAGAACATTCAAAATGGCTTTCTTT
>CANQLG010000061.1 GCA_947624645.1 Candidatus Gastranaerophilales bacterium
TTTTCTATTGTTCGTTGAACCTTATTTATTGAAATAGGGGTTGTATTTAATTCATCAATTAAATGTGTTTTTAAGCCATAAGAAAAATCTTTCATTTTATCATAAAGCAATAAATCATAATTTGAAGAATTTAATGCCTGATTAGTTCCCCACCCTGCATCGGGTTTGAGTTCATAAATATTTCCATTTTTTGAAAAGGTATAGACTGTATTGGGCTTTTCTTCACCGCCGACAATTTCCGTAACTTCTCTTAAATGGTTTTCTGAGCTTTCAACAGTTAAACCTTTTCTTCTTACATCGCCTTTTGTTAATTGTTTAACTGTACAACGGCAATGCCAACCGTTAGGCGGATACATTGTATTCCAAATCGGATCATCGTATCTGAAAACTTTTCCATGCATTGCCTTATGTTCAGGTCTTGTTTTACCGTCAAGTATTGCGGAATATTGAAAATATGGAGCAACATCAGACTTTTCCATTTGACTTTTGTATTTTCCGACAGCATAAGCAGAGTGCATATTGCATTGAAAAATCTGTTTAATTCTCCGAGGTGTACCGAGTTCAACGGTTTTCACTTCGCTCGCAATAAACGTGTCTCCGCTTCGCTTCGCACTCTGCTCGCTCGTTCTTTTACCTGTTTTTGGATTTATGACTTCTTTTTTGCCTACCCAGCCTTTTCTTTGAAAAAGTTCGGTTGCATTTTTTTTAAATTTGCCCTCGCTCCAACCCTCTTTTATTGCGGTTGTAAGCATATCATGTGTATCTTTTAATAAATCAGCCTGTGTCATTTTAGCAACGGTAAAGGCTTTTGCGTGTGCATCCTCGTAAACTTCATACCAATCAAAAGACGGTTTTAAACCTTTACTTTCAAAGTATTTAACAATCTCTTTCGGCTCCATATAAAATGCTTTTTTTAAGTCAATATCAGTCATTTGTTAAACGTCCTAACATATTTGCAAGGAAAATCACTTTTGTAAGTGTTTTTTCAAGTTCATCCGTACTCATAAGCGGATAAATTTCCGCAATTTTTTCCATGCAATCATCTGCATTCCGTTCTTTTTTGAAAAGTTTAACTATCGGCATAAGCAGAGGATTTATGAGTTTTTCATAATCTTCGGGAATAAGTTCATCCATTTTATCAAAGTCGTTTTGTTCTTCATCAAAATCATTAAAATTAACATGCTGATTATCTGATGGCTCAACCATTTCAAAATCGTCATTATCATAACCATAAGCACGTTTAATATATTCTTTGGTGAATTTTACTCCCAAAGTTTTAACTTTGTTGTCTCGTTCAGCAAGAGATTGGTCAATATCTTCTTCATCATAAATGTTGAAAATCGGCACATTTGTATTATCAAAATTGAGCGAATGAACTTTAATAATAAAATCATTAAATGTACTTTCACAAAGTCTTACATCTGATAAAATTAAATCTTGTCGCACCTGTTGATGAGTATTTGCAGCAGCATAACTTCCGCTTGAACCTATATCCGTTGTTAATGTTTGACCTAAAATAACTTTTGATATGTTATTTTCGCATTTGCTTATTAAATCTTTGTAGATTTCAGAACTTGCAGATTTGCCGGCAGGTTCTATTAATTCAACCGTACTGTCAAGCGGAATAACTGCCGCACAATCTTGTATCATATTCATAAGAGTTTTGAGTAGTGATGTTTTTTCTTCATTAGTCATATTACGGTCAAATTTACCGACTGCAAAAGGAGAGCCATATTTTTCAACAAATCTTACCCAAAATTCAAAAGATGAATTGATAAAAACGACATTCCAATAACATCTCGATAAAAGGCATTCTCCATACGGGTTTAAAAATGTTGCTCTGTGACGAGGCAACAAAAGTTTAGGATTTTTTAAATCAATAATATCTTTTTCTTTATTTTTTGAATTAAAATAAAAATTATTTTCCGTATCAAAATAAAACCATTCTTGCGGTTTTGCTGTAAGTTGAACAGGCAATATATATTGTCCGTCAGTTTCAAATGCTATTGTTATCGGTGCAAAACCGAAAAGAGGAGCTTCTAAAATATCCTCAACGATTTTGTAAACATCAAGATATTTGAAAATTTCAGTCCAAAAATCATATTCTTTTGGGGAGCAATCTCCTTTTTCAAGTTGCCATTTTTTTGATGTAACACCTGCTTTTCTACTCTCAACACACGTTCCGACCTGATAGTTTGATTTCAAATCACGAAGTGATTTATATCCGAGTCCGCTTCTGCGAAGTACAATATCCGGATTAGGTAATTTGGTTAAAAAATTATAAAAATATTGTGCATCTTGAGGTTTTGCAAGCTCATCCATCATTGATGATTTTTTTTCAAATGATATTAATTTTATTTTTTTCTTAAAAATGTTAAACATATTTTTTCCTTTTTGTAGAAATATCTTCAAAACCGATTTAATTTTGCTTTAAATCTCTTTAATTTTTATTTTTCGAGTCTTGTTTGATGTATTTATCATTCAAAACTTAATCCCTGTTCTTTGCCCTGCTATACCGCTGAAATTGTTCATTGTATTGAAACGACTGTTTTTATAAGGATTTCCCGATAAAATAAAAGGTTTTTCAAAATCCCTTTTGGAACTTGCTGCATAATTTGCAAGAGCTGCAGACCAAAAATTATCAGCGTGTCTGTTGTCGGAATCATCCGCATCAAGTCTTACATTTCCGGCTGCGGTTGTAATTTTTTCAATCGAGTGCCAATCTTCAATTACTTCTTGGCTGATATTTTCGTCAATTCTTAAATTTTTATCTTCAATTGCTATATGAAAAAGTGTTGCCATTTCTTCTTTTGAAGAATTTGTAAATAAAACACCTTCAACTTTATTTTTGCCAAAGTCAATTTGTGCATCTTCCGCAAGATTAGCACCTATACCTGTCTTATCAATACAAGCTCTTCTAAGATTTTTTAAATTTAAAAATGAATATAATGTTGTTTTTTGGTCTCGAAATTTAACATTTCTCATTTCTATTTGATAACGCAAAAAACGAATATTTCCAATTTTTTCAAAAATCGAAATAACAGAAAGGTGTTTTTTTCTTGCAATATCAAATCCGAGATACAAATCACCGAGATTTATAAGTTCTTTAAACGGAACTGAAACATTCTTTTCTTTGCAATTATTTATCATTTCGTAAGTTAAAAAAGCCGTTGCCTCATCAACGGGAATACAGCAAAATTCTTCTTTCCATGTTCTTTCATCTCCGGCATCTTTTCTTAATTCTTCCAAAAAAGCCAGTCGTTCTTCTTTTGTTAAAGGTCTTCCTTCCACTTTATCCGCAAGACCTTGACCAACAGCTTTTTGAACAGGTACGGTGTGAAGTGAGTAATTAAGCTGCCCATCTTTTATCTTTTTGATTATTTGATAAAACATACTTTTTTGACCGTTATGAGTTGAAATAACTCTAATCGGATATTTCCACATTTTGGCAGAAGCAAATGCTGCTTTCCATAAATCTTTTTGATTTTTATGAAATGCAAATTCATCAATGACGACTTTTCCGCCTTTACTGCGAAATTGTGACGGATTTGAAGATAATGCAAATATTTTTGCACCGTTTGCAAATTCAAGACAAAAGGCTTTTATGTCTTTGTCTTCATCAATTAAAATTTCTCCTAAATCTTTTGCAACCTGATTGAAAAAACTTGCCCATTCTTTGCAATAATCAATGTACTCTTTAGAAGCCGATAAATCAGCAGATGTAAACCATACTTTTAAAGGTCGGTTTTTTCTGAAATATTTTTGAGTAACACAATCTCTTACATCTTCATAGCTTTGAACGTATGTAAAACCTTCACGTCTGCCTTTTTCAGCAAATTTAATTAAGGTTTCATCTTGTAACCAGTCTTTTTGATATTGCAGCCAAAAATCGGACATTAGCTTTCTCCCATACCCATAAGTTTAGCGTTAATAGATTCGGCAATTTTAAGTTTCATATCTTCATTTTTTGTATTTTCTTTTTCTGAAAGTTTTGTCATAAGCTCGTTAACTTCGTTTTCTTCAAAATTCTTGATTTTAGGTAATTTATCAGCCATTTTGCCGATAAAATTAAGAGCTGCAGCATCAGGGTAATTGCCATTTGTGCGAATTTCCGCTACTGCTTTTTCTGTCAAAAGCCTTACAAGCTCATATAAATTCTTATTACAAGAGCATTGCGAGGTTAAATAATCTTTGCGTTTATCTTCCCAATGCCCTTTAATTTTCCAGTCATGTAAAGTCTTATCCGTCAAATGCAGTTTTTTAGCTATTGCTGAAATCGGAAGTTGGTTTTCAACATAATATTGTTCGGCTAAAATTCCGTAGTCCTCAAATTTGCCCATTATTAGTATTCTCCTAACTGTTCTTTTAGTTCGGCAATTTTGTTTTCGGTTTCGGCAAGTTTT
>CANQLG010000062.1 GCA_947624645.1 Candidatus Gastranaerophilales bacterium
CTTCTTTATTATCGTGTAAAATTTCTTATCTGTTGATTTTATATAGGCTAAATGTCCCGTTATTTCTTTAAATCCGACTTTCTTTTTAAATAAAGAATTTATTCCCAACCGTTCTTCTAAATAAACTGCTTTTAAATAATTAAAAAACATTGAACGGTAGTTGTGTTTTTTTTCATTTGAAATAACACAATCCATTGGGTTATTTACTACAAGTCCTAATATTTCCTGCCTTTTGTTGCTTGAAATATATTGAGTTTTTTCGTAGTTTATATTAAAACCCGCTTCTTGTAAAAGATTTATTGCAAATTTTTCCGCTTTTTTTAAATCGGCTTTGTTGTTTCCCGATAAGAACATATCATCCATGTAACGTGAGAATTTAAGATTATTTTGCAAGCAAAATGCTTTTAAATTCTCATCAATCTTAGTTTTTGAAAAAGCGAGATTTGCAATAAGGCAGGAAGTTACCGCACCTGTCGGCAATTTATCTTCTATTGTCAGTAATTGATATAAAGCCTTTTTGGAATAGTATTCTTTGGGGAAAGTAACAGTTTCGTAAATATTATCTATTACAGATTTTATTTGTTCTTTTGAAACGGATTCATAAAACTTTCTTATATCAAGTTTTAAAATCCACTTTTGATTGCAATGAATTTCTGCCGTTTCTTTAATATTAAATTTAAGTTTATACTTTGTTTTTATAAAGTTTAAAATCTGCCTTTGAACATTTTTTAGGTCTTTAGATGGAGCATAAATAGTTCGTTTACCGTTTTTGTAAACTTCATAAAACATATTAAACCCTATGTATATTTTTTGCATTTTAGATTTCTCCTAAAATGTTGTGTCATTTACATTAGAAAATCTACCTTTTTCAAATCTCAACATTATAACGGAAAGCGGCCCGAAATTGTTTTTACGAAAGATAATTTCAGCAAGATTTTTATTTGTTTCATCGTCAAAATTATAATAACTTTCCCTGTAAATCATCATTACAACATCAGATAATTCTTCAAGCAGACTTGAATTTCTTATGTCATACAGCAAAGGTCTTCTATCACATCGTTCTTCAACCCCTCTTGAAAGTTGAGTAAGTATCACAAAAATAACTCCTGTTTCTTGAGCTATACGTTTAAGCTCTTGCACCGCAAGGTTAATTGAATCCGTAAAATTAGGAGCTTTTGGCATTTTTAAAAGCTGAATGTAATCAATAAAAACAACATCAGGTATATTTTCTTTGATCTCATTTTCAATATCTTCAACCGTTAAATTAGTCTTATCACTGATATAAAATTCTTTATCAGAATAATATTCAAGTGTTTTTTTAAATAAATTTCCTTTAGATTTTAATTCCTTTTCAAAGTGAAAAAAGTCTATCCCTAATTTATTTATAATCAGCAGTTTTTCAATCATTTTAATCGTGTTTGAGGGCGAAAAATAAAATACTTTTTTATTTTCTTCCAATAAATAATTTAATATGGAAAATGCTAATGAAGTTTTTCCCATAGCGGGTCTAGACCCAATAGTTATTATACTTCCTTTATCAACATTCAACATGCACTCGTCAATATCCTCAAAACCTGTGGAAAAATAGATTTCATCGCTTTTCTTTAATAATTCTTCAGTGTTAATTTTATTCATTATTTTCTCCTTATAAGTCTTTGTTCTTATTATCAGGATAGTCATTGGCTGCTTCAATGTCCCCTGTGGTAATGATATCTTCTTCAATTATCTGTCTTTCAAGATAGTCGTCCCAAATATCAATAATTTTAAAGCCTAAAAATCTAACTACTTTGTGATTTGTTACCATAAATTTTCCCATAATTTTTCTCCTTTTTTAGATATTATAATTTTTAGGTATGTCCAAAACGGTGGTATAAAAACAAAATAAATGATATAATTTGTATGTCCTATATAGACGTATAAATTTTTTATAATGGAGTTATGAAAATGGAAGATAAACCGAGATATTCAAGAACTACGGATATTGTAGAGTTAATGATACTTATGCAGTCAAGAGTGCAGGGTGTTTCGTTAAATGATATTATGAAAGAATTTGGTGTTTCACGAAGAACTGCGGAAAGAATGAGAGATAGCCTTATGCTTGCCGTTCCGCAAGTGGAAGAAATTGAAAATTTTAAATCAAGAGAAAAATATTGGGGATTTCCTACCGCTTATATGAGAGAGATTATAAGTTTTACCCCTGAAGAAATTGCAAACCTTGAAAACTTAAAAAAATATCAACAAGAGCAAGGAACAGAAGATAAAGCCAAAATTATAGAGCAGACCATAAATAAAATAAGAGCCTTGAGCAGAAAAAAATTACCTCAATTTGATAATGCCATAGAAATTTTAATGCAGACGGAGGGGTTTGTTGTTCAGCAGACTCCAAGACATAAATTTGACCTTAATATGCTTGAAACAATAAGAGAAGCTATGACTTCAAATAAAAAAATAAGTGCAAAGTATAACAATAAAAATAAAGTTCTTGCACCTTACGGGTTAATATACGGTGCTAAGGTTTATCTTATAGGGGTGGAAGAAGATAAAGGAACAAACCCTTATTGTTATTTACTTCATAAATTTTCTGAGGTCAAAATAACAAATGAAACATTTGATAAAGGTAATTTTAACCTTGAGGAATTTTCAAAAAAATCGTTTGGAGTGTATCAGGGTGAGTGTTTTGATGTAAAGTTGCTATTTTCAAAAAACGTAGCGGATGATGTATTAAATTATCATTTTCACTCTACACAAAAAATGAAACAGAATGATGACGGTACTGTAACCGTAAAATTTAAAGCATCGGGCGACAAAGAGATATTATGGCACTTATTCAAATGGGGCGAAGATGTCAAAATCCTCTCCCCTAACACTTTAAAAAAAGAATACATTGAAATGCTTGAAAATACTCTTTTAAATCAAAAAGAGAAGTAAAAGGGATTTATAATAGAAAGAGAATATAATTATGGAAAAAGAAAAAGAAGCTAAAAACCCAACAGATGTAATAATTTTAAATCGAATGTACGCAGGAGAATATTTAGATGAAAACATAGGTCATGAAGTAATTAATTTAATAAAACCCGACGAGGGCGATGATTATTATGTATATATCAACGATAAAGGAAATATCATAGAGGATTTCCATAATGGAAGTTGGAGAGCAACCTGCATACTTTTTACTCGTTGGTGTACAAGAGAATATAAAGATGGTAAAAAAATAAAGAAATTATCAATGCAGGAAGTGCTTGCTAAGACAGAAGGAGATTTAGAAAATCTGTTGAAAAATTACAAAAATGAAGATTTTTATAAAAAATACTCGGAAGAATTAGAAAAAGTTACATATGGAAAATACACATTAAAAGAAATATATAAAAACAATATCCATAAGACTAATCCGGTAATATATGTAACATTTAAAGCTAAAAAAATAATCAAAGCAAACCCCGATTATAGACTATTTATTGTTGACAATGAAGAAACTTGTAAGAAATATATAGATATAAAAATAAAGAATAATAAAGAAAAATTTATATACATTAACGAAGGTGCAAAGGAGGATGAAATTGAATATCGTAATGATAAAAAAATAATAACAGAACAATATAATATTAAATTTTCAAAACAAAGTTTAAAACAGTATATTACAAACGGTGACCGCGACAATAATAAACATTTTGAAAAAGTTTATGAAAATATTGAAGATAAAATAATAAAAAATGATGAATATTGGGATAAAGACAATAAAAATCCAGTAAGAACATATAAAGAACTGAAAGATGCTAATTTGATTGTTTCAGGTGTCAATAAAAACAATTTTATCGGGATTATAAGACAAGAGTACGATGAATTAACTTATACCAATTTATTTTTCCATATTTTTAAATCAAGTCCTGAATTATTTTGCGAATTTGCGGAAAAGGTTTTGGGAATTACTAAATTATCCTCGGATAATCTAAGATTTGTAAGAGAAGAAGGCAACATTGATTTATTGATAGATGATATGGAAAACAAGACTCTTATTGTAATTGAAAATAAAATAAAATCGGGAATAAACGGGGTAAGGCACAATGAAGCAGGAGAAGAAGTCGGAAATCAATTAAGCAAATATATTCATTATGCTTTTGGATATGTAGTAGACAAAGGAAGTGATAAAAACGGATACACTTATAAACTCCTGAAAAGCAAAAAAGATGATAATGATGAAGAAATAGAATCAAACGGATATGAAAATTATAAAAACAGGCACTTTTTCATCTTTGCCCCTAAGTATAAAAATTTTGATAAGGAAAGTATTAATAACAATGTCCAAATATACTTAAAACCTTTATTAACAAACGAGCAAATAGAAAAAAGTAAATACGAGATAATAACATATGATAAAATATATAAGTATTT
>CANQLG010000063.1 GCA_947624645.1 Candidatus Gastranaerophilales bacterium
TTTATTGGGGGGGGGGGGTAAATGCCATTAGATTTAAATTTGGAGAAAGATTTTAATTATCATATCCCCAAAATTTCAGTTATAATGCCGTGTTATAATCCTGATAAAAAATGGCTGAGAGAAGCTGTTGAGAGCATTTTAAACCAAACTTATAAAGATTTTGAATTTATAATATTAGATGACGGCTCAACAAATAATATTGAAGAAGTCATAAATGAATATAAACATTCTGAAATGGGGAGCAAAATTAAGTATATAAAATTGCCCCACAGAGGTATATCAGAAACTTTAAATACGGGGTTTGATGAAGCTCAAGGTGAATATATTGCAAGAATGGACGCTGATGACATTTCGCTTCCGGACAGATTTAAAATTCAAGTTGAGTTTCTGGATAACAATCTTGAATATTCCGTTGTCGGAAGTTCAATTGAAATTTTCGGAACAGGAAATTACATTTGGAACTATCCTCAAACTCCAAAATACTTTGACTTTCTTAAGGGCTGTTTCATTGCCCACCCTGTAGTTATGTTAAGAAAAAAAGATTTTGACAAATATAATTTAAGATACAAATCTGATATTGCTTGTGAAGATTATGAATTATGGTCAAGAGCGATAAGATATGTGAAATTTTATAATCTTCCGATTTCTCTTTTAAAATATCGTCTGCATGGGGATAATATATCTCTAAAACCTGAAATATATGCTGCAACAAAGGCTGTTCAGGATAGTATGCTTAATTTTTTAACTGATAAAGATGAGATAAAAAATGAAATAAAAGAGATGATTAAAGACCCTGATAAAATGTTTTGGCACAAATATAAATTTAGTGAAAAAATTTTTTCTTTGAAAAAATTTCATTCATCAAACAATAAAGTATATATAATTTTATATATTCTGGGAATTAAAATCACAAAACAGGTGAAAAGCTGATGAAGATAAAGTTTTGCTTGCCTGCCTTCTTTTGGTATATTAAAAAAATAGTTAATTTAAACGGTGGTTTAGGCAACCAGATGTTTCAATACGCATTTGGTGTAAAATTAAGTAAGATGTGCCATTGCAGTATTCTTTATGATAAAAATTGGTTTGATATCATTAAAGGAACTGATTGCAACGGGGTTTTACCTAACGGAACATACCCCAGAAAATATGAACTTGAAATCTTTAATCTGAAATTAAAGTTTGCTTCTTTAGAATATATTAAAAATGCAAGAGAAATGAAAAGAACTCTGCCTTTTGGTTTTTTAAGAAAAATGTTCAAAGTGGGAAAATATGAAAATAAGATAATTGAAGAAAAAAATCCTTTTGAATATGACAAAGATTTATTTCATTCAAAAAAAATATATTATGAAGGTTATTTTCAAAACCCTAAATATTTAGAAGGAATTGAAGATAAAATAAGAAAAGATTTTACTTTTCCCGATATTCAAGATGAATATAATTTAAATATTTTAAATAAGATAAAATCTTGTGAAAACCCCGTGTTTATTCATATAAGAAGGGGAGATTATTTAAATTTAGGCTGGGAATTAAATGCAGATTATTACAAAAAAGCCCTTGATTTTATATATAAAAATATAAAAAACCCTGAATTCTTTGTTTTTGGAACCGATTGCGAAGATTTTTTCAATACATTTAAAATAGATTTTCCTGTTGAATTTATTGGCAATCATAATTATGACAACAAGGAAGATTGGAAAGATATGTATTTAATGAGCCAATGCAAACACGCAATTATTGCAAATTCAACTTTTAGCTGGTGGGGAGCGTGGCTTTGGGGGGATAATAAAGAAAGAACAGTAATTGCACCAAGCCCTTTTGTGAATAATCAAGACAGCATTGTTCCCGATAGTTGGAGGAAAATAGAATGGCAAAAAAATTAAATATTGCAATTCTATACATTTGTACGGGAAAATATACTGTTTTTTGGAAAGATTTTTATAAATCTTGTGAAAAATATTTTCTAAAAAATCATAAAAAATCTTACTTCGTTTTTACGGATAGCCCCGATATCGATTATGACAACAAAAAAGAAGTTAAAAAAATTTATCAAAAAAAACTGGGCTGGCCTTTTGATACCCTAATGCGTTTTGATATGTTTTTAACTCAAAAAGAAGAACTTAAAAAGTACGATTATTTATTTTTCTGTAATGCCAACTTATTATTTAAAAAAGAAATTAAAGAAGATATTCTGCCTGATAAATATGCCCACGGCGGAATTGTCGTAACCCAGCATCCCGGATATTATGATAAAACAAATTTAGAATTTACTTATGACAGAAATCCGGCTTCGTCTGCGTACATACCTATGGGGGGGGGGTAAGTTATGTGATGGGAGGATTTAACGGTGGCTTGAGTGAAGAATATTTAAATCTTTGCGAAGAACTGAACAAAAATATTCATGATGATTTAGAAAATAATGTAATAGCGCTCTGGCATGACGAAAGTCAAATAAACAGATATATTATAAATCGAAAATATAGGATTTTGCCTTGCAAATACGGCTACCCCGAAGGTTGGAATATACCCGATTATAAAGACGATATCATGATTTTAATAAGAGATAAAGCCGATAAGAAATATGGCGGGCATGAATATTTAAGAAGTTAATATAATTTGTAATTTGTAGGATGGATTTCAGTCCACCAAGACCATCGAGAAAATAAACGGTAGACTAAAGTCTACCCTACATCTACATCTAAATTATTTATTTTTAAAAAATTTATTAATCAAATCTTTCCCATTGAAAATATTTTTTTCATCTTTTCTTTTATTTTTTGCAATTTCGAATTTTTCTTCGCAATTTGGGGGGGGGGGGGTAATTGCACCTATATAATATTTAATCCAGCCGCATTGCGTTGTCCTTCTTGCTTCTTCTTTCTTGTGGTCAAAAATATTACTGAAAAAATCAATGGTTTTATTTCTGTAATACTTTTCAACATTAGTATGAACAAAACAAGGACTTTGCAATTTTTCTAAATATAATTTATCATTTTTATCAAGTTCAACAATATATTCAACAGCCTCATCAACTGACTTAAAATCTCTTATATTTACAAAAGAATTGGTATTAAACTCTTTATTAACCATAGGGTCGCCGTAATATAAAGGCATAGAACCCATAATTAAAGGCTCGCTCAGTTTTTCTGTTGTATAACCTTGAACATAAGAGTTTTCAATTGCGATGGTAAATTTATAGTCTTTAATAAAATCTAATTTATTTTTGATTTTATATCCTAAATTATTAAGAACGTCCCCGCCTGAATCAATTTTTTTATATTTTGATAATTTTTTAAAGAACACTTCTCGAAATTGTTCGGCACAGTGCGTATTTGAATATATAAAATTGCAGAATTTCTTTTTATCTGAATTGTAATTTTTTTCTCTGTTAAATTCCATAGAACTTATTTGGCTTAAGTCATTGGGCAACCATTGAGGAAATCTTAAATGTCTGTCTGTTATTGTCATATAATGAGATGTCAATCCGTAATCATAAAGATTAAAATCGCATGCGCAATTTTCACCCGTATAAAATATTTTAATACAGTCTTTATATTTAAAATGTTCTTTTCCAAAACATGAACAAAAAAGATAGTCGGGCTCATCAGTGTATACTAAGTTATATCTTTCTTTTATAATTTTTATAAAATTTAATTTATCAAATTCGCAGCCTTGCCAAAAATCGCAATAAGCTATCTTGATTGTTTTTTTATCTTGAACTTCCATAGGTAAATATTAACATAATAACGATTTAAAACAAAATTAAAAATTATATGCATAATGTGTATTTTAAATGTTTTTGTTATTATTAAGTAAAGCTAAAATATAAAAATGGGTTTTAAATATATGAAAAAAGCTTTAATAACAGGAGTAACAGGACAAGACGGAAGCTATCTGGCTGAACTTTTACTTGAAAAAGGATATGAAGTTCACGGAATGAAACGCCGTGCGAGTTCTTTTAATACTCAAAGAATTGACCATATTTATCAAGATATACATGACAACTCAAATTTTATTCTTCATTATGGCGACTTGTCCGATTCTTCCAATTTAATAAGACTTGTTCACGATATTGAGCCGGATGAAATTTATAA
>CANQLG010000064.1 GCA_947624645.1 Candidatus Gastranaerophilales bacterium
CATAGCACAAACACCATAAATCCAACTCGGAAGCATTGGAACACTACTTCCGAGTATTGTGTCTGTTTTGTATCAATGCAAAATTTAACTGCCGAAAGTTTCCTTATACATTTTTCTTAATTTAGGATCGCAAGCATCAAAACCCTTCATTATTTCTTCAAATGACAATTCAGGGAATACAGATGAAAATTTTGCAACAGCCTCTTTTTTCAGTTCTGTTATTTCTTGGTCGGATAAACCTTCAATATTATAAAAAACATTGTGAATAAGATTATCTGCTCCGCCACGCAAAAATCTTATTTCTAAAACTTTTTCCCCGTCTTCTTCAAATTCGTTATATTCTATTTTTATTTTTACTTCAGTCATGATTTTCCTTATTTATTATATAAAAATATATAATAAATTTAGGGAATTTTCAAATTGGACTTTTCCGAAATAATCAAACTAAGCGTACACTTCAAACACACAGCCGAAATGCAGACAGGGGAATAGTTTTAATTCAACTTTCCGTAATAATCATACTAACCGTTTATCCAAAAAAAGTCCAAAAAGACCGTTTTGTAAACGGGTAGTTTGATTATTTCCGACAGCTCAAACTCAAACAGGAAGCCAACTTTCCGTAAAAATCAAACTAACCGTAAATATCAAACTACTCAATTAACTACAATTCTATTGTGTTGTAAAATGTGTTGTATTTACTAAAAAAGTGACTTTCAACATTTTGCTAAAAGCCACTTGTATTAATTGGTTGCGGGAGCTGGATTTGAACCAACGACCTTCGGGTTATGAGCCCGACGAGCTACCAGACTGCTCCATCCCGCGATATTCAATTGTCATTTTTGCGTTACACTCGTGGAGCAGTCTGGACCAGACTGACCTCTCCTCGAAAGCAAGGTGTCTTGCTTTCTCGTCGGCAGAGTATCCCGCGATAATGTTATTTAATTTTCATTGTGTCTGGTACCTCGTCGGTGCCCGACTCGTTTTTATATTTTGACTCTGTCGAGTCAAACGGGACTGCTCCATCCCGCGATATGAAATTGTCATGATAAAGCAAACTCGCTTTACACTTAAATTATTAAACGCTAAAACAAAAAAATCAACCCTTATAAAATGTCGGTAATTTTAAAATCTTCCCTGCAATAATTGCAGGGATAAGTGTAGTCATGGCGGATAACGAAATTAAATATACAAAATCGGGGATAAAAACTAAAAAATTATAAAAATTAGTCGAGGGAGTAAAATATTTTATTTAATTTATTAGTAATTGAATATATTATAAATATCAATAACACTTATTATACCTATCAAAGAACATTATCTAAAATAAGTTTTATGAGCCGACGAGCTATCAGCAAATAAATACAGTTTTTGTGATATAATCAATACAATAACATATAAGAATTGGGGAATGTATGATTATAAAAAAAATGTTAGTAGAAAAGTTTAGAAAAATGGAAAACCTTGAAATTAATTTTGGGGGCAAATTAACATTTATTGCTGGAGGCAATGGTACATATAAAACCTCATTATTGGGCTTAATTGGCAACAGTTTTGTTTATAGAGACAAAGAAACTAGACAGCCAATAGCGAAAACTATAATGGATGATGAATATAGAGCTTGGTTAAGGGACATTCACCATTTTACTAAATACGATAATGTTGAAGAAATGAAACATACACTATTTTTAACAAATAAGTTTCAAAATAAAGAATTATATGTTAAAGGGTTTTATCGTAGAGAAAGTGGAAAACCTATTGACCCAACAAAATATAGATTTGTTGTGGGTAAAACAAGAGTGAAAGGTGATGGACATTTTATACTTCCAGTAATATATTTAGGATTGAAACGTTTAGTACCTATCGGTGAACATAAAAAAGATTTGGTACAGATTTTACCACTTGATTTGCCCGAAGAAGATATTCGTGAATATGAACAAATTTATAATACAATACAGGATAGAATTTTATTTAAGCTACCTCAGCAAACAACATTTAAAATTGAAAAAGTAATTACAAATAATAAAGATATGTTAGGTGGCTACTGTAATGAGTATGATTCTAGGGGTCTATCTGCTGGGCAAGATAATGTATCTCAAATAGCAACAGCGATTGCTTCTTTTGCAAAACTGAAAAAAGAAAAAGGCAATGATTATAAAGGCGGAATTATCCTTATAGATGAAATTGAATCTACATTACATCCTAGTGCATTAAGAAGATTATTAATGTTGTTATGTGAATATTCTGATAAATATTTATTGCAGATTATTGCTACAACACATTCTCTTGATGTTTTAAAATTTGCATTAGAATCAAAATATAAATCTGTATCAAAAATCGCATATATCACCAAAAGTAGGGGGAAACTTGAAATTTGTAATGACTGGAATTTTTCTGAAATAAAACAAGATATGACAGCGAGATTAGAAGAAAAGAAAAATGTAAAAATACCATTATATTGTGAAGACAAAGAAGCAGAGTGTTTTTTGAACAATATTATAGAAAATGATATAAAAAAAGATATTAAAATAATACCTGTAAACAAAAATTATGCTTTTTTAACAAGTGTTGCAGATTCTATAATTGCAGACGGACAAAATGCAATATTTGTTTTAGATGGCGAACAACCACTAAATAAAGAAAATAAAAGAGTAGTTGTTTTGCCTGGAGGTGCAAGTCCAGAAACTCTCATGTATAGATTTTTAGCAAATAAACCAGAAACAGATAATTTTTTTAAGCGTCCAAAGTTAAATAAAGAAATGTATTTAGGTGATTATCCCATTGAACCAGCTGATAGGGATGGTTTTAAAACATTTTTTTACAGTTTAAAAAATAACATTTCAATTCATACGCCAAGAAAAATTATATGTGCTTGGAAAAATGAAAATAGAGTTATTGTTAAGGATTTTAACGACAGGTTGCGAAAAAAAGTTAATCTATTATTATTAAATGTATAAGGGTTATTTATGTTCTATTCACCACTTCGGTATCCTGGAGGAAAAGGCAAAATACTTTCTTTCATGATAGATTTAATAAAATTAAATAGTTTAGATAGTATAGAATATGTTGAGCCATATGCAGGTGGGGCTGCTGTTGCACTTGGTCTTCTTTTGAATCATATGGTTTCCAAAATACATATAAACGATTCCGATATAGCAATATCTTCTTTTTGGTATTCTATATTAAATTATACTGATGAATTTATAGATAGAATAGACAATACCCCTATAACTATTGACGAATGGCATATTCAAAAAAAAATATACAACAATATTGAGCAATACTCTAAATTAGATGTCGGTTTTTCAGCTTTTTATTTGAACAGATGTAATCGTTCAGGAGTTTTAAAAGGCGGACCAATAGGTGGTTATAATCAAGACGGCAAATGGAAAATTGACGCAAGATTTAATAAAAAAGATTTAATTTCAAGAATTGAAAAAATTGCACAATGCAAAAATCAGATAGAACTATATAATGAAGATACAGCGAGCTTATTAGAAAATAATAAGATTAAGTTAAAAAATTGTATTTTATATTTAGATCCACCTTACTATGAAAAAGGATATCAATTGTATAAAAATCATTACAAACCAAAAGACCATGAAAAGATATCTAAACTTGTAAAAGAATTAAATTGTCATTGGGTTGTATCGTATGATAATGTTGAACCGATTGTTGCATTATATAACGATGTAAAAAAAATAGAATTTAATATTTCATATTCTGCAGGAAAAAATCATTCAGGAAAAGAAGTAATGTTCTTTTCTGATAAATTAAATATTCCTGATAGAAAAGTTTGCTAATATCTTAAATCTACCTCATACAGCCCCTCTCGTTGTGTTTTGTGGTTTGGTGGTGGCGGATACAAGTTTTCGGTTGTAGAATTTTTCTCAGGCTAAAATACCCGCCCAAAATTTTAAGAATAAGAGTATTCTCCGGCTGATGATGAATAGTTTTATAACTATGAGGTATGAAAGTACCTCTATTTAATCTCTTTTATTGTTTTAATAATTTTTAGGTATGCTTCAATTTCGCTATTATTAGCAAGATAAATTTCTTTTATAAGTTC
>CANQLG010000065.1 GCA_947624645.1 Candidatus Gastranaerophilales bacterium
GAAACATTCACAGAAACTATAACAGACGAAGGATACAAACTTACAACACAAGGAGATGAAGTCGTTTCCGGCATATTAGAAGTTTTACCTGACGGATATGGATTTTTAAGAGGTGATAACTATTTGCCTACACCAAAAGATGTATATGTATCACCAATACAAATAAAAAGATTCAGATTAGATACAGGTGATAAAGTAAAAGGAATTAAACGACTACCTAGGGAAAGTGAAAAATTTCCTGCTTTGATATATGTTGGAGAAGTAAATGGAGAACATCCTGAAAAAGCAATGAAAAGGAAATCTTTTGATGATTTAATACCAATTTATCCAAATTCAAGATTAAAATTGGAAACTACACCAACAGAATATACAATGAGACTTATGGACTTGCTTTCACCAATAGGGAAGGGACAAAGAGGAATGATAGTAGCTCCTCCTAAAGCTGGAAAAACTACAATATTAAAAAAGATAGCAAATAGTATTACAACAAATAATCCAGAAGTTGAATTAATAGTTCTATTAATAGATGAAAGACCTGAAGAAGTAACGGATATGAGAAGATCAATTAAGGGAGATGTTATTTATTCAACATTTGATGAAGTACCAGAACATCATGTAAAAGTTGCAGAAATGGTTTTAGAAAGAGCAAAGAGATTGACAGAACAAAAAAAAGATGTAGTCATATTATTAGATAGTATTACAAGACTTGCAAGAGCTTACAACTTAGTAATACCTGCTTCTGGAAGAACATTATCTGGTGGTTTAGATCCAAGTGCTTTACATAAACCAAAACGTTTTTTTGGTGCAGCAAGAAATACGGAAGATGCAGGTAGCTTAACAATCTTAGCAACAGCATTAGTAGAAACAGGAAGTAGAATGGATGATGTAATATTTGAAGAATTTAAGGGAACAGGTAATATGGAAGTACATTTAGACAGAAAACTTTCAGAAAAACGTGTATTCCCAGCAATAGATATAAACAAATCAGGTACAAGAAAAGAAGAATTATTATTAAACAAAGAAGAACTAGAAACGGTATTTGCCTTAAGAAAAACAATGGCAAACATGACTGTTCAAGAAATGACAGAGCAATTAATGCAACAAATTGTAGAAACAAAGTCAAACGAAAATTTTATAGAAAGAATGAAATACTTTTTTAACCAAAAATAACAAAATATGTTGCAATGTGCAATAAAATGTGATATAGTTTTTCGGTATCTTTACAGAGATATAGATTATATCCATTGGAGGATTTTTTAATGGAACTCTTAAAAGCAGGAAAAGTAGTAGATGGCAAATTGCGGGTAACATGTTCCCACGTGCGAAGCAGAACTGCTAATAGCACCAGAGGAGTTAACCGAACGTCATGACGATAAAAAATATGCAACTTATGAATGCATGTGTTGTCATGAGTATAACACTCTATATGTTTATAGTTTACCCCCGATAATATTAACAAAATATTTAAAGGGGAAGGCGCTTAAGTCAAAAACTGCAAAATAAGAAACGTTGGACATCTAAATAGAAACCAACAAAGATCCAGTAAATTTTCTTACTGGATTTTTATTATATACGAAAAATTATTCATTAGAGTAAAAATAAAAATTTTATTAAATTATTTACTATTATAATTAATAATATCATTTAAAAATAGATTATAAAAATTAATAAAGAATTGTTAACTAAAACTAATTTCTAAGTAGGGAGAAGAAGTCCAATTCATTAAATTTCATATTATTTTTTCGTATACAACATTGCGCAAAATCAAAGTTTTGCGCAAATAGGAGTAGGACTTTTTTGAGATAAGGTCCTATCTCGCTGTTTTTAAGCCTTCTGCAGACTTTTTCATTCAACAAACTATATGTCTTTTTTATAAAAACCTCTTAGAATTGATTCTCACGCGTTAATATTTTTAGTCTTTCTAATTAATTATTATCATTTTATAATTTATTAATTAGTTATATAAAATTTTATATAATTCTTATAATATTTTTTCAAAAATTCATGAAATCCTTATATTTCAGTATTTTGCCTAAATTCATAGACAACAAGTTATATTACCTTTTTTAAAAAACGCCTTAAAATCGATTCTCGTGCGTCGTTTTTTTAGCCATTTTTAGTATTTTTCGCAAATCATTGATTTTACAATATTTTAGTGAATTTACATTATATAAGTCATAATTTATAAATATTTAAATTAAATTTTAAATGATTAACTTTATTAGTTAAATATAAAAATGTCTTAAAATCGATTTTGAAGCTTTATAAAATGAAATTATTTTATAAATGTTATAAATAAAAATTTATTTAAAAAATCTATAAAATATGTAAAAAAAATTACATTTAAATTTGTAAAATTTTTTAATTGCAACAAATGTTCGGCTTTGAAATTTAATTCAAGATATTAATTTTTCAAAACTGCTTCTCTCCTACTCTAACCATATGTTAGAATTTTTTGTCTAACATTTGGGGTGCACTTCAATTCGCTCAATTTTACTTGAGAAATTTTGCACAGTTTTATTATACAATTTACATTTTTTTACTCTACATAAATAAAATAGAGCCCTCTAAGTTAGAGAGCTCTATCGTTCAGGTGCAGTATCAGTGGACAGTGCTACTCAAAGCACAAACCAACCAACGCTGCAGTAATAGTGAAAATCATAATCTAGGCCGAGCTCAAGCTCGGCGAGCGGATAGTTGCCACCCTTGTTAATGTAGTAACCACCAGCAAACCAGAAACCACCGGCTTTTTCATCTCTTGCAAGAACCTTCGAAGTATTTGCAAGATCACATTTAGATGCAATCATTCTGGAACCAGTAACCTCAAAATTTCCTTTAGCCTCTACTGAATTGAGGTAATGTCCCAACTTTCTTGAGTCAGTACATACTGCAAACCAAGCTTCCTTCTCAGACCAGCCTTCTGCCATCAACCGAATAATCATTGTTCCCAAGAAGAGACAATACTCGTTCTTTTTTCCAAGACGAAGGCCGTTTTCCTTTGCGAGTTTTTCCAACTCATTATAGGAATAGCCAACTGCAGGCTTGAAACCAGATGCAAACTGAAGTTTGCCGTTCATATCAATCGACGGGTCATTAACTGGAACTCTAAAGCTTGCCACTTTAGCATTAATAGCTGCTTTAAGACTTTTCATGAATTCCTGTTCTTGATTGTTTTGGGGCTTGTGCTTCATCAGTACAGTGTAATGTTCACTTCCAGAATCTTCAACCATAATGGTTTCAAATCCTACATCTGGATTTACAAGATTTCCTGCAATAAGCTGTTCGATGCACTCCTGAGCCTCATCTTCTTCAAGATAAGAGTTCAGAATTGCCTGAACATTTTCCTTGACCGAAGATTCCATCGTAAGCATAAGTTTTCCTGCCTCATCCTTATGGACGAAAAAGTCTTCTCCGCAGTGTGTGTGCTGAGTTTCTCCCTGCATTGCTACAGAAATCTCTACAGCAACCTTTGCTGCCTTCCGGTTTCCCAGATACTCTTCCAGAACCTTCTGGATTCCCTGAACTTCGTTCATAACCGTTGCTTTTTTCATAATGATTCCTCCTTAAAATTTTAATAAAAATTTTTGGTTGAACGAAATTTGCATTCATTCGAATACGACTGTATTATAACACATTATGTTGATTTTTACAAATTACTATTTATCTAACTCAAATAAAATTATATAATATAAAAAATTATAATAATTGTTCTAATATTTTATCAATATTAGGAAAAATAATATTTTTCATTCCATGATTATATAAATTTAAAACTTTTGTTGCCTTATCTACAATTTCTGTTTGCAATTTATTTGATAATCTTATAGGTACTTTATTCTTTATATATTGGCTTTCTACATATTGTTCCGTTACAGGAAACATATTTTGTATTAAGAAAGCACTATATGTATTTGCTACATCTCCAAAAACAATTGTATCGATTGATGGCTTTTTTCCTAATTTAATTTGTTTTTGTATTTTATAATCATAAATTTTTTGATATTTATCTATTTTTGTACTTACAGGAATGAACCAAATTATATTATTATATTCTTTACTTTTAAA
>CANQLG010000066.1 GCA_947624645.1 Candidatus Gastranaerophilales bacterium
CTTTATTTCCCTTCAACATATTCTTTAATAACCTTATAAGCATATCTTGCTGTAACACCGCATTGAATTACTATTTTATTAAAGGTGCTTTTAGTTCCGTCAAAGTTATCAATAATATATTGTTTTTTGTATTTTTGATTACAATGAGCATGAATAGAGAATTTTTGTCCGGGAGCTTTTATCATTAATTGTTTTGTGGCTTCCAATCCGATAATTTCGCATAAAAATCTTAAATCATCAGTTGGAAGATTATCTTCTGTTATATATTTTGCCCATACGGGTTCTTCGTTTTTTGATTTACTAGCCATGCTGCTCCTTTTCTTTATTATAGTATAAACGGAACTATTTTAGGTTCCCTTTCGTTCCGAATTTGTTCCGTTAAAAAATATTCCTTAATACTACAAAAATTTTGCCTTTGCAATATCACTTAAACAGTGATTTTTAAATATTGAAAAAGTCAAAAAAGATATGTTTCGATATGGATACATTGACTACACATATCGGGAAAACAGAGTTAATGTGTGAGAGGAGATAATTATGCAAAACCTAAATGATTACTGGATTACAACAAAAGAACTTGCACAAATTAAAGGTATATCTGAAAGAGCCGTTAGAAAAGCAATTGGTAAAAATAAATATGTTATCAGAAAATGCTCAAAATCTTATGAAATTTTAGTAACATCTTTAGAAGAAAATGTTAGAAAAAAAGTAACAGAACGAAAAGAAAAATCAACGGCACTTGTTCCTGTAAATTATGTTGTTCCGGAAGTTCAAAAGAAATTGGCTCTTGCTAAATATGACTTAATTAAAAAATGGGATGAATTTAGGAACAATAAGAAAAATAAGACTTTAGCAGGGAAAGATTTTCTTGAGGCATATAATAACGGCTGTATATGTAATGATTTATTTCTTATTGTCGGTAAAGTTGCGATAGGTACAATTTACGAGTGGCATAAAAAACTTAGTTCGTATAATGATGACTGGCATTGCTTGATTCATAACTATACCTTTGGCGAAAAAACAATAAAATCTAATCTGACAGAAGAAGAAAAATCAGAACTGTTGAAAAATCTGTTACATCCAAATCAATTAAACATAGGAAAAGCTATAAAATACACAAAAATGGCACTAACTCAAAGAGGGTTTAAAAATTTATGTTGTGATTTAACATATAGAAGATTTGCTAATAACTACAAAAATGAGCATTATAATACTTGGATAGAGGCAAGAGAAGGTAATAAGGCTTTACATGATAAAGTTTTGCCTTACATCACAAGAGATATTTCAAAACTGGAAGTCGGAGATGTAATTATAGGGGATGGTCATAAATTGGCATTCTTCGTAAAACATCCTTATACCGGAAATCCTGTAAGACCGACTTTAGTCGCATACCAAGAATGGAAATCAGGAGGTCTTGTCGGATTTGAAGTAATGCTTGAAGAAAATACTCAATGCATAGCCAGTGCATTAAGAAATTCAATAATAAATTTAGGTAAAGTACCAAAATTTGTTTATCAAGATAACGGTAAAGCGTTTAAGGCAAAATACTTTATTGAAAACGGCTTAACAGGTTTATTTACAAATCTTGGGATTCAACCTGTATATGCAAAACCATATAACGCAAAAGCGAAACCTATTGAAAGGGTATTTAGAGAGCTGCAAGACAGTTTTGAGGTTTTAATCCCATCATATACAGGAACAAGCATAATTAAAAAACCTGCTCAATTAAAAAGAAATGAAAAATTGCACAAATCATTATTTAAAGCCAATATTCCAACAATAGAGCAAGTTGTGAATGTTTTAAAAATTTGGTTAGAACAATATCATTACTCCCAAATCTGCCCTCATATAGAAGGAAAAACAATAGGAGACATTCTTGAAAACGGAAAAGGAGTTGGTGTTAATACTGATACTTTAGATGACCTTATGATGGCTCAAACTATCAAGAAAATTTATAGAAATGGAATATTATTCCTAAAAAACAATTATTATGATGAATCTTTGTTCGGATATAAAAAACAGGTAATTATTAAGTACAGTTTGTTTAATTTAAGTTCAATTAAAGTTTACAAATTAAATGGCGAGTTTATCTGCACCGCAAAAAGAGTAGAGCCGATTCATCCCTTAGCAAATTACTTGGGCGAAGCAAAAGATATCGAAGATTTAAAACAAAAAACTAAGATGAAAAAACGATTAGAAAAAAGAACAGAGCAGGAATATATAAATCATCTCAAAAGAAATCAAGTCTATACACCGTTATTGACAATGGATTTGCCTGAGAAACAGGAAGAAGATGAATTAAGACAATTTAGTTTAGAAGTACAAACTGAAGAGCAAGCAAATAATTTTAGCGGTTGTTTTCGAACAAGATTTGAAAAATATGAATATCTTATAAAACAAGAAAAACTTACGAACGCTGAAAAAAATTGGATTAAAGAATATAAATCTACGGATGAATACGAACAAATATATGCTGATGAAGATAATTTAGAGGTGTTTAATGCGTAAATTATTTGTGAAAACTCATAATGTCAAAAGATTTATCGGATTAATGAATAATCTTATAGATAAATCAAATGAAATTCCAAAAATGGGGTTAGTATATGGAGATCCCGGGCTTGGGAAAACTCAAACTGCCGTATGGTGGGCTACTAAAAATGATGCTGTTTATGTAAGAGCACAAAATAAAATGACAAACAAATGGCTTTTGGAAAAAATAGTTTATGAACTTGGCGAATCACCTTCAAGAAAAATGGCGGATCTTATAGAACAATGTATCTCGCATTTAAGACTAAAACCGCAAGTCATAATAATTGATGAAGTTGATTATTTAATTAATCGTATGAAAATAGTTGAGACCTTAAGAGATTTGCACGATTTAACAGGAGCTCCCGTAGTTTTAATCGGAATGCAGGAATCAAAAACAAAACTTGGTAAATATAGACATTTGTATGACAGAATCTCTGAAATTTTAGAGTTTAAACCTTTTTCAAAGGAAGATGTTGAAGTTATTGTGGAAGAATTATCCGAAATAAAAATATCTGATGAAGCAAGAGAAATCTTCTTTGAAAAGAAAAATCGGTTTCGGCAGATTATTAAAGGTATTGCATTACTTGAAAACTTGGCAAAAACAAACGGATTACTAAAAATAGATACAAAACAAGTGAAAGGATTAACCATTGAAAAATAAAGATTTAATTATAAAAATTGCAAGAAGATTGGATAAATTTAATCTTGATGAATTAATTACTATTTCTGAATTATCTGAAGAGGAAGTAAAAACCGTATTGTCTGAATTATTAAAAAAGAAAATAATCATACAAAATGGAAATAATTATTTCTTTAATAACCATAAAGATGTTAAAACTCAAATAGATAATGAATTAAAGCCAGAAGTTAAACCTATTGTTATTGAAGAAGAGGATGGATATGATATTTTTTTATCTTTGAACGAAGAAGTGCAAAAAAGAATAAGGTCTTATGTTGAAATATTAAACATAACAAATCAAGCAGGAAAAAATAATCTTAAATCCGTTATTGAATTTTATAATCAAACTTCGGAATATAAACCTGTTAT
>CANQLG010000067.1 GCA_947624645.1 Candidatus Gastranaerophilales bacterium
GAAAAAATAAAAATATTCTCCATAAGGCTCTTGGCTATATTTTTATTGGCTTTAGTAATATCAGGCGGTATAAATTTATTCAACGAATATAAAATTAAACAAGCTTTAAATATTTCTTCTTATACCGGAAATAAAATTTTGATAAAAACAAATCATAAATTTACTAAAGACCAAAAAATTATTTTTGATAATGAATTAAAAAATAAGTATGGCGAAAGTATTTATATCACTACTTCGGCAGGAAATAAAGCGGTCATATATTCACCTAAAAACATAAAGCCTCAAGACATTATGTCTTATTTAACAAGACCTGTTGTGGAATTTAAGAAAAAAGATTATAAAGATAAATGGATAGATACGGGCTTAAACGATAAATATATAAAAAAAGCACTTGCCAACACATCCCCTTACTCTGAAGAATGGATTGTGGAAATAGAACTTACAAAAGAAGGTGCAGAAAAATTTGCACAATTAACAAAAGAATTGACAGGCAGGGAACTCGGAATATTTTATAACAATAAATTGCTATCTGCACCACGAGTCAATGAACAAATAGTTGGAGGTCATGCTCAAATAACAGGAGGTAGCAACGGATTTAAACAAGCTGAAGCAAAAGAAATGGCAAATATATTAAGTCGGGAAAAAAATATACAAATTTTAGAGGTGAAATAATGAATTGTCCGAGCTGCGGAAAAGAAATAGATGATAACCAAAAATTTTGCACCAATTGCGGTGCGAAATTAACTCCCATTCAAGAAACAAGAGAAGAAGCAAAACAAAATACATCACAACCAAACAATGAAATTAAAGATAGTAATGTTGTAAAATCTAAAAAAATTATAATATTATCAACGGTGGGTTTGTTATTAATTATAACTGCGATGGTAAGCGGTCTATTTATGTATAGTAATACCGCAATACCACCAATGTCCACAATTGAAATAGAAAATTTAACCGCAAGACAAGCATTAGATAAAATTGTAGAAAAAGAACAACTTCTGCAAAAATGCACGGATAATTTTTTCTGCAAAAATAAACAACAACTGTTTGAAAACTTATATCAGGATTTAAAAGCATATACTGGTTCTGAATTAAATTTTGACAGCAAGTTAATGTTTGCATTCGATGAAGAGCCAAAAGATATTACATTCTCTTACAAAAATAATAAAGAAGCCGATCCTATGACGGGCGAAACAAGATCTATTAATGGTATAAGCGAACCTAAAACAAATTTAATAACTTTGGTAGAAGATTGTGAAGGCGGATATACCACATATATCAACCATAATCATTTGGTAAAAAAATATTCAAAATTTTTAAATAAGGAATGGCAAGAATATCTAAATATCAGACAAATAGAAAATAATGACAGAAGCGATGTTGCTTATTATTGTGACGGATACTGCCCTATGTCTGACAATACATTAAAGTGGTATGCACTGGAATATGAATTTATAAATAAATTTCCTAATTTCACATATTCACCATATCTTAAAGAAAGAATGAACACTTATATGGAAAATGCACTAAATCCAAACTTTATGATGCAAGATGAAAAAGGAGTTGTGCCGAAGGAAGTAAGACAAGCATTTGTTAAATTTTTAGAAAAAGTAAATGAAAACGATAAATATTATAAAGCAGTGGAATTGTGGTATGATACAATGTCGAAAACCGACTTTATATTAAACGATAAATTTTTTAAAGAAATGTATGAAAAAACAAAAGACGGAATTTTTGAACAAGAATACAACAATTATATAGAACGTCAAAAAATGTTGGAAGAAACGCAACAGCAAACAGAAGAAGATAAATATTCCAGTCCTCTCTTTTCAAGAGATGAAATGAAGCAAGGCTACGAATTTGCACAGATAGTAAAGCAAATTGTCAATAACAAAGATATAAACGCATTTGCTGATTTGATATCATATCCGATAGATATAACCACCTTAAACAATGAACAAAAAATAAATATACAAAACGAAGAACAATTTATCCAATTAGGAGCAGATAGGATTTTTACAAACGAATTTATCAAAGAGGTATGCAAGGACGAAGATTTATTTGTAAGCTATCGTGGTTTTATGATGGGCAACGGTCCCAATTTGTTTTATACTTATATGGATGGTTCACTAAAAATTTATGCTTTAAGTATTTCAAAATAAAATGCAATAAATACAAAAGAAAAGATTTGAAAATATGACAGAAATTGAAATTTTAAAAGGGGATATTACAAAATTAAAAGTTGATGCCATTGCAAATGCTGCAAATACCTCTTTGTTAGGCGGCGGTGGAGTAGATGGAGCAATCCATAGAGCCGCAGGGCGAGAATTGCTCGAAGAATGCAAAACCTTAAACGGATGTAAGACAGGGCAATCAAAAATTACAAAAGGATATAACTTGCCATCTAAATATGTAATCCACACAGTAGGTCCCGTGTGGCGTGGCGGGAATAACAACGAACGTAATCTTTTAAAATCCTGCTACGAAACTTCTTTGGCTTTAGCAAAAGAATATAAAATTAAATCAATAGCTTTCCCTGCTATCTCTTGCGGAATATATCATTTCCCCTATGAAGAAGCTTGTAAGATTGCCTTTGATACAGTTAGAGAATTTATCTCAAATAATGATTGCCTTGAAAAAGTTATTTTTATTGACATAAATGATACAATTGTTGAGATATATAATAGAATTTTAAATAAATAAACAACAAAATACTTAGGGAAAAGAATTGTTCTATCCTTTGCGTGATAAAATATCTTTATATCTTTTAATTGCAGTATCAAGTTCTTTTTGAGGAGTTGCCTGAGATTTTTTGATAAATCCGTGAAGTAAGATAATTGTATTATCTTCCACATAGAAAATTACTCTTGCAATTTCGCAAAAGTACACCTTTATGAATACTACAAAAACAATCAAAAAAGTGTTCGTAAAGTTTTGCTGCATTAATATACGAATATTCGCATTTAACATTGACTTTTGCGAACAAAAAATATAAACTTGAGACACGAAAACTCAAGCAGGGAGACCATTATGGATAATTTAAAAACTTTTGGATATTGCAGAGTATCTTCTCAAGAACAAAACGAAGATAGACAACTTGAAGCTATGTTGAATCTGGGGATAAACGAGAGAGATATTTTTATTGATAAATGCAGCGGAAAGAATTTTGACAGACCTCAATATAACGCTTTAAAGCTCCAATTGAGGCAAGGGGATATTTTAGTAATTAAATCCATAGACAGATTAGGAAGAAATTATAAGCAAATCTGCGAGGAGTGGAGAAACATCACAAAGGATATAAAAGCAAACATTAAAGTTATAGATATGCCGATTTTAGATACAACAAAAAAAGACGGCTTAATCAGCGAGGTTATTTCGGATATTGT
>CANQLG010000068.1 GCA_947624645.1 Candidatus Gastranaerophilales bacterium
CTGTTATTCTTACATTTATATACTTTAGAATTTTTATCAAAAGGACTTATTATATTACCATTCCATCTGATTATTTCTAAAAACTTAATGCAAGATTTTTCAGTAGGGAATGCTTTATGCAAATCGTATAAAGAAGTATATTTATTAAAGGTTTTAAGTAATATGTCGTTTCTCATACTTTCAGTATAACGGTTTGCTGTGTCAAACATGGTCGTACAGAAGTCCCACTTGAGTTATAACCATATTTTCTCAGCAAAACTTTACAATTAGTCTATCTGATTTATTATACTAAAGATTTATAATGACTAGATGTTCATATAAAAGTTGATAGAAATTCCATTTTTATATCTACAAATTCAAACTATAGGGCAACGATTTTATATAATTTTCCATTAGTGTCCAATCTGGAACGTACTTATTTAATGTTTTATCGAAAATGGCAGGCAACTTTATTTTAACCTTTCTTGAGTCACCTTGTCTGACTTGGCGTCCGTAACTCCATCTAAAACCTTCGCTGAAATTTATCATTCCAATTATAAAGAAAGAATTGTAAATATTGATTAAAGTTTTATAATTTTCTCTTGGAGAATACACATTTACATCACTTGTCGCACAAAAGTCATAAGGTTGATAAAAGGCTGTACTATTTATTTTTTCAGTTGTTATAGCACCAGCCATAAAATCTGCATTTAAACTAATTTCTTTTCCTATTCCATTGTTTTCCATTGTTGCTGAAATGTATGGAGTATCTCCTTCTCCATATTCATCTAAATTATGATATATACCAGCATTAATATCAAAATAATCATATAATAAAAACTCTTGAAATTGATTAATATTTATATTGACTTTATCGGATTCTTTAGTATAAAAAGAAGGTCTATATTTTATGCTAAATTTTTCATAATTATCTAATAACCACAACACCATTTCTTTGGGTTCAAGGTATCTTCCTATTGTTTCTAACTCATATTTATACAAGTTATATTGTTTAAGTGCGGATATAAAGGGTTTATCATCTAATATGGAATAATTTGTATCAATATGTGCTTCTGCCAAACATTCTTCTTGTGGTGATTTTATTATTTTTGTTAAGAAAACCGTATTATTTTTAGATGCAAGTCCATTGAGTTGTTTTAGCCATTCTGTTTTATAAGCAATATGGTTTCCATATTTATCGGTTCTTCCGTGATGTGGTAATGTAATAAACCCATCTTCAGCCCAACGCGCCATAAAAACAGTTTTATTGGATTCATTATGTGGGGTGTGTGCCCTAAACACCATTATGCAGGTTGAAGTTCCTACATGACTATCTTGAAATAAGTTTTTAGGCATTGTCATACATGCTAATAATGTATGCTCTTTCATAATTAGTTCCCGTAATTTAATTCCTTTTTTACTCGCACAAGACATTGGAACAATTGCAATACCAATTCCTCCTTTTTTTAAATATGAAAGCATTGAATATACAAAATCCAGTTCAGATGCTCCGCTTTGTTTTTTTTCTTTCTTCTTATCGGTTTGAGAATCGGTAGAATATGGAGGATTAATCATTCCTACAGATATATCTGTATATTTTTTATGGTTATGGTTATTTATCAGTCCTTTATTTTTGCTAAATAATTCTTCTTGTAAATTAATTGGTTGTCCATGTTTATAATCAACAATTCCTTTTTCTTCTAAATCTTTTAATAACGAAGAACAAGAATAAAGATTTGATTTTCCATCTCCATGAAATCTCATATTTGCATATGCTAAAGCAAACATAGAAGGGTCATTTTCTACGCCAATTAGGCATTTAGTTCTGATTTCATCTTTAAATTTCTTTTTATTGTCATTACTAATTGTAAGTGCATCAATGTTTTTATCCATTCTATTTAAAGCTGCAATTAGAAATCCTCCTGTACCACAACAAAGATCAATTATTTTTGTTGTATTATCTAATTTTTGTCCCAAATAAAACTCTGCAATGTCACAAAATATGTCAGTTATATGTTTAGGAGTTAATACAATACCTTTATCTTTTGCATCTCCCGATGCATGTCTTAGAAATACAGTATAAAATGTTCCCATAATATCTAAGTCGGTATATTTTTTTAAAGGGACAATAATATTCTCATATACAGAATAAATACAGCAAGATAAAACATTTTCTCCATATTTGTAATATTTTTTACATTTATCTAAACCATCCGGATAACTTAACAATGATTTAACGAGTAATTTATTATAAAACTCATTAAGTGTTTCTTTTTTTAAATCAGGAATATCATCAATATTTTCCCATATGTCTTTTAATGATTTTTTAAGTTCGTCAATAGCACTGGCTCCTATTAAATCTTCCAGTGTTCTTGATTTTCGTATATTCTTGTCATCAATTGCTTTTTTTGTAAGTTTAAACAATTGGGAGTTCTCATTTGTTAAAGCTAATACAACGGCTGATATAAACCCTGCCCTATCAGTTGCAGACACCTTATTTGCTCTTAAATAATTTGCAGTTGTTACTGCATATGAGGCTAATTGTTCAAGAACAATTTTTGTTTCTTCTAATTCTCTGCCCAATGCTATTTCTGCTGTTTTTATATAATCATCAATTTCTGTAATAGTATTGTTATAAGTACCATCTTCAAGTAATCTTATATCATTTAATGCCCCACCTTTTGGTAGTACAAATGAAGTTGCTTTTATATTATCTTCAGATGTACCACTATAACCTATCGCAATAACGTCTTTTGTATCATTAAGAAAGGTTGCATAATGAAGGGCTCCATTAATTGCATATTTTTGTATGTCATCCTTTGAACCAATATCACCTATATATTCTGTCATAACACTTTTGGAACTATGTTCATTTGCATTTTCCTTACATTCAACAACTATAATCCAATTTCTATCGGTATCAATTATAAAATCAGGCCTTCCATCCGATTTACTAGATAATGATTTTGATGCTTTTGCCAATTTAGAAGATAGTTTTAGATCAATATCCTTGTAGCTGTCTTCTTTATACCATATAACTCCAAATTCTTTCTTATTTTGATTATTTGGATAACCTAATTCTCTAAGTCTTTTTTGAAAAAGACCTTTTGTTGTTTCTTCACTCATTTTAAATCCTTATTAACCTTGCAAATGAAATATAGTTCATATAAAAAATATTGAACATGAAAGCTGATGTTATTTGCCTTTTTATTTGCAGATATTTTCATTTTTTAGAATAATTTTGCCTATATTTTAATTAAAAATTTCATTAGTAAACTTTTCTTTTTTCTTGTCTTACAAAAGGCTATATTCCTGCGACATAATAACCA
>CANQLG010000069.1 GCA_947624645.1 Candidatus Gastranaerophilales bacterium
ATTGTACCGTATACCGGTTTTGTCTACACAAGTAGCAAAATCCACAGTTTTATCAGCATATTTGTTTTGCCAAATGCAAATCAGCAAACCGATTTCTTGAGTTTTTAAATTCAAAATCTTTGTCCCGTATAATTGATAATCTTTTTCAGCCATATTATGCTCCTTTCGGTTATCAACATTAATCGATTACAATAAGTAGGAAATCAACCGAATGTGTTGCTATGTAAAGATTTGAATGCTTTTTGATATCTTTGGAGCTAATGTGTTTCCTGATATAAGGAGGAAATATGAAAGAAGTTGGCGGATATAATATCAGCGAGCAAGAGTTCAAAAAAATCAGCAAATGGGCGGAGGATGTTTATAATATCGCTGTCATTATCGACTATTTTGTATGTAATCAGCCGGAGATTGAAGAATGTTATAATCTGGCGCCTGTTGTTAAAAATTTACAAAATAATGCGGATTTATTAAACGCATTTTTTATTGATAATGAAAAAGCGAATATAAAAGAGAGTTAAAAATTGTTTAAAACATTTTTAACTCCTTTTAATTTTAATTTTTATAATCAATTATGATTAAATTCTTGCAGGAAAATTTCCCCCGCTTAAAACGAATTTAAACAGGGAAAAAGAAGAACTAATATTGTTCAAATTGGGGGATGTTGTATTTATCTTCCATACGTTTATAATTATCTATGTGAATGCTGTAATAACTATATTTAAAGAACGGATGTTTTTCGTCATCTAAATTAGGCAATTTCATAATATCATCATAATGGAACGAACAAGGATAATCCCTATCTCCGTTTCTCATAGCTTCAAGTGCAATAATATCTGTTAATAAATCTGCAAACTCCGGAGCCAGTTTCATATATTTATCTTTTAATGTCGCAAGAATTTCATTAATATATGCTTTGTAGGCTTGGTTAACGTGGTATCTTATATTTCTTACATCCCCGTTACGCTTTTCTCTTTTTGCAGTAATACCTGTAATTAAATCGTTATTTATTTCAATTTCTTCTTCAATATCCTTTAATCTTTTATTTAATTTTTTAACATCTTTATTATCAGCCAACAGAGCAGGTCTTTTTTCTTTTAATTTTTCGGCTTCTTCTTGCAGTTTTGTAATTTGCTTTCGTGCATTATCCGAACGAGTTTTTAAATTAAAATCTTCATCTTCAAAATCAGAACGGATTTTCCAAGCATCCTCAAATAATTTTTTCTTTTCTTCAATTTGTTTGTTCATAAAAAATGCTCCTTTTCTTTTGTGTGAAATTACAACAGTCCAAGAATAAGGTAATATAAGTTATTTGTATTTATCCACTTGCAGTCGCAAGAGAATTTGGCAAGTGTGTGAGAAACAAAATCTGAGGTTTGTGTTATAAAATGACCTTAACCTAAATAGTTATTATAAGTGCATTTTCAGGGCTTAATTTTGCAAAATTTCAAAATTATCATCTAATTTTTGCGGAAGCAGGAAATTATACCTTGATGCAAAATCTTTTATATTATGAAATCCAAGATTTTTACTTATTATATTTATTTGAACATTTTTCTCTAACAGCAAGCGAATATGCGTGTTTATAAGTTTGTCATAATTTTCAATTTTTATATCTTTAAAAATTAATCCTTTCTTTTTAGAATCAATATCTTTAAATATTATTGAAGGCATTATTAAATGGCGCTTACGATATTTTGCCCTGTGCTGTTGTTCAATTCCCTGAAATACTGTTCTTTGTATATAGACAGTTTTGTTATTTTTATTTATATCTTCATATCTTAATGCAGATAATTCAGATGGAGTTATCCCTAAACATAATATCCATAATTCAGGCTTTTTATTTTCTATTATTTCTTTTATTTCTTTATTGGTATAGTAGCTTATTTCAAGAGAGGGAATCGAGGTATTATCGGCTACAAACTTTAAATCTTCTGCACATTCGGAATATTTTGAAAATATAATACTAAATACGGATAAAAATCTTCGGATACTTGCCATTGAATATCCTAAAGCGATCATCTTGCTTTCGTAATTTATTACAATATCTTGTGTAATATCTCTAAATTTATATCTTTCAAAATAAGGTATTAAATGATTTTTAATGTAACCTTTTTGACAAATTGCAACCTCAGTATTCTTCCTATCTAATAAATCATAGTGATAGTTTGCGGCATCGATAAATTTTTCAAATAATTTTTTATCATTTTTTTTCTTTTTGAAATTATATGATAATTCAGGCAAATTAATAGGTTCTTCTCTTAATTGCTTAATATGTTCGGGTTTATATTCTTTTAATAAAAGCCTATAAAATGCTTTATCGCTGGGAATATCCGAATCAGGGAAATTTTTACATACAATTTTATATGCTGTTGTTATAGAGTATTTTTTTGTTGATAAATAATACTTTTTAAATACTTCGTACATTTCAGGCTGAACTGTCGTTTTTACATTTGCATAATTTGCATATTTTAAACATAATCCCCTAATACCTTGTGTATAATATAGTCTATAATATCTAACAAAAGTTGAATACGACATTTTGTATTCAGGATGTTTTTCCGATAATTCAATTAAAAATTTACTTAAACTTTCTCCTCTTAAATTTCCTGCAAGTTTGAATATTGTTAATACTTTTACGATATTTCTTTTATCATAATCTTTTGCGTTATTAAAGAATTTAACCTCATCTTTTTTGGGGAATAGTTCTTCAGGATTGATGTCTTCAAGTTTTTCTTTTCTTAAATCAATTTGATATATTGGCTTTTTGTATAAGCCTTTTTTACTCTCGCCTTTTATTTCTTGTTTGTTAATAATTTCGGGTAAAAAAGCATATTCATTTTTTGATATCTTACATATTTTATTTTCGGAGAACAAATCATTGATGTAGTTATTTACAGTTTTTTCATTTAATTCTGTCAGAGCAACGATATCCTCTAACTTAAATTTCTCAAGCTTCTTGATTAGTTTCAATATTTTCTGTTTCATTCGCAATTGCCTCCTTTATAAGTATTTCGTCAATAGAATTTAATCCGTTTGCTTTTGCTATTATTTCAGCTTTATTTATAACTTTTACAATTTGTCGGAACCTGTTTAAATTCGTATAAATATACCTTATTGCACATTCTGTCATTTCAACTTCGGATAATTCCTGAACAATTGTTTTAATATCGTTTTTTGAAAATTTTTCAAATTTTACTATTTCAGATAATCTGTCATATAAGTGGTTAAATTTTTTCAATCTTGATTTAGCATTAATCATTCCAACCAAAACTATGGGGACATTTGTTTTGTCATGAATATC
>CANQLG010000070.1 GCA_947624645.1 Candidatus Gastranaerophilales bacterium
CTTCGTAAGGCAAATTTAATCTTCTATGCTTAAAATCATCACTATCTTTTGTTTTATAAAATATTGTGTATTCCATATTATTTAACCTCGCTTACAACCATATAATCTGTATGATCTGTTGTTATTTCAAGTTTATATCCGTTATCAAAAATAAACCAAATTTCTTCAAACATATCATCACCGTCTTTTCGCCTAATACCCTCAGCATTCGCTAAAAAGTCCATAAAATAAACCTTATCGGTTTTATGAATTTGAATATCCACAAGTTTATGGTCTATTATATTTTTTGAAAAATTTGTACTTACATTATAGGTATATTGACTTTTTGCAAGAGTGTTTTGGGTAATATTAACAACACTTCCCTGCCAATAATCAATTTCTATGTTTGTATCGCCAAACCATAGAATTATAGGTCCATCCATAACAAGTTGTGTATTTTCGGTCTTAAAAGGGTAGTAACTTGGTTCTTTATTAGTTTCTTTACCGTCAAAATACCATTCCCCGTTTTTATACTCAAATTCGTAATCCCACATGGAAAATTCACGCAAACCTCCGAAAATATAGATTTTATCTATTGTCTTTCCAATGAGTGTATGTTTTATAGAGTTAAAATAATCCTCTAAATCTTTTGCCCAAATTATTCTTTTGCCTTGCCAATCTTTAGAATCAGAAATATTATTATCTCCCTTTTCTTCTATATTTTCCGCATATATTTCCATTTCTTCATCATAGGATTTATGACCTCTATTAACATATTCATCGAAAGTTTCTATATATTCACCTATGATAGCTTTGCATTTTTTCTCGTCTGCATTCTCATAGATTTTATGTAATTGCTCATTCATCTGTTTAACAAATTCGTATTTATAAATAATAAAATCATTTTTAACGGTTATATTTTCGGCATTATCTGTATTATTATCATCTAATATTACAATTCGTCTTTTATCCAAATCATCGTTATTATCAAAAGAGCCATATATTGGGAAAGATAGCATATAGCTATATCCGTCTTCATTATCTAAAACAGCAATTTTTGATTCTGACCCCGCATACATTATACTTTTTATAAAATCAAGGAATAGGGTAATATGAAGGTAATCAGTGCATAATTTTAAATCGTAACCGTTTATATCAAAACAATATGTACCATGTTCTACATCAACCAAAGGTTCTTTTTTTGATAGCTTATTTATTTCTTTAGGAGTGAAAAAACTTGATAGATAAAAGAATTTGTCATTCCCATATTCTTCATCTAAATTATATATGCCTTCTTTATCAAATATATTTATTTCCATAAATTATACCTCTTGTAAGTTATAAAACTTTCCATTCATATAAGCCAGATTAAAACGGCATAAACATCCGTTTTTATTAGACTCTATTATAATTTCAGCTTTGTTTTTATCTTTTTCTTCCGCAATATTGTAGTAAGAATCTCTATAGATAAACATAACTACATCAGGAACCATATACGATTTTAAGGTTTCTTTTAAGTCATATAACATTGGGCGTTTATCTTCTCTTTCTTCAATGCTTTTTGAAAGATTACAGGTAGTAAAAATAATACAGTTATTATCTTGAGCTATATTTTTTAATTCCGAAAATGTATCAATTCTTCGGCTTCCCTCAAAATCATCCATTAAATCAGCATTATCTATAAAAATATATTCGGGTGTATAATTTTCTATTTTATTTTTTATTTGCTCAATATAAAATTTATGTTCAAAAAGCACTATATTCAATGTTGAAAGTTCTTCTTTAGCTTGCTTTAATTTTTCTTTTTGTTCTTGTGTTAAATTTTCGCTATTGTTTATATCGGACATTGGAACTTCTGAAATTTCAGATAGTAATCGTCTTATAATATATTCCATACCGTTTAATTGAGAAAAGAACAAGCAACTCTTACCTTGTTTTAATAAATTATACATAATTCCAAGCATTAAAGCAGTTTTACCCATAGCAGGTCTTGCACTTATTAAAATTAAACTTCCAAAATCAACATTTTTAAGACATTTATCCATTTCATCAAAACCTGTTTTTAATACATTTGGATTTCCGTTAACTATATGTTCATAACTTTTTTCTAATATTTTTTTATCAATCATAACTTCCTCCGATTTAACAGTTTCAATTTCTTTTCCTGATTTATCTATATAAATATTACCAAACTTCTTTGAATAAACTTTTGCTCGCCCATCTTTAAAAGAATGACATTTAGAATATTTACCAAACGGGATAATCACGTTATCATTTATATCTATATATCCTTGTTCGTCATTAGAATTTACAGCAACCAATAAACCTTCACTTGGAGCAGTCAAAGTTTTATATTTATAAGGTATAGTTTGTTTTCCGTCTGTATTTATAGCCCCAACTTTTTTGCCGTTACTTATAGGATAACCGCCTCTAATAACTCGAATTTGTGAAAGAACCTCATTTATAAAATTATTTTGACAGATGACAGGAAAATCTATTTTTCTGCCGTCTGTACCAATTAGCATATTTTCATTATCTTTTCTTACAACAAAACATTTTCTTTCAAATATATATGATATATTTTCGTATAAAAAATCAGTAATAAACTTTTTTTGCACCATAGAATATATTGCATATTTGTTTCCTTGTTTAAAGGCAATAAATTCATAGGTTTCTGCCCATATTTTACAATTATCATATATTAAATCCAGCACTATATTATTATTTTTGTCTATAATTCCGTATTTAGAATGTTTACAGGCAATATAATACAGTATTTTATTAATCTCAATTTCATTAATTGTATCGTATTCAGTTGCCATATCAATAATTTCTTTTAAAATCATCTTGTTATACCTATAAATTTAATTACTATAATTTTTATTATTTCCTGTATATTTTTGGATCTTTAGGGTCATATTCAATCCAATCACAAATTTCGTAAGAGTCATTATGCTTTTTATACTCACCGTTATTCCCTATATCTTGATGTCTTGTCTTTTTGTTGTATATCTTTTTATAAGATTTATCAGTAGCTAATTGTCTTATGGGGTTCTTTTTTCTGCTTCTGCTCATAGTTCTTCTATTTCCTTAATTTCAACTTTCTTGCTAATTGGGCTGCCAGTTTTTCTGTAATATGAAGCCTTTCTGCCGTGTTTTTGATAGAGAAATGCTCTTCTCCAAAGACTCTTTTAAAGTCGGATATGCTAACGGCAGTACCTTCACATCTGCAACTGGCAGGAATTTTATCTTTTATTTCATA
>CANQLG010000071.1 GCA_947624645.1 Candidatus Gastranaerophilales bacterium
TTATCTCCACTTTGCTCTTTATCTCCATCTTGTTTTTTATCTTTATCTTGATTTTGCTTTTTATCATTTTCTTCTGGATTTTTTTCTTCTTGCTCTTCTTTTTCTTTAGCAATTTTTTGTTGTTCCATAACAATTCTTGTAACTTCTATTTGCTTTTTGATAAATTCAGATTTTATTATAAATATAGCAGCAATTAAATAAATTGATGCAACTGTAATATACATTAATTGGAAATACTTAATATCAAAATCTATAAATATATTTACTGCCACATAAATTACATTTAAAATTACAGATAATGTTAATGCATATACTGACATATTAAATATTGCAGCATATCTCATTTTTATTTTTGCAAGCCATGTTGCAATATATCCAAAAATGCTTATTATTACTGCATTCCAAAGTATTGATATTACATACATAATTATTGCATAAACTAGTACCATCAAGAACAAACTTAAATAAAAATTCCATATTGTGCTACTATTAACTAAATCAATTACATTTTGTTTTGTAAATTCTGTTATATCAATTTGATTAAATAAATCTTTATAATTATAACTTATTGTGCCACTTCCAGCTAATCCTTTTATTATGATATTTTCTTTTAAAATAATAATTCCCATACCATCTTCTATAGAATTAATATATTTATTTTTTTCTTCTTCTGTAGTTATTTTTGTATCAATTATTATTTTTCCCAAAGATGTATTTTCAGTAATAATTGGTGTCTCACTAGAAACATCAAGAACACCATCTTTATATACAAAATCCCCAACATTATCTTCTATATATTTTGTTATTTCTTGCACAGAGTTGTTAGTTTGGTATATAATTCCGTGCACTTACTATAATAGCAATAATTATAGCAAGTTTTGTAAGATATGTTAAAGCTCTTGCAACACCTTCTGTTGCCATTTCAGGATATCTTTCAATTTTAAAAACTGAATACCAAACTTTTTTAAAAAAGCCCTTTTTAAAATTTTTTGAATCATCTAGAGTTTCTTTTTTATTTTCTTCCATTTATTTAAACTCCCTTCTTATGCTACTATCTACATATTTTGGGTTAATATCAAAAATCACTTCATCATTAATATTTGCTTCTTTACCTGTAATATCTATAGTTAAATGATATGTTCCAACTCTTCCAAGTACTTTACATTTTTGCCCATTAATATCAACATATATAGACTTGTCCTTGAATAAATCTTTTATATCATTTGATATATATCTTAACTTATCTATTAGCCTATACATATCTTTGCCAACTTGCATATTTATTCCACACATATAGCCTACAGGAACAATTGCAACTTTTGTCTCTCTTTTTGTTTTATAAGTATTTGAGTAGCCTACATTAAATCCTTTAGGTAAAGTTTTTATTTCAGTAATATTAGACTTAAAAGTTCCTATCTTTTTTAATCCCAAAGCATTTGTAAACGACAATCTTCCAACAAATGCAGATCCAACTCTAACAGCATTTAAGTGCATATTTGGAAATTTAATAAATGCTGAAGAATTACAAACATGTAACATTCCAGTTTGAATTCCATTCATTTGTAGTACTTCTACACAATTTATAAATCTGTCGAATTGTTTTTTAGTGTATTCATCTTTGTTATAAAATGCAATTGAAAAGTGTGTAAATGTCCCTTCAATTTTCACGTTTTCTAAAGTTTTTAAAACTTCAATCATTTTTTCCCTTTGGGTATATATAAAACCATAACGACCAAAACCTGTATCAATTTTTATATGTGCTCTAACTTTTTTATTTAATTCTTTTCCCACTTCATCTGCAACTTTAGCTGATTCTTCAGAACCTATTGTTATAATAATATTGTTTTCCACCAATGTTTTAACTTCTTCTTTTATAGAAGTTGAAGAAAGCATAAGTATATTTTTATCTATACCAGCTTGTCTAAGTTTTATTGCTTCTTCAATTGTTGATACAGCAAAAAAATCAATGCCGTTGTCAATTAAAAATTTAGCGTAAGGTACAATTCCTAATCCATATCCATTTGACTTTACAACAGCTATTATTTTTACTTTATTTCCATTATCATCTTCTTTATTAGTTTCCGCATATTTTTTTATTCTCTCTATATTATGTCTTAAATCTTTTTTATCTATAACTAATGATTTCAATTTTTTATACCTTTCTTATTTTTACTTACGTTTCATTTGTCTTAAAGTTCTAAATGCCTTTTCTGAAAATTTATATAAGCTATACCTTATAGGCTTATATGGCATATACACTTCACCTATAAATTCTGTAAATGTTGCACCAAATCCTTTTTTAAATCTGTATAATCCATATTGTGGATGATTTTCATCTACAACTCCAGAAACTCCTCTAAAGTCATATATATCATCATGTCTTGCAATACTCATTTTTATCATTTCCCACTGTAATAAATAATTTGGCATTAAATTTCTATGATTATTACTGCTTGCTCCATATAAATACCAAGTTTTATTACCATAAAAGATTGGTATTACACCTGA